>JBBIOQ010000052.1:1877-27031 GCA_037443285.1 Sphingobacteriales bacterium | reverse complement strand
TCAGGCCATTTCTTGTAACGCCATAATCTGAGATGCCAATGATTGTGATGCCGACATGTAAAGATTGTCGGTAATTATTTCAAGATATTTTGCTCTTCCTTTTGCATAGTCATCAGGATGATGTAGCAGGTTGAATATTGCAGCAGGGAGTTTGTTTTCATGTTCAACATAGCACACAGCCTCAATATTTTTCATTGCTTTAAAATGGTCTTCATCATGCGTGTCGTTGTACACAGGCCATCCCTGCTGCCTTGCTTCCAGCGGATGGTAAGAAAGGTAAATGCAAGGCTTGTTATGAGTAGCCGCATCGAGGGCCATCGTCGAAGCCACATTTACGACTATGCTGCAATACCTGATGAGGTTAACAATGTTTACCAAATCCTGCCGGGTAGGCACAGCACTGCTCCACGAATTGCCTTTGTTTATCCATAATGGATCCATCACTTTTATCCAAGGATAATTTTGGAAAACCCAATTGTAACGGTCGGAAAAATCGGCTGGTGTACGCCTAAACACAAGTGATGGTCTTTCTTGCTCTTCGATGCTCTGAAGCGCTTCAGCCACATCGCGAAGCAGGTAAGGATCGTAAGGAGATGTGCGAAAATCGGATCCTGAGAACAAAACAATCGGATGCTGCTGGTTCAAGCCATTGGCCTCAAAAAATTTATCACGAGGCATCATGTAATCCTTCGAAAAATAGAAACTGAACTGCGGAGTTCCGGTAACTACAAGGCTTTCTTCAGGTATTTCAGGATAGAACAAACGCATCTGGCTTTTCATGTAGTTGCTCCACAGAAAATATTTTTCTGATGTAGAATACAGCCTTGCCTTGGCCACATTGTCCCAGGAATAAATAACGGTAGTGCGCCTGATGTTGAGCCGTCTTGCTGCTTCAAATACCGGGATGTTTTCTGGTGGGCGCTGATGAAGGCTGAGTATTACATCAATTTTTTGCTGCCTGAGTATCGATTCAAATTCCGGAATTTCCAGCCTGGATACCTGGTGCTGAAATATTTTCTCCCACCGCAGAATAGCTTTGTAGTTGCGTGACATGATGCGGCCAAAAACACCTGCGACTCCTAATAAAATCTTGCGCCTCCAGGTGTGAGCGTTTGGCACAGCCTCCATGATGGTTGGATTGGAAAGCTTTCTTGAAAAATACCTGAGCCTTCCAATAGTAATAGATTCTCTAATTACTCTGAATGGGATTTTCTCGGTAAAGCGGGGCAGTTCACACAGTGTTGCTCTTCCCGGAAACTGTTGCATGGTTTCCTCCAGCAACTGTCTTTCAATACCGCAATACAACAGTACAATTTTGTTGTCGGGGTTTTCGAAATAAAGTGCAGGGAAATTGGTGTATAAATAATTCTTTATTCCAATACCATCCGGAACAAGAATTCCCAAAATCATGTGTAATAAGGATTTAGTTCAGTAGATGAAAATGTGAAAAGCTTATTCGCTTTTGTATTGTGCCAGCAGCCAGTCAACCAGTTCTCTTACCGCTCCACTGCCTCCCGGAGTGTCCAGGATCCTGATGCCTGGCAGGGCTTTCACTTCAGGCCGCGCATTTTGCGGGCAAGCAGGCAATCCCACTTTTGAAAGCAGGTCAATGCAGTTGATGTCATCGCCCACATAAGCCACCTCATCAAGTGTAATACCTTCCTTTTCACAAATCTCCAATGCAGCATTCAGTTTTCCTCCATCTCTTCGACCCTGGTAGAGGTAATCAATTTTCAGTTTTTGTGCACGGCGCTCCACCATCTTTGTTACTTCGGTTGTCACAAATCCGGTTTTGATTCCTGCCTTGGCAAGAAGGTTAAATGCCATGCCATCGTAGGTATGGAAGCGCTTTATTTCATCACCATTTTCGGTGTAGTACATGCTACCATCGGTAAGCACGCCATCCACGTCTGAGAGGAATAGTTTTATTTTCTTTACCATGCTGTCCATCCTCCATCTACATTCAGGATGCCACCAGTCATATAACTGCTTGCATCAGATGCTAAAAAAGTGAAAGGCCCGTTCAGTTCCTCGCGGTTGCACATGCGTCCCATTGGCGAAAGTTTGGCCCAATTGTCGAGAAAATGCTGGGGGTGATTATTAAAGATGCCATGTGGCACAATGGCATTGCAGCGTATGCTTTCGCGGGCATAAAACGTAGCAATGTAACGTGTGAAGTTGGGTATGAAACTTTTGGAAGCAATGTAGTCAATCGGTTTGTAGTTGATGTTGCCATCACCAAAGTCGTACAGGTTTTGATTGGGTGCAACCACTGAATAAGTGGAGGCCACGTTAATAATGTTGCCATGGCCCTGCTTCAGCATCTGGCGGCATGCAGCTTGTGTCATCACCACCGTTCCTACCAGGTTTACCTCCACCGATTTGCGGAGCAAATCGAGCGGGTAATTTTCAAACCTGCTTTTGTTCACTTTATCGTCGGCATTGTTGTCAAACTTTGCATCGATGGCTGCATTGTTAATGAGCACATCTACTCTGCCGAATTTCTCTACGGCCTGATTGATGCATTTGTCGCAGTTGGCTGCATCACATATATCCACCTGCACCAGCAAGTATTGCGCAGGATCGAATTTTGCGAGAAAGCCTTCCTTCAATTTTTCCAGTTGTGTTGCATTGATATCTGCTAAAACAACCTTTGCATTTTGTGCCAGGAAATTTTCTGTTATCTCGCGGCCTATTTGGCCGGCAGCTCCTGTAACCAGGATGACTTTGCCGTCAATATTTACAACTGATGGTTTCATACACACATATTTGTAATTGCCTGTGCCCCTTCAATATTCTTCAAACTTGTTGCGCTGTCTGGCTGCATGCAATGCTCAAAAAAATCAACTGCCTGTGCCTCGAACATCTGGTTTCTTTCAAAGCCTTTGTATTCACGCTGAATGGTTTCGCCGGGTGTTTCAATGGTGGCAATATTAGTCAAATAGTTGTACTCGATGCTTGCGTGTTCAAATACGATCCGGTAAAATCTTCGTGCTGCTTTTTCAAAAAAATTCACATGCACATTGCAGCAAACGCCGCCCGGATATTCAAGGATAAAATCGGCTGCAGATTCAACATTTACCTCCAACGGTGAAAGGTATTGCTTGTTTGCATACCATTTTGCCGGCAGCGATTGCGCAACAAAGCACATGAAATCAAGGTCGTGGCTTAGGGTGAGAGCAACACCGCCGCCCATTTCTTTTTTTGCTGCATAGCTTTCCCTGTAATCTTCCCACGGATGCCAGTTTGGTAGGTAATCAGCCCAGTAAGATTGTGCCCTGAGCAAGGGTCCGTATATACCGGTTTCAATGGTCTGCATTACTTCTTTTGAAAAAGGGTGGTAGCGCAACATGTAGGCAACCTGCACATGCAAGGGTTGCTTTTGCTGCAGCAGTTCCCTGAAGAAGTCTAATTTGATATTTTCCGCACTGATAGGTTTTTCAACCAATACATGCATACCCGCTTTGATGCAATCAGCAAGTTGTTGTACATGCTGATGCGTAGGTGTGCAGATTACTGCAGCAAATGGATGATGATGAATAACCTCGTTCCAGTTGGTAATGGTGGTTACTGAATCACCGTTAATATTGCGGTAGGGCAGCAAGCGTTGTCTGTACACGAGAATATTGCTGAAGCCAAGCTTTTGCAGAATACCGATATGCCGCTCTCCAATGGAGCCGGCACCTATCACAACAATCGGTTTGTTTTTAATTAAATCTGACACCGCCAACTTTTTCTATTGCTTTTTCAGCTCTATTGAAACTTTCAAGGTCATCTATGTCAATGGCAAAATCGTTTGAAACAATAAATGGCAAAATGGTATTGCCACTCATTGAATGCTGCTCCAATACTACATGAGGCCTGAATACATCCAGATAACCTATTTGCCAGTAAGCCTGTGGCAGCGATTGCCGCGGCATATTGTATGGCTCAGCAATACCTGGCAGGTTAATCAGCGGTTGCATCGGGCTGTTTTCGTCAGTAATGCTCCACATTTTGTACGGGTTGGCAGGTGCCGGCGTCACTATACGCAGGCTATCAGCAGTACCATTGTTTTTCATCCTTTCAATGGCAGCCTCGATTTGTTCGGTTTTGCGAACGGGTGATGTGGGCCTCAGTTGAACAACCAGGTCAGGGTGGTAATTTTCATTCTCTGCAAGCCATTTCAATGCATGCGTGAAAACTTCAAGATCGGTACTGAGGTCCTGAGCAAATTCTGCTGGACGAATAAAGGGCACTTCGGCTCCAAATTCTTTTGCAACATGGGCAATGTCTCCTGAATCGGTGCTCACAATAATCCTTGTTATAGAAGGTGTAAGCTGTGCCGCCTTGATGCTATAGGCCATTAACGGAATACCTGCAAGCGGCAACAGGTTCTTGTTGGGCAGGCCTTTGCTGCCGCCTCGTGCCGGAATGATTGCAACTATTTCCATTAACCTTTACGGTATTTGAGTTTTTCGCGTTGCACACTTTCAATCTCAAGTATCTCTAATGGTTTCGTTTGCAATGCCTCGTACGTGTGCTCTAAATCTCTTATCAGCTTCTGCAACCCGGGAACTTCCAGGGAAGCTGCGTGGTCCGTGCCTTTCCAGGTGCGGTCTTTGGTAAAATGGCGCTCAATCCATTTGGCTCCAATTGTATAGGCTGCTACATCAACTGCAATGCCAAGATGGTGTCCTGAAAAACCAATTTCCTTCACTCTGCTGCCATAAGTGTCATAGAGCCTGTTTATCTCCAGCAGGCAAATATCCTTGAAGGGAACAGGATAGCCGCTTGTACAACTGTAAATGACCAATCTATCTTTTGCCTGATCTGTTTCTTCAAAAAAACGAACCACTGCTTCTTCTTCAGTATGCGTGGTCATCCCAAATGATATGTGCACCTCGCCATCATAATCATCACGAAGCACTTTGAGCATGGTGAAATTGTTGTTGCAGGCCGAGGGTACCTTTATAAGGATGGGATTTAATTCAACTATTTCCCGTGCACTGGTTGTATCCCATACGGAAGTGGAATAGTGGATGCCAATACTCTCAGCATAAGCCTTCAATTCGCGATGCTGATCTTTGGAAAATTCAAGAAACTCACGATGCTCACCGTAGGTACTGCCATAGGAATTATATGGAACAGGATGAGGGGCGTTGTATTGTTCCTCAGTCAGCAGTTCCCTGTTATTTCGTTTCTGGAATTTTGCCACCGTGGCGCCACACATTTTTGATAGTTGAATAAGGTCTTTTGCAATTTCCAAATCTCCCATGTGGTTGCAACCAATTTCACTAATCACTTTTGGTGGCTCGTAAGTAAAATCAAACATCTTAAGTTCTATTTTTTGCGATAATTGTTTTGGTTCAGGGCAATTGAGAATGAGTGTTGGTATTTTCTATGATATCAATCTTCTCCTGCCACTCTGAAAGGCGGACAAAGAAAAGCACTTTTCAGTATATACCCTTCATTTTGAAGAAGCCACATCGGTTGCCTTCAGGCCGGCATAGAATGCAATATTTCTGTCGGCGAGTTTTTCAATGGTGTAGAGGTCTTCAACTGTCTTTCTGGCCTGGTGTCCCATTTCATTCGCTTTTTCCTTGTTTTCCAACATAAACAGGATTTTGGCTGCAATGTCTGCTGGGGTGTGTGGATTGCAGAGGAGGCCGTTTTTGAAGGGTGAAATTATTTCAGGACCCGGTCCGGTTTCACCAGCCACAAATGGCTTTGCCATCGCCATGGCCTCCAGCCAGGCTACAGGCATGGCCTCCAGGTGCGATGGCAGCACTACAATTTCAGCTTCTGCTATTATAGAAGGCAGGAGCGCATTGTCGACATTGCCATGAATTTCTACATTTTCCAATTTATTGCTGGCAACAAAATTTTTCATTTGCTGCAGGTTCGACTTTCCGGTTTGCCTTGATAGTATATCGCGTCCATAGAGGTGCAAAGAAATTTCCGGTTTCTCAAGTTTCAGCAATCGATAAGCTTCCAATAGTTCGAAGATGCCTTTCTTTTCGGCATAAGCACCCCAGAACAAAATGCTGCCTGGTATTGTCCGGGCATCGCTGATGCCTATGAAACGCTTTGCATCAATTGGATTAGGAATTACCCTGCAATTCCGGGCTTTCAGGAATGGATAGTACTCCAGGGTGCTGCTGAGCACAAATTGACTGACTCCAATAATTGAATCGGCTTTTTGCAGCGACCTTTTTTCCTGGTACGCAGACCACCATTTGATTTTTTGGTTGAGGCCCTTTGCAAAAAAATGGTGCCCGCCATGCAGCCTGACAACATATTTAACACCTTCCATTTTCCTTAAGAAACAAAGTCCTGCCTCTGCAGTTTCAACTACATCAATTGGTTTACCGCTGTTGATTGAGCGAAGGGTTCGATTGATATTTCTGGCGATGCGTATAAAATTCAGAAATGGCCATTTACTGGGATGCACTCTGTAAATTGGATAATTGCCCCTGGGTTCCCATCCTTCAAATGCCGATGAAAAAGAAATGATAGAAACCACATGTCCTCTCTCGTGCAAGGCGTCGGCCAGGGTTTTCAGGAAAACGCTGACGCCACCTACAGGTTTATTCTGGTAAGGAAATTCTCCTATGAAACAAATATGCATGTTGGCAATTGAAGTTAATCATTCAGAACATGGGCCTGGTCACTACTATTTGTCAAGAGAAAGGATATCATTTCCTGCAAGTGCGTTTCCTGCTGGAATTTCTCCAGGTACTCCGCTCTTCCATTTTCCTGGAGCGATTGATATTGGTTTTTGTTGGTGACTACCGCCGATGCCTGAGCAAAAGCCTTTTCCCACCTAATAGCATCACTGCCGTTCACCAGTATTCCTGTTTTGTCATTTACAAGCTCGGGTATGCCGCCTACTGCTGAGGCCAGCACCGGCGTTCCATTCATCATGGCTTCCACGATGACCATTCCGAAATTTTCTGCCAGTGAGGAGCAGACTAAAAAATGGGCAGACCGAATGAGTGCATCAATTTGTTCGTAAGGTACCTGCCCCAGCATTGTAATTGAGCGGTCATTACTTGTCATTTTCCGAATCAATTGTTCCTCGCTTCCTGTGCCGGCAATCATCAGTTGCGATTGCCCGCCCGATTTTTCGTTGTACTGCCGGAAGCCTTCAACCACTTTTTGCATATTCTTGCCGGGGTCAAGCCTGCCGGGTGCAAAAAAAACAAGGGGGGGCAATGTAGGTTTTTCGAGTTCCAAAGTAGGTTGCCGGTTGGGCAGCCCGTTATAAATCACCTTTATTCGCTTATCAGGATATCCAAACCATTTGTGCAGGTCGGCAGCACCAAAATGGCTTACGGCAACCATATCGGTGAACATGTTATAGAAAATGGCCTTTCGCTTTCTTGCCATCCAGCATTGCAGCCTATTGAAATGATTATCGATAATGGAAGATTGGAAAGCTGAATGATAGTAGCCCGCCCGGCGATTAACCCCCCACAACCAGCTTGCAGCAGCTACCACGTTCAATGCAGCCGCATGGGCGATGACCAGGTTGGGTTTATTCCTGCGTATCTGTTTAAGCACAAAAAAGAATGATCGCCAGCCGGTAGGCCGCTTTTCGGGCCATTGCAATACAACGAGGTTTGGATGAGTATCGCTGGTGCTGGGTTTGGAATGGCTGAAAAACCATACCCTATGACCAAGGTGGGCCATCTGCAATGCAAGCATTTTGCTATTGGCTGCATAGGAAAAATCGGAGTAATTATGAGCTATGAAAATTCGCAAGGGTGCCTGCATTGTTTTGAACCGAGCCTAGTTGGTTGCAAAATAGTGGAAATAGGCCTTGGAAAATGGCAATGGATTTAAATGATCGGTACATCCCTATTTCTAAAGGCAGTTTGTTTGCTGGCATGGGCATGCTATTGGCCACAAATGGAACAACAAGATGGCTGTTTTATAATTCTTGTTTCCATTTAAAAAGGTCCTATTCAGGTTAACCTATTTGTTTTGCTATTTTCGTGCCCTTCGGAAGGGAGATAAGCCTAACTTATTACTGTCCGCTGATTACTTATGATTAGTCTTTTACGAAAAGATAGTTTGCAGCTGTTTTGGCTGTTGTTTCACATTGCACTTGGATTTGCCTGTGTATGGTCCAAATGGCCGCTTATTGCCTGGTTTTACACGCTTATGGGCACTTCCATCTTCATGTTGTTTTACAAGCCAAACCAGCAATCGCAGATTATTTTCCTTTTGGGATATTCATTAGGTATTGAGGTGCTGGCTAGAGGAATTTTCGCTGCTCCATTCATTCCTGACCAGGTGGGCAAGTACCTGGGAGTGGTGCTATTTCTTTTTGGTTTGCTGTTGGGTGGCCCCATTAAGAAACAATCTGTATACGGCATTTTCATGCTACTGCTTTCCATTCCAGCCCTTGTGGTGGCAGCCGACCATAGCCGAAAAGCCATTGTATTCAACTATTTCGGACCGCTTACCCTGTTTCTGGGTGTCATGTTTTGCTCAAAGCAAATACTCACTTTCAAGGATGTAAAACAGTTGATGCGGGTAGTCATTTACGCAATTCTTGCCCTGGCCTGCTTCACCATATACCGGGCATCCCAGTTTGACCGAATCGAATATAGTGTGAGCGCCAACTATGAAACCGGTGGAGGCTCCATTACCAACCAGGTATCCACCCTGTTTGGTATTGCCATCAGCCTGCTGTTTGTGATGTTTCTAACCAAACAAAACCTATTCAGGTTTAAAGTAGTGGACATCGCTTTACTCTCGCTTTTCATTCTTCGAGGCCTGCTCACCTTTTCAAGGGGGGGGATGGTAAGTGCATTCCTTGCCATTATGGTTGTCATCATTTTCCCCAAAGCCAAAGCTGCATGGCAAGACGCTGAAGTACGGCTTCGAAGTTTTAAAATGATAAATGTGTTTGGCGCCGCACTGATTATTATTATCGGCTTTTTGGTCATTAACAGCTATACCAATAACTATTTGCTATATCGGTACCAGGGAAAAACGCAAAGAACTATTCAGACTGGCTTTGAGGAAAAACGGGACTTGAATGAAGCAACATCGGGACGTTGGAAGATATTCATTTCTGACCTTCAAATGTTTATTGATAAACCCCTGTTGGGTGTTGGGGTTGGCGAAGCGCCAAAAGAACGGGTCCATTATGGCTTTGAAAGTGGCGTATTGGCCCACCTTGAGTTTTCGCGGCTATTGGCGGAGCATGGAATACCGGGGTTGGTGATAGCCATCATGATTTACATAATACCATTCATGCAGGCATATCGGGAACCCAACAACTACCGGAAGTCCCTCATGCTGCTGTTCCTGATTATGGGCCTCAGTACCACTTTCCACAGTGCCATGCGAACCTTGAGTGCGCCCCTATTGGTGGCTTTTGCCTTCATCCATTTTGTACCAACCGATTATGATTGGCGGGGCCACCTTGCAAGAGCTAAAAAAGTTGCTCCTAGAGGTAAAAAACTGTATGCCGAAAAGGAAATGGAATTGGCCTGAAAGCAAAGCGGATTCATCCATTTGTAGCATAAACATTGTAGAATGCAGGTAATTATGGCAGGAGAAAGGATGGGTGTAAATGCAATTGCTCGATTTACTGAAAAGACTAGCATTAGTCCAGATTCAAGTGTTGTTGAGACCATCCTTGCTAAACCATACGCCAATTATCCAATCCTGGATATTCAGCATGGCTCATGCCGCATCATTGTTGAAGGGTACATCTATCATAAGAATTATACAGCGGAAATCATCGCATCAGAAATTGGCCAAACAATCAAAAGTGCATCCAGCGAAGTTTTGCCTGCCCTGAGAAAATTGGCTGAAAAATTTTCCCGGTTGCCAGGGGAATTTGCCTGCTGGGTGATTACCGAAAATCATCTCTTTTTTTTCAACGAAGTGCTAGGCCGCCTGCCGGTTTATTTCCTGCAGTCTTCCCGCCTTGTTTTTATTGGCCGAAGCCTTGCTGGATTGTTTGCTGCATCACCTCGCCAACCCGATGAGGATGGCATATTTGAAACGCTTTGGTGTGGTTATGCATTGGGCCGCCACACTTTGTACAAGGATGTGCAACGCATACCCGGCGGATGTTTTATGACTGTGGATCTGGTGAACTTTACATTGAAAGAAGATCAACTTTCGACCATTGAACTGGATAGCAGGAATGAAAATTGGTCCGGAAAAGATGCAGTGGAACTTGCACAATCATTCAACGATGTATGCCAGCAAATAAGCACGGCATCGCCATTGCCTTTTCATGTTTCATTGAGCGGCGGACAAGATTCTAGGGCTGTGCTTGCAGCAATGAAAAGAGCTAACCCAAACATTACTGCATCCAGTTTTGCTTTCAGCAGCAGCGACCATGATGTAGTAGTTGCTGAAAAAGTTGCCTCATTGTTGGGAGTGCCTTGGGAAAAAATCGGAATAAATAATTCAAATGAGGATGATGAATGGTTGCTGCATCTAAAACAGGGCATCAACTACAAAGGCATGGCCTTCATAGGCGACTACCTTCGAAAGGTGGCTGACCAATTCCCACTAGGTGCCATAATGCTTACCGGCGATGGAGGCGACAAAGTGTTGCCCTACCTGGGAGAACGCCACAATCCTTCGGGATTGAATCACCTTGTTGAGTTACTCTTCAACCGCCATGCTATAGCTGAACCAAAATTGGTGGCAGCATTGATGGGAAAAAAGGAAGACGACCTGAAGCAGTTGATATATGAAACAGTGAGTAGCTATCCTGAACATCACATGAATAACAGGAGTATCCGGTTCACATTGTTTGAACGTGGCGGCAAGGCTTATTTTGAGGGTGAAGATCGAAACCGGTATTTCATGTGGAGCACAACGCCATTTTATCATTTGGATTTTTTACAAAGGGCAATGTTGGTGCCGGACAACATGAAGCGCAACTACCGGGCATATGCATTGTTCATGCAACATTTGAACAAAGCATTGAGCCAAATACCTGATGCCGGAGGCGGCAAACTTTCAAGCCCGGTGTTTCATTTCAGGAAATATGTACAGGAATATTTCAGGAGTTCGCCTCCGGTAGTTAAGAATCAGGTAAAACTATTGTACAGGTTGCTAAGAGGTGGTGGCAGTCATGTGCCAATCACGAAGTTTGATGCTGTTCCCGGGAGTCTGACATTCATAAAAACTTCGGCCTTGGCTGAATATACCAGGCGAACATCTGCTGACAGCCAGTTGTACCTGGAAACCATCATCAAAGTATTTGCACCATGAGGATATTGATACTGGCGCCTGGCAAACCTGTTTCATCCGATTCACCTGCATTCTCACCTGAATCTGTGATTGAGGGCTTCGATATTTTCGGCAACAAATATTTTTTCAGCAAGCTGGAACTTGTAAATAATTATCTCACTATTGAGGCCATCAGGAATTGTTGCCCAGGTTCAGAAATTATAGTCCGGCATATGGTCAACCGAAACAATCCGCTGCATTTAATTAAAGCTGCCAGGCAAACACAAAAATGGTGCTCCGAAAACAATATTGACTTGGTCCATCAATTCTGGGGCGGGCCAGGTGCATGGGCAACTAGTAGCTTTATGAAGCAGCCTTATTTGCTTTCGTTGCTTGGCAGCGACTTGTTTGGAGCTTACACATCTTCCGGAAAAAAATCAGCGAAAGGAAGAATGCTTTCCTTCTTTAGCAAAATGGCAGCCAATCGTTCAACACGGGTGGTGGTCATGTCGCAAAAAATGAAAGAGGCTTTGCCAAAAACTGTTCAATCAAAGGCTGTCATTATTCCCGAAGGCATCAGGACAGACCAGTTTTTTGAAATGGAAAAGGCGGCTTGCAGAGGCAGGCTTGGCTGGAATTTGAATGTCTCTTACATTCTTTTTTTCGACAATGGCAACCGTGTAAAAAATGCTGTACTCGCCCATGAAGTTTTTGATCGGGTGAAACACCATATTCCCGGTGCAGTTTTGTTTGTTGCACAAGGCATTCCTCACAAGGAGTTAATTTATTATTACAACGCAGCCGACTTGCTGCTCATGACTTCACTCCACGAAGGTTCCAATAACTCACTCAAAGAAGCGCTGGCATGCAATTGTCCCATTGTAAGTACGAATGTGGGCGATGCTGCAGAAAGGCTGAAAGGAGTAGAGCCTTCGGCAGTTGTTGATGGTTTTGATGCTATTACCATTGCCAACGAAGTTGTTTCCATTATTCAAAAAGAGAAGAGAAGCAACGGCGCCATGTTTGCGCACAATGTTTCTACTGAATCAATTGGCAGTCAGCTTGCTGAATTGTACCGGCAGGTATTGCACGCAGAGGCAAAATCTAAGTAAGATTTTACGGTTGTATTTTGGTTACAACATTTCCGCTCAGCATGTATTTTTCCTGGCTTTCAGGGCAAATGGCAATACCTGATTTGTCAAACAGAAGTTTGTGGCCAAATTCGCTCATCCAGCCAACATGCTTTGCCGGATTGCCTACTACCAATGCATAGTCGGGCACTGATTTTGTGACTACTGCGCCGGCGCCAATGAAAGCAAACCTGCCGATGGTGTTGCCACAAACGATGGTGGCATTAGCACCAATAGTTGCACCTTTTTTCACCAGCGTATCCTTGAATTCCGACTTGCGGTTTACTGCACTTCTTGGGTTGATGACATTAGTAAATACCATGCTCGGACCAAGAAAAACATCCTCTTCGCAAATTACACCGGTGTAAATGCTTACGTTGTTCTGCACTTTCACATTGTTGCCAAGTACTACACCATTTGACACAACAACATTTTGTCCAATATTACAATGCTCTCCAATGACTGCATTGGGCATTATGTGTGTGAAGTGCCACACTTTGGTGCCATTTCCAATGATTGCACCTTCATCCACAATGGCTGAAGGATGCACGAAATAATTTTGTTCAGCCATTGCAGGTTAAAATAGTTGTTTGGGTTTCAACTGGTAAATGCGTTCAATAATATCTACCACTTTCATTCCTTCCAGTGCATTCGTGGTAATCTGGTCGGTGCCATTCAGTGTGTTCACCACATTTTCAATAACGTAATGGTGGTTGGCAGCGCTTCCTTTAAAAGGCCCATAATCATTGGGCGGATTGGTAGGTGGCAGCACAGGCATCTCGTAGTTTTCAATGTGGCAGTATTCAATTTCATTCATATACTGTCCACCAATTTTGAAACTTCCTTTTTCGGCTATCACTGTGATGCTGCTTTCGAGATTTTTGTTCCAGATAGCTGTTGAATAATTAAGGCATCCGAATCCGCCTTTCACAAATTCAAAATGAACAATACCGGTATCTTCAAACTCAATACTGTGCTGGTGATTGTAGTTTTTAAAGATGCCGGAAATATTTTTGATATCGCCGAAAGTCCAGTAAAGGATATCGATGAAATGGCTGAACTGCGTGAACAAAGTGCCGCCATCTAATGCCAGGGTACCTTTCCATCCACCGGGAGTATAATAGCGGTCATCGCGGTTCCAGTAACAATTGGTTTGAACCAATTCAATTTTTCCAAGCACGCCACTGTTGCATATTTCACGCATCCAGCGGGTAGGAGGACTGTAGCGGTTTTGTTTCACCACAAATACCTGCTTGCTGTACTGCAAGGCCGTGAAGACAACTTCCTCGCAATCGGATTTGGAAAGTCCCATGGGTTTCTCAATGAGCACATGACAGTTGTGCTTGATGCCGGCAAGTGCCTGTTGAGCATGCAATCCATTAGGTGTGGCAATGGTTAGCACATCAATATCCCTGTCACCTTTGAGGGCATTCAGCATTTCGTCCAGCGAATTGAAAAAGGGAACACCGGCGGGATATCTGTTGTGGTGCTGTTTGGCAGGGTCTGTGTCGGCTATTGCCACCAGTTCTGCATCAGGAAACTCATTTACAATGATGGAATGTTTCTGTCCAATATGGCCAAATCCAACAATGGCAAATCTTATTTTTCGCTTCATATCAGTTAGTCTTTCAAAGGTGCAGTGGCAGCCGTTGGCTGATTCATGCTCCTTTTTTCAGCAGATTTCCGCGAAATAACTAATTACTGTTGGTTCCTTCAAAAACTTCGAGGTACTTATTGGCAAGGAAGCGAATGGAATGGTGACGGCGAACATATTCAGCGCCTTTGCAGCCCATGGCTTGCCGTTCGGCCGGCGACATATTGAAAAATTGCATGACGCCATCGGCAATTGCCTGGGCGGAGTTAGGTTGTACAATTATTCCACAGCCCGACAATTCTACGGGGTCCTTTATCAGTTTATTGGAATCGAGGATGGGTTTGCCTGCAAGCATGTAATCGAAATATTTGTTTGCCGAAACACCATGCTCAAACAGCGGGGAGTCATTTCTTCCTACAAAACATACGTCAAAAAAGCGCAGCACATCCTGCACCTGGTTTTTAGGAATTTTACCAATGAAGGTGATGTTGTTAGTGGCTTTGGCACGTTCTTCCAACTCCTTTTTCATGTAGCCATCCCCAATGACAACAAAGTGTATGTTGGCATCGGCAGGCACCAATGCTGCTGCATCAACAAAATATTCGAGAGCATTGGCCAAACCCAGTGTGCCGGCATAGCCAACAATAAATTTTCCTGAAGGAATTTTGCTCCTTGTTTCCTCGCTGATCTGCTCGTTTACGAGAATATCCTCACTCAAACCATTGGGGATGTATGCAAATTTTTCGGGTCTGCCGGAAATGTTGTTGATGTATTTGTCGGCATTGGGTAAAAGTGAAACGATTCTATCAGCCTTTTTGTATCCGAATTTTTCAATCCATGCCAGCATCAAAATAAAGGGATGATTTTTTGAATAGCCGCCGAGGTAAATGGGTGTCAACGGCCACAGGTCACGGATTTCAAATACCAGTTTGTTGGCGCTGTACTTGCGCTTCAGCATGGATGCAGTAATGATGGGAAAAATGGGCATCGATGAAACAACGATGTAGTCTGGCTTGCCCAATTCTTTCACCGGCAGTCGCAGCATTCTCCAGGCAAACACCATCATACTCCAGAAGCGCTTAATGCTTTGTGCATTGTAGCGGGGTGTATTGGTCCAGCAGAATTGCCGGCCATTAATATTCTCAATAGTGTAAGTGCCATTTGCATTCACATTATTGCTGAACATGTGATTGTAGGAACCTGAAATAATATTCACCCGGTAACCTGCCTGCAGCCAGTATTCGGCAAAATAATAATGCCTTTCACCCCAGCCACTGGTAGGAGAGCCCGCAAACTGATTAATGACCCAGATATTTTTCACGCTCATTTCAACTGCAATTGGTGCAAAGTGCCCGCTATATATTCACTGGCAGTGCCACCGCCATAGAAATTATGCTGTTTCTCAAACTTTCTGTCGGCAAGGATATGAAAAGTCCCGACGATTTTTTCTTTTTCTGATGAAGCAAGGAAATTATAACCGTATTCCAGTAGCTCCACCCATTCGCTCTGTTCACGAAGAATGATGCAGAATTTGCTGAAGAAGAAGGACTCCTTCTGCAAGCCGCCACTATCGGTAATCACAAGCCGGGTATGCTGAAGGAGTTGCATCATGTCAAGATATCCAACCGGATCAATAATGGCAAAAGCAGGCTCGATATGCAGTGTTTTCAGTTTTTTGCGGGTGCGGGGGTGCAATGGCAAAACCACCGGCATATGGTTGTTTATTTCATTCAGGGCTTCAATAATATTGAGCAACCTGCCGGGCTCATCGGTATTCTCCTGCCGGTGTATGGTAGCCAGGCAGTATTTATTTTGCTGCAGGCCAAGTTGTTGAAGAATGGTTGATTCAGCAGCTGCTTTTTTTGCGTAGTGAATGGCAGAGTCTTCCATCACATCGCCCGACAGGAAGATTTTGCAGTCGAAGTTTTCAAAACCTTCCTGCTTTAAAATGTCCATGGCGTGTTGGGTGGGTACAAACAGAATATCGCTGATGCGGTCTGTCAGAATGCGGTTCACTTCTTCGGGCATGCGCATGTTGTGGCTGCGCAGTCCGGCCTCTACATGAATTACTTTGATGTGCATTTTTTTTGCCGTAAGTGCACCGGCTAGTGTAGAGTTGGTATCGCCGTAGACCATTACTGCATCAGGCTTTTCCTTTTCAAGCACTGCTTCCAGTTTTTCCATCATCTGGCCGGTCATGGCGGCGTGGGAAAGTCCCTGGACCTGCAGGTTGTAGTGCGGATGCGGAATGTCCATTTCCTTAAAGAAAACATCGCTCATGTTGTGGTCGAAATGCTGACCAGTGTGCACAATTAATTCTTGGATATCAGGATAATTCCTGAATGCCCTTGAAACAGCAGCCGCTTTAATAAACTGAGGTCTTGCACCTACAACTGTAATAATCTTCATCCTGGCTTCCTGGTTTGTTTGTGCTGTTTGACTCACTTTGGGGCAAGTCCCCATTTCCTCAATTTGTTGAGGTATTTGCGGAACTTCAATTCGATGTGATGTGTATTGGGATAATCGAAAATGGTTTTGGGCGGCGCCTGCATGATGGCTTCAAAACTCTCCTCTGTAAGCTGCAGTTTCTTAATCACATATTCACGGTCCTCTTCAATTTGCTCCGCAGGTGCAATAGGCTGTTTCAGCATTTCCAGTGCCTGTTCTCTTGTTATTTCGTTGCTGCCAATAATCAGGCATGTGAGGTGGGCTTTGCGCTTGTCAATGTTGAATTTTTTCGGCAGGATATAGCTCTGAAAAAAACGAGTGTAAATGCTTTCGTGGTGTTTGCCGGCGTAAGGTTTGTAGTCCAATTCCTTCACCAGTGTTTCCAACGCAACTTTTTTATTGAAATCAACATAATTGAGGATGTTGATGATTTTGATGCCTTGCAAAAGGTTGTACCGCATGAACTTCATCCAATTCATGTGCGGAAGGGAACTGATATCCTCCGTGCCAAATTTTTTCTGAACCGAAGAAAGGTATTTCCAATCGAGATAACCACGGGCCCAACTAGGTGGCAGCAGTCCTTCATTCCTGAAATTCATGCCGCTGATAATATGCTTCACCTTGAATTTGGCCGCCATTTTGTAAAGAGTAGCCATTATTACATGGTCGGTGGGCACTTCCGAATCGGGGGTAGATGCTTTGAGAAATGAAAGTTGCCAGTCTCTGAAAATTTCCCAATCAAGCACTTCGGTGTACAAATCAATATCCAGCAGCTGCAGCAGGTTCTCGATATTCTTGACGGCCAGTTCAGAATTCCAGCCATTATCAAGGTGAACAGCCAGTGGCCTGAGGCCCAATACTTTTTTTACAAAATAGGCTACATAGCTGCTGTCCACACCGCCGCTAACACCAATGATGCAGTCGTATTGTTTTCCTTGGCCATCTTTCCTGATGGTGTCAATGGTCTTCTGCAACTCAGCATCCCTTGTTTCGGGCTGTGGCAGGCGAAATTTCAGTTTATCGGTGAATTCATAGTAATAGTTGCAAACACCATCGGCATCGAAAGTGATATCGGGATCGCCAATATTGTCCATCACCGTTTTACTGCAAACCTGGTATTTCGCTATTGCTTTTTCCATATCTCTTTAAGCTGTTCCCTCGATGGATAGTTTATCAATACTGCCTTGTGCGGGCCATGAAACACAAAAATGGACCCGGCAGCAAATGCAGTAACATTTGTTTTGCTGTATAATTCGTTTATGTCCTGCAGTTTGCCGGCACCACCACAGGCAATTACAGGAATACTTACTGAGTTGGCTATCTCGCCCATCAATTCTACATCGTAGCCCTGCATCATGCCATCTCTATCTATGCTATTCACCAGCAATTCACCGGCCCCTCTCTTTTCCAATTCAACGCAATATTCAATAATCTTTCCCTTCTGGGCCTTTGTGGCATTGTGGCTATACAATTCCTTTTTGCCCCACAGATTCTTTTTTACATCAATGCCTGCAATTACCGTGCTCGAACCAAAATGGTCGCTTAGCTGGCTGATAAGTTGTGCATTGCTAAAATTTTGGGAATTGACAATTACCTTCTCGATGCCAATCTTAATCAGGGTGCGTACTTCATCCACACTTTTCACATTGCCACCATACGAAAGCGGCATGAAGGCTTCAGATGCAATCCTCTCAATCAGTTTGTAATTGGGTGTTTTATTCAACTTGCTGGCTTCAATGTCAATAAAAGACAGTTCATCCACTTCCTTGTCGTTGAAAATCTTAACGGCATTAATAGGGTCGCCTACATAAACAGGATTCTTAAACTGCTTCGTTTTTACGAGGCCCTCGTTTCTTAATAACAATACCGGTATTACTCTGTTGGCTAGCATGCAGGAAAGAAAACTCAGAATTTGGGTTAGGAATGTGTATTGCGGGTAAGTTGTTCTAAAGCTATAATGCTGTTTTGGTATTAAGGTCGCTACAGATCAATGAAATTTTTGTACACAATTTTTCCGAAACGATGGCTTTTCTCAGGGTGGCACTGAAACCCGAAGATATTTTCGTGGCCAACAACAGAGTCAAACTCGTATCCAAAAAAAGTTTTGCCTTTAGCATGAGCAGTATTGTTCACGCTGGCAGCATAACTATGTACAAAATAAAAACGCATTTCATCTTCCCAGTTTTCGAACAAAGGCCAATCCGTTACAACCGGCCTTACAACATTCCAGCCCATGTGCGGTATTTTCAGGTTCGATGCACCTTCCACAGCACTAAAATCAAAACGCTTCACTTCTGCATCAATCCATCCAAAGCCTTTTTCCTTTCCTTCTTCGCTGCTGTTGCACAGAAGTTGCATGCCCAGGCAAATGCCCAGCACTGGTTTTTTCTCAACCAGCGCAAATTCGTTGAGTGCATCCCACAAACCCAGCTTATGAATGGTAGTTACAGCCTGATCAAAAGCGCCGATGCCTGGTAAAATGGCTTTGTCGGCCCCGGCAAGTTCGGCAGCAGTGGTTACCACCTTGCTTTTGCCGCCCATCTTTTTAATCATATTGGCTATTGATCCAATATTGCCCATACCATAGTCAATCAACGCTATCATAGCCATTTTTAAGCTGGGCAAATATATTGCTTTGCGGAAAAAGAGGCTTCGGTCATTGCATGACCGCGGACAGGTCAGAGATTCTCGAAGGCCTATTTGTATTTGGCGGATTTCACTTGTTGGTAAAACGCTATGCTCTTTTCTGCCACAGACTGCAGGCTAAAGCGTTTTATAGCGTCCTCACGGGCAGCTTTTCCCAGCCTTTCACAAAGGGCAGGATCTTTTAGCAATGTTATCAGGCCATCTGCGATAGAATCTGGGTTGTGCGGATTGATTAGAATGCCTGTCTTTCCGTTAGAAATTACTTCTTTTCCGGGACCTGTTTCTGAAGCTAAAATTGCCTTTCCCAACCCCAGCGCTTCCAACCAAACCAAGGGCATGGCTTCCATATGGCTGGGGAAAATGCAGATACCTGCCTTCAATAATAGGGTTTTAAGATCCATCCTGGTTATTTCACCTTTCAGCAATATTTGAGAGCTAAACTGCGGCGCAATAAATGTCTTGAGATATTCAGAATAAGAACTGCCATCTGGCCGCTGCCAGTCGCGACCATATAACTCCAGCCGAATGTTTGGAAAAAGTTTCAACACTTTTGGCATGGCAAGCACCAGTTGCCTCACACCTTTCTTTTCAACAATGGTTCCTGCAAAAACCAGCAAATTCCGGTCGACCAAAACGGATGGATCCGGTGCATATGCTGAGGTGTCAATCGGGTTGGAAATGATTGTATGTGGCTTATCAAACTTGACCTCTGATTTAGTGATATCATATACGAATTGACTTACACCAATAATTGCATCACAAATAGCAAACGCCCTTTTTTCCATCCAAACCTTCTTTTTTTCCCTCGGACGGTTTTCATATTTGGTGAAGAAATGGTGACCGCCATTGAGCCGAATGATATACGATACGCCACTAATCTTTTCAGTCAATCCGAAACTGAGTTCCGGCGCTTCAATTATGTCGATTGGCTGCTCGCGGTGAAGCCTTCTCAGCCTTTTGTTCAATCGAATTGCGTAGTCTGCAAATTTTGCTGCGGGCCACATTGACTTGGCAACACGGATTACCCTGATTCCATTGTCTTCTGTTTCATCATCTGCTTTATCATTGTTCTGCCCGATAATGCTAATGGTATGCCCATTAAGATGCATTGCATGCGCCAACATATACACCATGGTCCCAATACCACCGTGTCCTTTTCCCTTTTTGGGATATTCATCGGTAATGAAAACAATATGCATAGAAGAAAGCAAATTTTTAAAAGCGGGCAAAACTAACCTAAATGCCTGCTCAAAAAGGGGCATAAGTATAAATGTTGATAAGAGGTCTGCCTGAATTACTGAATGTTTCTCATACTTGTTGGTTTACAAAAAAATGGAAGTGCTTAGCAGCGAGGCCGATTTTAGTAATTGTTCCTGCTTCTGAAATAATCTACATTTTTGCAATCGGCTAAAAAGTGCGATGAATGAGTCAGGCAGATAATAGAAAGGAAAAAGGAATGCTTCGTGTAGTTCAGATAATCGACAGCCTGACAACAGGCGGGTCGGAAATGGTGGCTGTCAATATTGCCAATGCGCTGGCCGAAATGCCCGGCATTAAAAGTCACCTGGTAGTCACGCGAAAGCCTGGATCGCTGCAACAGAAAATAAGCGATAAGGTCGGGCAGTTGTATCTTGAGAAACGAAGGGTAATTGATGTAAGGGCCATCTGGCGTCTTGCCCGGTACATAAAACGACATAAAATCAATATCGTTCATGCGCACAGCACTTCCTACTTTTTCCCGGTACTGATAAAATGGGCTACAGGAATTAAAATAGTCTGGCATGATCACTATGGCGAAAAAATTCTGCCATCAGGCCGGCGACCCTATCCTTACATCGGGCTTTCCTACTTTTTTGATTTTGTGTTTTGTGTTTCGGAGCCTCTGTTGAAGAATGCACAAAAACATCTGAATGTTCCATTGGAAAAAATACAATACCTGCCCAATTTTTCTATCCTGAATGCTACTACGCCCCAAGAGGTTCTTGCAAAACCCAATGCAACCCACATTTTGGCAATGGTGGCCAACATCAGGCCTCAAAAAGACCACGAGAACATGATTCGGGCCTTGTCCATGGTAAAGGAAATTATCCCGGATGTTCACCTTTTTGCCATTGGCATCATTAACAGCCAGGACGACGTAAAGCACTTGCTGGAATTGGCGGCGAAACTGGGAGTGGCAGAAAACATAACATTTACCGGCGAAGTGGCCAATATTCAGCAATATCTCGCATTAGCCAATCTGGGTGTTCTGAGTTCCAAGAGCGAAGGACTACCGCTTTCATTAATTGAATATGGCCTTGCTTCCTTGCCCGTGGTGTGCACTCATGTAGGGCAGTGCAGTTCGGTACTCAAGGGCGGAGAATACGGCTGGTTGGTTCCGCCTTCAGATGCACGCAGGCTGGCTGAAGCAATTGTTACTGCATTGTCGTCGCCGGCAGTAGCCAGGCAAAAGGCCCTTGCTTTCCATCAGTTTGTTGAGGCAAATTATTCACAGCAGGCAGTAATGGGAAAAATATTAAAGTGCTACGAACAACTGGTAAAAAAGTAAGTCATGAAGTTTGCCTGCATCACTTTTGTTCCCATTGTTTATCACAACGATCAGCGGCTTGCATATGGTCCATATGTAAAGGAAATGAACCTGTGGCTTAGGCATGTGGATGAAATACTTTTCGTGTGCCCAAAGAGCATGGATACCAAAGGCCAGTTATTGCAGGCGTTTGAAACAGGGAAGCCTATCAGGCACCTCGTCATTCCGGAGTTTGATATCAGGAGTCCGCTCAACATGGTTAAGGCAATACCGCAGGTTTTTTTTATAGCCTTCCAGGTTTTCAGGGCCATGGTTTGGGCTGACCACATTCATCTGCGTTGCCCGGGCAATACCAGCCTGGTTGCCTGTTTTGTACAAATGTTATTCCCCTGGAAAAGGAAAACCGCCAAGTACGCCGGTAACTGGGACTGGAACAGTTCACAACCCTGGAGCTACCGCCTGCAACAACGAATCTTACGCAATACTCTTTTCACGCACAACATGCAAGCGCTTGTCTACGGGCACTGGCCCGATGCAACCAAAAACATCCACCCCTTTTTTACCGCCACCTACCGTCAATCGGAAATTGAACACACGCCGCCACGTTTACCCGAAGGAGTTATCCATTTTGTATACGTTGGTTATCTTGAAGAAAACAAGCGGCCTCTGCTTTCAATTGAAGTAGTGGAAGCCTTGCAGCAAAAGGGCCACCGGGCAGTATTGCACATATTTGGCAATGGCAGCCAACGGGAAATGTTATCTGGCTATATCCGGCAGCATCACCTGGATGATGCGGTAATACTGCACGGCAATCAACCGGCCGAAACTGTGAGAGAGGCGTTTAAAAAAAGCCATTTCCTGTTGTTCTTTTCCAAATCGGAAGGTTGGCCCAAGGTAGTGGCCGAAAGCATGTTTTGGGGTTGTGTACCACTTACCACCAGGGTTAGTTGCGTACCTGAAATGCTTGACAATGGCAAACGTGGCTCGCTTATAAATCCTGATAAAAAGGAAATCATTTCGGCCATCACCAATTGGTTGGCCCATCCGGATGAGTACCTGTCTGCATCTGAAGCGGCCATGCAATGGTCGAGGCAATTTACCCTCGAAAAAATGGAAGAAGGCATTGCGGCTCTGCTGAAGGAATGAGGTTGTTGAATACCTGTTAAACACTGTTTGTAGAAAAGGCTATTAATTTGCATCGGTCAAAACCGTTCAATCACACTGAAAACTCAATGAATCCCAGGCAAGAAATAGTATTTGTTGTAGACTGGTTTACCCCCAGCAGCCATGCCACTTCCCTGAGGGTAAGGCCCTGGGTGGATGAACTCAGAAGTGCGGGCAATTTTGAAGTGCTGATTTACACCGACTGTGTTTCAAAAGGGGAGGAAGGGGTTTGGCCAAATTTCTTTCATTCGCCGGATAACCGCCACAACAAATACAGAAGGGTTTTCCAGGAGTTGGTATTAGGGATAGAACTTTTCTTTCGTTTGCTCTTGGGAAAGAAAAGACTTGTGGTTATTTCGAGTCCGCCATTCCTGGCGGCAGCATTTGCCGCTGCAGCATGCAGATTTTCGGGCAAGCCCTATGTTTTTGATGTGCGTGATGTGTATCCATTGGTTTATGCCGATTCGGGTTACCTTCAGAGAAATGGCAACACTTATCGTTTTTTCGACTGGTTGGCCAGGCGGTGTTATACCCATGCTTTTTTCACTACAACTGTTACACCACAACTTGTTACTTATTTACAATCAAATTGCAAGGCCAGTAAATTTTTTCTTGTAAAAAACGGCTACAACAGTAAGTTGTTTGTGCCCGCCAGGGAGAAGAATAAAATATTCACATTGGTATTTCATGGGAACATTGGTCAATTTCAATACCCGGAATTATTGATTGAAGTAATAAAAGAACTGAACCATCGAAATGAAAAGGTAGAGTGCATAGTTATTGGTTCTGGTTCCCGGCAGGGTGTTTTTGAAGCGAATCACCTAAGTAACCTGAAATTCCTGGGAAGGCTCAATAACGAAGAACTTGCAACAATTATCAGCAAGGCGCATGTAGGCATATCATTCCGCACAGACAATGAAGTGAGTGCAAGGTCAATTCCGGTAAGGGTTTCAGAATATATTGGCGTAGGTATTCCTTCCATTCTTACTCCACGGAGCGAAGGGGGAGAGGTGCTTGAACAATTCAACGTTGGCAAGGCTTTTGACAACAACCAACTGCAGGAAATCTGTGATTTTATAGTTCAATTGAAGTGTGATGAACAACTCTACCTTGATTACCACCAGAACATTATGAAAGTAAGGCCCAACTTTAGTCGGGAGGCAGGTGCGGAACACTTCAGAATGTTGGTGGAGAAATACTGTTTGATAAACAGTCCTGAAAAAAATCAACAGGCTATGGCAGTTTCAAAGGAATCAGAAATTAACGCCTAAAATGCATCCCTGCTCATGCAACCAAAAGTCTTTCAAAGCCAGGTAAGGGATGTTGCATTTGGAACGCATGTAACGGTGGTAGAACCGGTAAACATGTATGAGTGCACTGTTGGTGACAATTGTTTTATCGGACCGTTTTGTGAGGTGCAGAAAGGCGTGGTTATTGGCGACAGAACAAAAGTGCAAAGCCATTCTTTCATCTGCGAATTGGTAACAATCGGTTCCGATTGTTTCATAGGTCATGGAGTAATGTTTATCAACGATGTTTTTGCTGAAGGCGGGCCTGCAGGAGGCGATACCTCAAAGTGGAAGCCAACAGTAATTGCCGACCATGTAAGTATAGGAAGCAACGCTACCATTTTGCCTGTGCGCATTTGTTCAGGCGTGGTGATAGGTGCTGGAGCAGTGGTTACCAAAGACATCTCCCGGCCCGGCATTTATGCGGGCAATCCTGCAAAATTTTTGCGTGACATCTAAATCAAACAACAACCATGAAGCATGCGCTGCTCACAGGGGCCTCAGGATTTTTGGGCGGGTATATCCTCGAAGCACTTGAATTGGCCGGCTTCCAGGTTACCAGTATTGGCAGGGCAGCAGGGAATACTGTTCAGTGCGATTTGTCGGCCACAGTACCCGAAATAGAAGGCCAATTTGATTTGGTGGTCCATGCTATGGGGAAGGCGCATTCTGTGCCTGCTACGCCGGAGGAAGCAGCTGAATTCTTCCGGGTAAATGTGCAGGGAACAAAAAACATTTGTGCGGCATTAGAACAAAAAAACATTCATCCTGCGGCCTTTGTTTTCATCAGCACCGTTGCTGTTTATGGAAAAGATGCTGGTGAAGGCATAACAGAAAATGCGCCGTTGCTTGGGGAAACACCTTATGCAAAAAGCAAGATTGAAGCCGAACATTTTTTGCAAGAATGGTGCAGCAGGCATCAAATCAAATTGTCAGTTTTACGGCTGCCACTTGTTGCAGGTGCTAATCCACCCGGCAATCTTGGCGCCATGATTGACGGCATAAGCCGTGGACGCTACTTTAATATTGGTAAAGGAGATGCACGCAAAAGCATTGTGTTGGCCAAAGATGTGGCAAGGTTTATACCCGTGATTGCTTCGCATGGGGGCGTGTTCAATCTGACAGATGGCTATCATCCCGGATTTGCCGAACTGGCTGCA
>JBBIOQ010000052.1:0-1867 GCA_037443285.1 Sphingobacteriales bacterium | reverse complement strand
TTGGCAAAAAAACGCCGCCCGGTATTCCTATGATAGTGGCACAACTTGCAGCAGCAGCAGGTAACCTGCTTGGCCAAAAGGCACCTATCAATTCTTCACGCCTTTCAAAAATTACTTCCACACTCACTTTCGATGACAGCCTTGCCCGAAACACATTTGGATGGCAACCATCCCGGGTGCTTGATCAATTCAGCATAGCATAGAAGCAATGTGCCTACTGCATGCATAGGTTGAAGTTGTTCTTCAACAACCAGGACACAAATCACCCGCAAAGAGTATTCGGGTGGATATGGATAGCAGCTATTTTTGCCGGGTTGCTATATTTCATTCTACATTTTGTTTTCACTCTTCAGGTATGAACTATTTGCTGGTATTTGCGCTCCTCCTGCTATTGGAATTGGTGTACTTCCGACTGGCAGACAGATACAATATTATTGATAAGCCTAATTTTCGCAGCAGCCACACCCGCATCACACTGCGTGGAGGTGGCGTTCTGTTTCCAGTAAGCCTGGCGGTTTATTTTTTGGTTTCAGGATTCAGGTATCCTTATTTCATGGCAGGGCTGCTGATGCTTGCTGCTATCAGTTTTGCCGATGATGTAAAACATCAGTCGAGGGCATTGCGATTTGGCGTGCACATAGTTGCAATTGCGCTTTTGCTCTACCAGGCAGATGCACTTAATTATCCTTGGCTGTGGGTGATAATTGCCTTTGTATTATGTATTGGAATCATCAATGCCTACAATTTCATGGATGGCATAAATGGCATTACATCTGGGTATGCATTGGTAATAATTGCAGGATTGTGGCTGGCCAACCGGATGCAGAATTTTATTGATCCTGCCTACCTGGTTTACCTCACAATCGGTGCCATCATTTTTTCGTGGTTTAATTTCAGAAAAAGGGCACGTTGTTTCGCAGGTGATGTAGGCAGTGTCAGTATGGCTTTTGCATTACTGTTTCCCACACTGCTGCTGGTGGAGGCAACAGGCAACCTATTGTTTATTTTGTTCTTTGCACTCTACGGTGTTGATACGGTGCTTACAATTTTTCACCGGCTATACAAGAAGGAAAATATTTTAGATGCGCACCGGCAGCATTTGTTTCAGTACCTGGCCAACGAAGCCGGCTTGCCGCACCTGGCCGTTACTTCAATCTACATGGTGCTGCAACTGCTCATAAATTTCGCAGTAATCTACTTGTGGCAACATGCATCTGTTTTGGGGCAATGGGCATTTGGCTTAAGCACACTCCTTTTTCTGACCGTGGTTCACATCATCCTCAAGTTCAGGATAATGAGCAATGCCGGAATGCAGATGCATTAGTGCCAAATACCTTACAGGAAAATAATTCGCTTGGGTATTTTGAGAGAATTGGACGGCAACAATTTGGAACCGCTTTTTAATTCAATGCTCTTTTTGCGAAGCAACTCCTGCGATTGCTGCAATTGCTTTACCAGTTTTTCATTACCGGATTGTATCGCAGTCAATTCTGATTCGATGTAGGCTTTGGCTACCTGCTGTTGCAGTATCGGATCTGCGGTGACGATGTAGAAATTTTCCGCTGCAATTGGTTGTTGGTTGGTTCCTTGCAAGCCAGCAATTTTCCATTTGGAAATATTTTCATCGGGAATGGCACGTGTATCACCATTGCTTATTTCATTTTCGGCAACCGGTGCTTCTGCTCCTTCATCACTGCCGGTATTCATGTCAATGGTTTTTGCAGTACCCCATAACTTTTGTTTGTTTCCTGCAATGGCATTCTGAGTTTGTTTCAGCGCTTCTTCCAGTACCAATGCTGCTAATTGTTGTTTTTGCAGTTGTTCCTGTTTGTGGTACATCGACTGAATTTCCAGCAATGCTTCCTGG
>JBBIOQ010000051.1:0-27321 GCA_037443285.1 Sphingobacteriales bacterium | reverse complement strand
CTTATTGGCAGATTGCGGCGCACGCCAGAAATTATTGCTGATTGATGCTTGCCATTCGGGCCTGCTGGACAAAGAAAGCCTCATGGCAGCCAAAACACCCATTATCACCCGGGACAATGATTCAACTGCGGTTGTAAAAAACACCCGTAGCATAATCCGCATTGTTCCCCCAAAAGTGAATCCCACTGCCACCTTCAACCTGATGCAAAACCTCTTTGCCGATCTTTCCGGCAGTAATGGTATTGCTGTTATTTCTGCTGCCGGTGGCATGGAATATGCCTTCGAATCTCCCAACTGGAACAATGGCGTTTTTACCTATTGTGTGCGCAAAGCCATCGAAGAAAAAGCGGCAGATAAAGAATCAGCGGGTGGGAACTGGAACGGCAAAGTGAGTATACAGGAGTTGGCCCGCTTCGTGAGCGCCAGGGTAAGCGAACTCACTGACGGAAAACAGAAACCGGCATCACGTCGGGAGAGCCTGGATAACGATTGGGAAATTGAATGACAAAGGATTGCATCATTCCCTTTCCTGGTTACAGAAAAACTAAATCACTGCTGTTATTTTATTGCTGTTGTTGCAGGTTTTCAAGCATATCGCTTGTCATGGCTGCGAGGTTAAATTCTTCTTTCCAACCCCAATCTGTCCGGGCCACAGTATCATCAATGCTTTGCGGCCAGCCATCGGCAATAGCCTGCCTGTAATCGGGCTTGTAGCCAATAGTAAATTCAGGAATATGCTTCCTGATTTCGTTGGCAATTTCTTTGGGCGAGAAACTCATGCCGGAAAGATTGTAGGAATGCCGAACAGTAATTTTTTCTTTTGGTGCTTCCATCAGTTCAATAGTAGCCCTGATGGCATCGGGCATGTACATCATAGGCAGGTATGTATCCTCCCGCAGAAAGCACTCGGAGTGTTTTGATTCGAGTGCATCATGAAAAATTTCAACTGCATAATCAGTGGTACCGCCACCGGGTGCACTCTTATAACTAATCAACCCCGGGTAACGCAGGCTGCGTACGTCAATCCCAAAGCGTTGGTGGTAGTAGTTGCACCAAAACTCACCTGCATATTTGCTGATGCCGTACACCGTAACCGGTTCGATGATGGTTTGCTGTGGGCAATTTTGCCTCGGCGAGGTAGGCCCGAAAACGGCAATTGATGAAGGCCAATAAATTTTGTGAAGTTTTTCCTCGCGGGCTATGTCGAGTACATTAAGAAGGCCCTGCATATTAAGATGCCATGCAAGGCTGGGATTCTTTTCGCCGGTGGCAGAAAGAATTGCTGCCAGCAAATAAATCTGTGTAATGCCCTGGCGAATAACCTGCACATGCAGCATTTCCTTGTTCATTACATCCAGCGCAACATAAGGCCCGGTGCCCTCCAGCAAAGGATTCTGTTCCCTCAAATCGCTGGCAATTACATTGGCATTTCCGTACATTTTTCGCAGCGCCAGCGTGAGTTCCACACCAATCTGGCCACTGGCGCCAATCACTAGTATTTTTTCTTTAATCATAAAAAGGCAAGCAATAAAAGATGATTTGAATTGGCAAATGTAGTGCCCTAAGTTCTTCCCCAATCTTGCGGAAACAATACCTTCGCCGCATGGCAACATTTTTACAATCGCTTTTTGCAAAACAGCATTACGACGAAAACAACTTTTTCCTCATTGCAGGCCCTTGTGTGGTAGAAAGTGAAGACCTGGTAATGGAAGTGGCCGAAACAGTGAGTAGCATTTGCAGGAAGTTGCAGATACCTTATGTGTTTAAAGCCAGTTACCGGAAAGCCAACCGGACAAGCGCAACAAGCTTTACCGGCCTGGGCGATGAAGTGGGGCTTGACCTGATTAAGAAAGTGGGTGAAAAGTTTCAATTACCAACCACCAGCGATGTGCATGCACATGACGAATGTGCCGAAGCAGCCCAATACATCGACATCCTTCAAATACCGGCCTTCCTTTGCCGTCAGTCTGATTTACTGCAGGCGGCAGCCGTGACCGGAAAAATTGTGAATGTGAAAAAGGGCCAGTTTCTTAGTGGGCCTTCTATGAAGTTTGCCGTTGAAAAAATCCGCATGGCAGGCAATGAAAAAATAATGCTCACCGAGCGGGGCACCACCTTTGGCTACCAGGACCTTGTCGTAGATTTTCGTAACATACCCTGGATGAAAGAGCAGGGCACGCCTGTGATAATGGATTGCACACACAGCCTGCAGCAGCCTAACCAGACAAGCGGAGTAACAGGTGGTAATCCACAACTGATTGGAACCATGGCAAAAGCGGCGATTGCAACCGGCGCCGATGGGCTGTTTATAGAAACACACCCTAATCCTGCCGTAGCAAAAAGTGACGGCGCTAACATGCTCAGGTTGGAATTGCTGGAAGACTTGCTTTATCAGCTGGTGGAACTGAGGCAAACAATTGTTCGCATATCCAGGTAGTCCTGATTTTGCAAAGAAAGTCTGGATGCAAGCTGAAATAGTTTAAGTCTATGCATTAGCTTTGGATTAGCCCTAAGCCTCATTCATTCAACCCATTAATTTTGAATTATGAAAGTGAGGCTTTCATTTACATGCATTTTATTGATTCTAATAAATGTGTTGGCTTCGGCCCAGAACAATGCGCCCGGCAATATTATGGTGTTGCGGGTAGGCACCGGCCTGGAACAATTGACCAGTGCAGGTTCGCCGGTATTCCTGGATGAATACAAACCTACCGGTGAATATGTTGGGCAAACTGCATTGCCCACTGCGGTGAATGGCAGCAACAACATTCTCATTTTGAATGGCACCAACAATACCGAAGGCATGATTACCCGTTCTTCCGATGGCAGGTATGTAATTGTTGCGGGTTACAATAGGGTGCTGGGCGAAATTGGAGCATTAAATTCAACATCTTCAGCCGTTGTAAACCGCACCATTGGACGGGTGGATGCAGCCTACAACGTGAACACCAGTACTATTTTGAATGACTATTCAGATGGCGGATCTCCTAGGTGTGCTACCTCTTCGGATGGCACAAAATTCTGGGCTGTGGGTGGCACCGGCGGCCTGCGTTACTGCACCCTTGGAGCCACCACTTCTACGCAGTTGAACAGCACAATTACCAGCATCAGAAATGTGCTCATCAACAATAACTCGTTGTTCATTTCCAATACAACATCAGGAACTTCAAGGGTGGCACAGGTAGGCACCGGATTGCCACAAACAACCGGTCAAGCCATCAACAACCTGCCAGGATTGCCCACCACCGGAAGCCCATATCAGTTTGTATTTTTTGACCTTGATGGCACTGTAGCCGGCCCCGATGTATTGTACATTGCCGATGACGCTGCAGGCATTTTGAAGTATTCGCTGGTCGGAGGAAACTGGGTGGCCAATGGAAGTGCCGGCACCGGCGCCGAACTTTACCGTGGCCTTACCGGGTACAAAGATGCAGCCGGCAACACCATCTACCTTTTTGCTACCAGGCTCGGAGGAAATGGTTCATCGGGCGGTGGCGAACTGGTGAGGATTACTGACAACAGCAGTTACAATGGCACATTGTCAGCATCACCATCTTTGTTGGCAACAGCCAGTGTAAACCAGGCTTTCAGAGGTGTGGCTTTGGCTCCTTTGAGCTGGTCGGTACCTCTTGGACTCATCAGTTTCACTGCCAGCAAAACTCCGGCAGGAAACATGATAGCATGGACCACCAACAATGAGATAAACACCCAGGAATTTGAAGTCGAAAGCAGTAGCGATGGCAGGCATTTTACAAAATTTGCAGCTGTAAATGCAAAGGGCAGCCTTCTTTACAACAGCTATGATGCAATAGACAAACAAGCCGGAAATGGCACCACCTATTACCGCCTTCGAATGCTCGACAAAGATGGAGCAGCCCGTTACAGCAAAACAGTTTGGGTAATGAGGGCATTGAGCGCCACATTCGCAGTGTGGCCAAACCCTGTGGTAAATGGGACCCTTGCCGTGCAACATCCACAAGCAGGCAAACAAGCCTCGATTGCAGTGTATACAGCCGATGGCAGGTTGATGCTGCGTTATCAGGTGCCACAAAATGCCGTGCAAACCTCACTGAATGTAAGCGAACTTAATAGGGGTAATTACGTGTTGGTTTTTCAGCAGGGAAATGAAAAATTATCGCAGGCAATTATGAAACAATAGCATTGAATTACCCGAAAAAAAAACCTCTGCAATTGCGGAGGTTTTTTTGTTGAAATCAGTTGTACAGAAACGGATTACGTTTTCTAAAAAATATGTACCGTTTCAGGTTCATCCAAAAAGCGATGATGAAATAAATAATAACAGGGCTGCCGAATGTGAGGAACGACAGGTAAATGAAATAGAGACGAATTCTTGAAGTTGCTATGTCAAATTTTTCTGCCAGGTAAGTGCACACGCCAAAGGCGCCGAATTCAATGTAGTTTCTAAGCCTTTCCATAAGTGTGGTGTTAGCCATAACAAAGTAAGCAAATTTTGAACATTGCAATCAATAACAGACAAGCCTCCGGATTGTTTTTGATTTCTTTAATTCTTTGCTGAAAATCTCCTTTGCCACGTGTCAGCTGCATGAATACTTTAAACTCGTTCAATTCTATTTTTCCACTTCCCGCTCATGGTGTAGTTTCGCAGCACTTTGGGCAAAGCCCTTGCAAACAGGCCCTTTGCCACATCAATCGCACATCAGCCTTCAAAAGTAAATTCAACTTATTATGTTCGACCTTTCCATGATTAAAGCAGTTTACGAACGTTTTCCCGGTCGTGTAGCTGCTGCCCGCAAAGCTGTAGGCCGTCCGCTTACACTCACAGAAAAAATACTATATGCCCACCTCACCCAGGGCGATGCCACAGGCGCATATGCCCGCGGCAAAGACTATGTTGACTTTGCCCCCGACCGTGTAGCCATGCAGGATGCTACGGCCCAAATGGCGCTGCTTCAATTCATGCAGGCTGGCCGTGCCAAAGTGGCTGTACCCAGCACCGTGCATTGCGACCACCTGATTGTAGCTAAAGACAACAGCAATGTCGACCTCGACCGTGCCGTACACGAAAGCAAGGAAGTATATGATTTCCTCGCCTCCGTTTCCAATAAATACGGCATTGGTTTTTGGAAGCCCGGTGCAGGTATCATTCACCAGGTGGTGTTGGAAAACTATGCATTTCCAGGAGGTATGATGATTGGCACAGATAGTCATACAGTAAACGCCGGCGGCCTTGGTATGATTGCCATTGGCGTAGGCGGTGCCGATGCCTGCGACGTGATGGCGGGCCTGCCATGGGAATTGAAAATGCCTAAACTGATCGGCGTAAAACTGACCGGCAAACTGAATGGATGGACCGCTCCAAAAGATGTCATTTTAAAAGTGGCAGGTATCCTCACTGTGAAAGGCGGAACCGGCGCTGTGGTTGAATATTTTGGCGAAGGTGCAACAGGAATGAGCTGCACAGGCAAGGGTACCATTTGTAATATGGGTGCCGAAATTGGCGCTACTACTTCCACTTTTGGATACGATGCAAGCATGAGCCGCTACCTGAAAGCCACCGGCCGCGAAGAAGTAGCTGCACTCGCCGACGGCATTGCAGAACACCTGACCGGCGATGCTGAAGTGTATGCCAATCCTGAACAATATTTCGACCAGGTAATCGAAATAAACCTGAGCGAACTGGAACCACATCTGAACGGTCCATTTACCCCGGATTTGGCTACGCCTATTTCCAAAATGAAAGAAGCCGCAGCCGCCAACAACTGGCCCACCAAAGTTGAAGTAGGTTTGATTGGCAGTTGCACCAACTCTTCCTACGAAGACATCAGCCGTGCCGTGAGCCTCGCCAAACAGGTAGCTGAAAAAGGATTAAAAACAAAAGCCGAATTCACCATTACTCCGGGTTCTGAGCAAGTTCGCTACACCATCGATAGGGATGGCTTCCTCGACACCTTCGCACAAATTGGTGCTACCGTTTTTGCCAATGCCTGCGGTCCTTGCATTGGTATGTGGGAGCGCATGGGTGCCGAGAAGCAGGAACGCAACACCATTGTGCACAGTTTCAACCGCAACTTTGCCAAGCGTGCCGATGGCAACCCCAATACTATGGCATTTGTTGCCAGTCCGGAACTGGTAACAGCATTGGCCATTGCAGGCGACCTCACTTTCAATCCCATTACAGATACACTTACCAACGAAAAAGGGGAACAAGTAAAACTTGATCCGCCAACGGGCGACGAATTACCGGTTCAAGGTTTTGCTGTGGAGGACGCCGGATTCCAGGCACCTGCAGAGGATGGAAGCAGCGTGAATGTTATAGTGGAACCAACCAGCAAACGCCTGCAACTCCTCGACCCGTTTGCAGCCTGGGAAGGCACTGACCTGAAGGGCTTGAAACTTCTCATCAAAGCAAAAGGCAAATGCACAACTGATCATATCAGTATGGCAGGGCCATGGCTCAAGTTTCGCGGCCACCTCGATAACATCAGCAATAACATGTTGATTGGCGCTGTGAACTTCTTTAATGAAAAAACGGATAACGTAAAAAATCAGCTGACAGGTGAATACGGCCCAGTGCCTGCTACGCAAAGAGCATACAAAGCTGCAGGTGTTGGTTCAATTGTGGTGGGCGATGAAAACTATGGAGAAGGCAGCAGCCGTGAACACGCAGCCATGGAACCCCGGCACCTGGGTGTGCGTGCAGTTCTGGTGAAAAGCTTTGCCCGCATCCACGAAACCAACCTGAAGAAACAAGGCATGCTGGCACTCACTTTTGCCGACAAAGCCGACTATGATAAAATTCAGGAAGATGACAGCATTGACATTGTTGGATTAACTGAATTTGCACCCGGCAAGCCGCTCACGTTGGTGCTGAATCATGCTGATGGCAGTTCAGATTCCATCAGTGTCAATCACACTTACAACGACCAGCAGATTGAATGGTTTAAGGCTGGCGCTGCATTGAATATTATTCGCAAGCAGTTTGGCGCCTAAGTCGAAACACGATAGGCATTAAACTCTAGAGAAATCCCGCTGCCTTAATGGTGACGGGATTTTTCATTTGTGTACTTAATGCAACTTGCAAATACAACAGCTTTGTGAATTTCGAATCAGGCACAACAGCTACATTCGAAATGGAATATAATTTATTGCATGCCATTGTTGGAAATACAAAACATCAGCAAGAAATACAATGAACAATGGGTTGTTCATCCCAGCAGTTTCACACAAAAGCAGGGAGAAAAAATTGCCATTGTTGGTGAAACAGGATCCGGCAAGAGTACGCTGATGAAAATGATTGGTGGAATAGTGCAGCCTGGTTCGGGGTCCATCTATTTTGAAGGCAAAAGGGTAATTGGACCTGATGAACAATTGCTTCCCGGCCACCCCTTGATTGGCTACCTGAGCCAGCATTTTGAACTGCACAACAACTATCGGGTAGAAGAAATACTGGACTACGGTAACGAGTTGCCGCAGAATGAAGCGGATGAATTGTACCGCATTTGTCAAATCGACCATTTACTCAAACGCAAAACAAACAGTGGCCTTTCGGGTGGCGAACGACAACGCATTGCCCTTGCAAAGATTCTTTGCCGCAAACCCAAACTGCTCCTGCTCGATGAGCCTTACTCCAACCTCGACCGTATGCACAGGCATACCATTCGCGAAGTAATTGAAAGCATCGCAGACCAGTTGAAAATCACCTGTATGCAGGTGTCGCACGATGGGCCCGATGTGCTTTCATGGGCTGATCGCATCCTGGTAATGCGCAACGGAAGAATCATCCAGGATGGAAAACCACAGGAGGTATATTTTAAACCCATCAATGAATATGCTGCCGGTTTATTAGGCGCATACAATGTTGTTTCTTCAACTGAAGCCCATGCACTTGCCGGTAATAAAATAGCTACTACTCAAAGCGCTTACCTGTTGAGGCCCGAGCATATTCAAATCAGCCATTCAGTAACACATGGCCTTGCTGTGGTTGTGAATAAAATTGACTTCCACGGAAACTATTACCTACTGCAGGCTGCTACTGAAGCTGGCAATATTTTGGTGCAGCATTCATCCGCCGCATTTGCAGTTGGCGACCATGTCTATCTCACTGCACCAGTGGATGCCCTGCATCCATTTAACGCAGGATATTGAAGAAGCCTGGTCAAGGCCCACATGTGACCAAGTAGATTAATTTAGATGTAACATCCAAATCAGATCCAATGCGCATATTATGTTTAACCCTCACTCTTTTGTTTGGATGTATGACCATAACAACTACCACGCAGGCACAACTTAAAAAGAAAATAAAAAAAAGCAGGCGCAATAAGGCAGAGCATCAGCAAAGTATTGATAAGCATGACCTTGAATTTGATTGGGAATTGGGCAATGAAGTAATGAACGATAGCCTGATGACTTATGTATACCCCAACCTGGCAGTGCGCTACGGCATCTCCAATCGCATTGAAGTGAACATTGAAGCCAACCCGCTTACAACGGTATTAAAACAATACCAAGGCAAGAAAACTGTTAGTGGTATGGAGCCTGTATTTTTTGGATGCAGGTACGAACTGATGCAGGAAACCAAAACAGCGCCGGAGATTGGTATTTCACTGCAGGTTGCGCCACCATTTGCAGCAACCAAGAACTATTCAGCAAAATACTGGGCACCCTTCCTGCAAATGACCATTCAAAAATCCGTTAGTGAAAGATTCACCCTCTCATCCAGTATGGGTATGTTCTACGATGGATTTTCAACCACACCCCTATTTCTGTACGACCTTTCTGCTTTTTTTGATATCAGCAGCATCTGGACAGTCGGCGCCGATGCATTTGGTTTCATTTCCAACACCAGCCAGCCACAAAACAACTTTGACCTGAACATAACTTACCAGCCAAGCCAACGTTGGAGCCTTGGCGCAGTAGCCGGCACCGGTATTAACCAGGCAGCACACAAAGCATACATGGGCATCAATGGCACTTTTGGTTTCTCATGTTCCCATAAGAAAACATCCTGAGATACCAGGATTACGCATAGCGATTGACAACTAAACAATCTCCTTGTTTTCCGAACCAAGGAATGCAAGCCCAATTAGCATGGGTGGTAAACCATATACCATACTCATGCCATAATCGCCGGCATAAATGAAATAGAAAAACAGCAGAACACCTGAGGCGAGCAGCACCCATCCGCCTGCTATTGGTTTAAACCATGCAATAAAAAATCCAAAGAATGCGATTCCAAGCAAGGGAAGAAAACTTATTAGCTCAGCAGCCTTTCCTTTAACAATATCGGGTACACCTTCACCAATAATGAAGGCACCAAAAAAAGCAGTTACAAGCAACCCGCCAACCCTTGCAGCCCATCGCAATGTTTTATGCTTGCTCATGGTAAAAAGGTTAGTTACAAGGTAGTCCAATTCCATCTGCGATTAAGTGATTTTGCTCATACTGTATGAGTTTGGGCCCTTAATTGGCTCAGAATGTATCCCAATCAGCGCATGGCATACAACCAAACCTGCCAAAAAGCTTGTTGAGAAATCCTTGCCAATGTTTAGCACTCTCCTAAAAATTTCATTGCCATTTGGCAGCAGAAGGCTACATTGAGCATATACTTAATCTGAGTACATTTTTATGCAAGATTTTCCGAGGCTGAGTGATCCCGTGTATGTTGCTCCCGACCATTTTTCAAAATATGAACGATTTGGGCTGAAATTCCTCAACGACAAAAAGGATTTGCCCTTTTTCCGCCTGCTTACCTCTATCCATTTAGTGGTGGTGCCCATGGCCATCTTTTTGTTTACCCCTTTGCTGAGCGGCATTTGGTGGTGGTTGGCATTCCTTGTGTATTTCTACATCTCCGGAGTCAAGTTGCGTGGTCCATTTGGACTCATGTACCACAACATTGCACACCGCCGGCTTTTCAAAAAGAAATACGATGTGATGAACAGGTATATCACCTGGATGATTACTCCATTCTTCGGCCATTCGCCTGAAAGCTATGTGAGCCATCATATTGGCATGCACCATGTAGAAAACAATGCTGCCGATGATGCCAGCAGTACGCTCTATTTCGACCGCGACAACTGGAAACATTTTGTTCGTTACTATGTGCGCTTTCTTTTCCTCGGTTTTTCAGACACATTCAGCTACCTATTTACCCGGAAAAAAAAGAAATATTATGTGCGCCTTTCCTTTGGTGAGATAACGTTTTACATCGTTTGCATAGCCCTTTGCTTTGTAAACCTCAAGGCGACACTCCTGATACTGGTAATGCCTTTCATTGTTGGCCGACTCATTATGATGCTGGGCAACTGGACGCAGCATGCATTTGCCGATCCGCAAGACCCAAACAATGAATACCGCAATTGTTACAACTGCATCAACACTTCGTATAACAAGAAATGCTGGAACGATGGTTACCATCTTATCCATCACCTGAAACCTGGTTTGCATTATACCGAAATGCCAAAAGAATTCATGCGCCTGAAGGAAAAACTGGTTGCTGAAAAATCGCTGGTGTTTGAAGGTATTCACTACCTGCATCTTTTTGCATGGCTTATGACCAAGCGCTATGATAAAATGGCCAACCACCTGGTGAATGCAGAGAGTAGCTTCGGGTCAAAAGAAAAGGCTATACAAGTGCTTAGGTACAGAACAAAGCGGGTGTTATAAATTACCTCGCATTCCTATCCCTATTTGCAAAAAGATTTGTTGCTTGCACTTTCCAACTTCTATTGTATGAAAAAACTTGGATGGTTGCTGGTTATTGGTGCCTTCTATGCATGCCAAACAAAATCTGGCAATCCCCACATCGTGATTGAAACACAGTACGGTGATATAGAGGCCGAACTCTTTCCCAAGCAGGCGCCTAAAAGTGTTGGCGCTTTTCTAAGTTTTGTGGATTCTGGTTTTTATAACCGCTGCACTTTCTATCGCATTCTCAGCGAAGACAACCAACCCATGGGTGCCGATGCCGCAACCCTGATACAGGGCGGTCTTTGGGGCACCAACAAACGCAGAGATTACCTCAAAGGCATTCCGCACGAAAACACTCAACAGACCGGACTGAAGCACTTGAACGGCACGCTTTCTTTGGCAAGGCAGGACACAGGAACAGCCACCACCGAGTTTTTTATTTGCCTGGGCGACCAACCCGGTTTTGATTTTGGTGGCGAAAACAACCCCGACCACCAGGGTTATGCGGCCTTTGGAAAAGTGGTGAAAGGCATGGATATTGTAAACAAAATCTACCGCCGGCCAGAAGAAAATCAATTCTTCAATCCCCAGGTTCCCATCATAACCATCCGCAGAAAATAGGTTGAATGTCCAGTGGTTTTCATTCCAGTATTCAAACAAACAATTCAACTGTCTGTTGATGGTTGAGCGGAAAGAGTGCCGCTTGTAATCGTCCCATTCAACGTCTGAATAACATACCTTTCTTACAGCTAAACATTTTGGACTTATGAGAAAACAACTCCTGATTTCTTTGGCAACTATACTGTCATTTGCTGGCCTAGCACAGCAAACCCAAAAGCCCGTATTGCATGGAAAAAACTGGATGGCCATTACCGGCAAACCACTTGCAGCAGAGGCAGGAGCCATGGTATTTCAGAAAGGCGGTAATGCAATAGATGCAGCCTGCGCTATGCTTGCAGCTACCTGCACCATGTGGGATGTGTTGAGTTGGGGTGGCGAAACACAGGCGCTCATCTACAATCCGAAAACGAAAAAGGTAATTGCCATCAATGCTTTGGGCATGGCCCCTACCGGCGCAACAGTCGATTTTTTCAAAAGCAAGGGATATGATTTTCCGCCGGAATATGGCCCACTGGCAGCCGTTACACCCGGTACACCGGGCGGCCTTTGTTACATGCTTGCCAATTACGGTACGCTAAGCTTGAAGGAGGTTCTGTCACCTGCTATGCAACTCGCTGCGGGCTATCCCATGGAAGCGCAAACAGCCAACAGCATTGAACGACAAAAAGAACGCATTAAACAATGGCCTTACAGCAAAGCTGTTATGCTGCCACACCTGAGCGAAAAACGTGAAGCGCCGGAAGCCGGAGAAATTTTTGTGCAGCAGGAATTGCTGAATACACTTACAAAAATGGTGGATGCCGAGCAGCAGGCATTGAAACAGGGAAAGAACCGCAAGGATGCTATTATGGCGGCATACAACCGGTTTTACAAAGGCGATATTGCCAAAGAGTTTGTACGCGGATGCAAGGAACAGGGTGGTCTCATTACAGAGGAAGACCTGGCCAAATGGAAACCCATTGAGGAAGAACCCATGCATACTAATTACAGGGGCATTGAAGTGTACAAACTTCAGCAATGGACGCAAGGCCCAAGCATGCTTCAGGCTTTGAATATCCTCGAGAATTTCGACCTGAAAAGTATGGGTTACAACAGCACAAAATACATACATACAGTGGCGCAGGCCATGCACCTGAGTTTTGCAGACCGTGATTTTTATTATGGTGATCCTTATTTCCCTCCGGCTGAACCTATCAAAGGTTTGCTCAGCAAGGAATATGCAAAACAAAGGGCACAACTCATCAACCCAGGCGTAAACCTAAGCCCGGCAGTTCCTGGTGATCCATATCCATTTGAAGGCAAAACAAATCCGTATACCGGACTGCTAAAAAACTGGGCTTCACTGGCCGATACCACTGCAAACAAAACAGGAGGAGCTACACCAACGCACGATGTAAGGCAGCAAGCATACAATAGCAATAAGGCGCAAGACCTTGCCATGGAATTTGATGGCCCTGATGCTTATATGGACCGCCTTTGGCGTGGCACCACTTCCGTGGAAGCCGCCGATAAAGATGGATGGGTAGTTTCGGTCACACCCAGTGGTGGATGGATACCTGCCTGCATTGCAGGGCATACCGGCGTAGGCATGAGCCAGCGAATGCAAAGTTTTGTGCTCGACAGTAATCTCAACCCATTTAACGTAGTGGAACCCGGCAAGCGTCCAAGAGTGACACTTACACCTTCGCTGGCCATGAAGGATGGAAAGCCATTCCTGTCGTTCGCGGTGCAGGGCGGCGACACGCAGGACCAGAACCTTCTCCAGTTTTTCCTGAACGTGGTAGAGTTTGGCATGAACGTACAACAGGCAACCGAAGCGGCCAACATCAACACCAATCAATTGTGGCTCTCGTTGGGAGGAACAAGAAATGCTGACCGAGCACCTCATACCGGCGACCTGATGCTGCAAAGCAAAACGCCTGAATCGGTAAGAAAAGAACTGCAGCAAATGGGATACAAACTCAGTTTTACCGAACGCAGCAGTGGCCCAATAAACGCCATCTTTTTCGATTGGAAACACAACAGTTTCTGGGGTGGCAGCAGCAACCATGGTGAGGATTACGGTATTGGCTGGTAATACTTTTTGTGTAGCTGTTGGCCCACCGTTGCAAATTTGGTTTCCATGGTTCCTTCGGAATTGAAACATCTTTTGAACATGATGTACTCAAAAAAGCTTTATTGAATGTAACCGTTGAAAGAAGGAGAAAGCACTGGCTTTCATTCGGTATTTTTACGTGGTAAAAGCAAATCGTATTTCACAATGAAAAGCTTTAGCCACCGGGGTTTTCGCTGGCAACTGATCACCTCGCTAATATTCCTCATCACCATTCAGGTAAGTTTTGGCCAGGCAAAAGAAAATGGCGATAGTACCAATAAAAAATTACCACCACTTTTTGGTTCTGATGAAATACTTAAGCTGACTATCAGTGGCGATGTAAGAAACCTCATTCGCGACAAAGGCGATCATGACCAATACTATAATGTAAGTATCAACTACAAATCGGAAGCCGACACACCAGTCATCATTGACATGAAAGCCAAACTTCGCGGTCATTTCAGGAGGGAGTCGGGCACTTGTAATCTTCCCCCTATCCTGCTCAATTTTCCAAAGAACGACACTGTAAAGCATTCTGTTTTTAAACAACAGGATAAATTGAAATTAGTTGTTACCTGCGTGAGGGGGGATTATGTGCAGCGGGAATACCTGGTATATAAACTGTACCAGATGCTCACCCCTTTTTGCTTTCGTGTTAGGCTGGTGGAAGTGAATTTTGTGGCTGACAATCTCAACAAAAATGAGCGTACGCCTTTCATAGGTTTCCTGATTGAAGAAGATGATGCGATGGCAAAGCGAAACAACTCCACCATGTTGAAGGATGTGCAGCTTGCCCCAACCAGCACCGATATGAACGCATACCTCACCATGGTATTTTTCCAATATATGGTTGCCAATGTTGACTGGTCGGTGCAATACCAGCATAATATTGAAGTCATGCAACCCGACAATGCAGACAAGCCTGTTGTTGTTGCGTATGACTTTGACCATGCAGGCATTGTGAATGCACCTTATGCTTTTCCGCCGGAAGAACTCAATATGTCTTCGGTACGTGAAAGAAGATACCGGGGAATATGTATAACAGACCTCAGTGTATTCAGCGATGTTATCAATTTGTTCAACAGCCACAAGCAACAATTCTACGACCTGTACAAAAACACAAATCTTGTGAGCGAAGGGTACAAAAAAGACACCTACGAATTCCTGGATGAGTTTTTTGATACCATCAACAACAAGGATAAAATTTCAAAGGAAGTAACCGTGGCATGTAAAGAAGCTGCCTCGGGTGAAATTATCATCAAGGGTCTACCAAAGAAAAACGAATAATGTCCTTTGGAATAATCAGCAATCAGCAAGGCTGATAGGAATATTCACTGCAAGGCCGCCATCGGCAGTTTCCTTGTACTTGCTGTTCATATCCTGAGCGGTTTCCCACATGGTTTTAATCACTTTATCGAGTGATACGATGCCAAAGTCGGGAGTGCTTTGCAACGCAAGCTGGCTTGCCGTTATCGCCTTGATGGCGCCCATGGTGTTGCGTTCAATGCAAGGCACCTGCACCAGTCCGCCAATGGGATCGCAAGTCAGTCCAAGGTGATGCTCCATGGCAATTTCGGCAGCCATGAGTACCTGTTTTTGCGAACCTCCCATGCATTCGGTGAGTGCAGCAGCAGCCATGGCGCTGCTCACACCTATTTCGGCCTGGCAACCACCCATGGCAGCCGAAATAGTAGCGCCCTTTTTGAAAATGCTTCCAATTTCTGAAGCAGTGAGCAGGAATCGTGTGATGCTTTCTTCATTGTGACCATCACAAAAAACAACATAGTACATCAGCACTGAAGGAATAACACCTGCAGCACCATTTGTGGGCGCAGTCACTACCCTGCCAAATGCGGCATTCTCTTCATTCACTGCAAGTGCAAAGCAACTTACCCAATCAAGTATGTATTTGAAATGGTCACCGCCATCGAGTATGGCCATAACCCACGAAGAAAAATCGAAGTAGGCCTGGTGATGAATGAGAGTATGGTTGAGGTCAAAAGCCCTGCGCTTCACATTTAAACCGCCGGGCAGCATACCGGCTGAGTGACATCCGCGGTAAACACAATCCTTCATGGTTTGCCATATACGCAATACGCCCTTACGTGTTTCCTGCTCTGGCCGCCATGCAGTTTCATTTTCCAACACTACTTCCCACACATGCAGGCCCGTCTTCATGCACCAGTGTCTTAGGTCGTCGGCGGTATTAATGGGAAATGGCAGTTCAACCAGGCTTTTAGATGAAACCTTATTTTCCTTTTCCTGCACTACAAAACCACCACCAATGGAATAGTATGTTTCACTGATGTGCAAGTCGCCTTTCAGTGTTAATAGGAATGTAAGTGCATTGGGATGGAAAGGGAGAAATTCGGTAAAAAGAAATTTCAGATTTTTCTCGTAGTCGAAATCGATGAATTGCTGCCCTCCTATTGGCAGTTTGCCGTTTTCCTTTATGGCATCTACTTTGGGTTGAATAGAATTCACATCAATGGTCTCAGGGTCTTCGTTGCAAAGCCCCAACAAAACAGCCACATCAGTGCCGTGGCCACGGCCGGTTTTTGCCAGCGAGCCATACAGCAGAACTTCCAATGCAATTACATCTTTCAGAAGCCCATCGTCCTGCAACTTTTGCAGCATACGCTGTGCAGCACGCCATGGCCCAAGGGTATGGCTACTACTGGGTCCGACTCCAATTTTAAACATGTCGAAAACGGAAATAGCTTCATGCGGCATAATCACATTGCATTTAAGCGTAAAGATGAAAAAAGAATGGCATGCATTGCACGCCATTCTCAATTATATCTTCCCACGAAATCTTATTGCATCAATAAAAATCAGCAAGCGAAATTTCAAAATACAAAGGCGAATTTGCAGGTATAGTAGTGCCGCTACCAGCACAGCCATAGCTGAGCGCACTGGGCAATACCAATTTGATGCTGCCGCCCTTGCCAATCAAGGGAATACCAAGCTTCCATCCTTCAATCAGCGAATTCAGGGAAAACCCTGTTGAGCCTGGGTTAGATTGCTGGTCAAATACAGTGCCATCAAGCAATGTTCCTTTATAAGAAACATAAACAGTGCTTGTTGATTTGGGATGTGTGCTGCTACCCGGCGCAATAATTTCGTAATAGAAACCCTTTGCGTGTTTGGTAGCAGTCATGCCTTTCGAAGTTATGAAAGCCTGCATGGTGGCATCCTCCTGCGAAGGATCAACATTTTTGCAACCACTGTTCTTTCCGCATCCTGCAACAAACAATAGCAGGGCCGAACCAAATACCATCCATCCTTTACGCATCCAATTTGCTGTCAGTTTCTTCATGTAGATTTTTGTTATTCGAATCGTCAGTCGACTCTTTGTGTTTTAATTCTTTGTACCGCTGCTCCTGCTGGTCCCATTGAAACTTTTTGGAAAAAACGGCAATGAAAACTGCAATGATGGCAACTGCCACATACAACACCATAGGATTGAACTGGCTATTGGCAATCATGTCGGCCCTTTTGTACCAGCCAGAAAAGAAGTTGGCAATAATTACCATCCCAAGCAACAAACCAGCGGGTAGTCCTACGGCCAACTGGTACCAAACCCGCTTTTGCCTAGTGCGGTTTTGCTCCCAGTATTCAATGAACTTTTTTTCCTTTTCAGATAGCATGAGCTGGGCAAAAGTAATGGATTAGCACACTGGCAAATTTTTGGTATCACCCACTTGGAAGCCAAACCCGCAATTTTATGAAATGCTTAAACCTTGCACTTTCACATTATGGCAACTACCGGTGCGGTGCGCCCTTTCACAATATGTGCTACTTTCGCCACCACCCAAAATCACAGTTTGTGAATATTGAACCACTCATTACCAGGTATGTTTACGAAAACAAGACATTATCGCTTCACGGCATTGGAACCATCAAGCTCGAAGACGCCGTACCCGATGCAGAATATCTTTCTAAGCACAAGGACATACCTGTAACCGGCCTTCATTTTGAATGGAAGCCAGGTGTAGCTACAAGCCCGGAATTTGTAAAATACTATAGCGAACACCGAGGGAAAATAGCATCGCTGGCCGATAGCGATATTCAGGCTGACCTTGAAATGGCAGTACAATTTCTGAACATTGGCAACCCTTTTGAATTGAAGGGACTTGGCACAATCAATAAAATCAACAATGGTTCGCTGGTAATGACACCCGGCCATTTTATTGCCCTCAAAGAAGAAGAGGCTACTAACCGCTTTCGCGACAGGCAATCACCGGAACAGGATAACGAAGAAGACAAAATTTTTGGCAGAAAAGAACAGCCATCTTCGGGGCCAAGGAAGTTGGTCATTGCGCTCATAGTAACGGTTGCGGTTTTGATTGGCGCATGGTGGATTTACAGTTCGTTTATCCAATCGAAAAATGAAAACGCGAACAATGGTGAACAGGTACAGGACACATTAGTGGTGCCTCAAACATCTGCCATTGATACAATTACAAAAAGAGATACTACCCTTGCTCCTGCTGTAGTGATCAGCAATGATTCAACAACAGTAAAAAAGTGGAAAGCAGTTTTCAGGGAAGAAAATGAAAAGAGTAATGCCCTGAAAATTTTTGGGAATTACCAGAAAATAAAATCACAGGTGCTTATGGAAACTACGGACTCGTTAAGTTTCCGGTACTACGTCATTCTTGAAAGTGCCCTGATGGACACCGCCCGCAAGGTTGACTCCCTGCAGAAATTTTTTGCAAGGCCTGTGAAACTGTTTCCGATGCAATAACTTTAGGCAAATTCAATTCTTTTGCCCACTTCAAATCTTAGGAGGTATTTGTCATTCGCATTTGCCTTGGTGTCTTTGGCATACCTCGTTGCTATATTATTTTCTGAACAATGGCTGCAGTTTGCGGCTAAGCCTTTGTTGATGCCAGTGCTCATTTTGCAGTTATACCTCGCAAAAAAATCAACAGGTGAAAAAAACTGGAAACTGGTAGTATTGGGTTTAGCAGGTTCCTGGCTTGGCGATGTTTTGCTGATGGCTGGCGACAAGCAACTTTTCTTTATACTTGGACTCCTTTTTTTCCTGGCCACCCATGTGGCGTATATTTTTTACTTCCTCCGATACAAGCCTGATAGCAACGAAAACTGGTTTCGCCACAACCCTATAGTTTCATTGGGTGTTGTAAGTTACGCTATCATTTTCCTTGCTGCCATTATCAGCAGCCTTGGTACACTTCTGCTGCCTGTGGCAATGTACACGGTAGTCATAACTGTAATGCTGTTGCAGGCGCTTGCATCACAACACCGAATTAAGAAATCGACCTATTTTCTTTTTGTGGCCGGAGCCGCATTTTTTGTTGCTTCCGATTCCATGCTGGCCTTCAACAAATTTTTCCAATCATTCAATGCGGCATCTTTGGCAATCATGATTACCTATTGCCTTGCACAATGGTTGATTGTACAAGGAACTATTGCAAACACCGATGAAATTCTGAATACCGATAATGTTGGCTCACAACCGTAATTACCCCTGGTTTTTTGAGTCAACTATTTGCAGGAATTTTTGATGAAGTTGCAGCACCTGCGGAATGACCATTTCCTGCTCATCATTCACAATTACGAAATCACAGAGTTTCATCTTGATTTCCTCATCCAGCTGCTTATGCATTCGGGACATGATTTCGTTACGGCTGAGCCCATCGCGATGCATGACTCTTTGAATACGTAAATGCTGCGGTGCATACACACCAACTATAAAATCAATGCCCTCGGCGCTGCCCGATTCAAAAAACAAGGCTGCTTCCTTTAGCACGTAAGGCGATTGCTGGTGTTGCATCCATTGCCTGGCATGCGCTATCACCGCAGGGTGTACCACATCATTCAGCTGTTTGATTTTTGTGCCATTGGAAAAAACCTGTTGAGCAAGCCATGTACGATTGAGCCCTTGTTGATTGTACACTTCGCTTCCAAATATTTCAATGAGTTGGTTCCTGATGGATGCATATTCATTCATCAGTTTGCGGGCTTCTTCATCGGCATAGTACACAGGAATACCAAGTACTTCGAAAATGCGGGCTATGATGGATTTGCCCGAACCGATACCGCCTGTTATCCCGATTTTCAACATAGGAAAAATAGGATTGTGGAGATGCTTGCCTCTATTAGTTTTTGTGCTGTTCCAGCGAAACCGAGTCTTCGGCCAATGGCTTCATCAATGGCTCCGATTTGTCTTTTTTGCCAAACATGCTCACATGCACATAGCGCTTGGGATGCAACCTGATGTCCTGCAGCAAAATATTGGTACTGTTTAGCGTACTGTTCAGGTTGTTGTACATCTTCTTGTCGTTAAGCAAAGCCCCCATTGAATTGTCAGTAGTATTTAATTTTTCAAGGGTAGCTTTTAACGCTGCAATGGTACCCTGCAATTCATCAATTACTTTCTGCAAATCCAGTTCCCGGAATTTTTGGGTAGCCACAGCTACGTTGTCAGTAATGGTGGAAATTTTTTCTTTGTTGGCAGCCAGGGTGGAAGAAACAGATTCAAGGTTTCGCAAAGTTTTTGCCAGTGAACCATTTTCATCATTAAGCAGGGTATTCAATGCATCCACTGTCACCCCAAGCTTTTCAGAAACCTCGTGCAGGTGAACCATGGTTTGCTGCACATCGGCCTGCACACCCGGTGTGATTGTTTTATTGACTTTTGATGCAATAGAGTCAATGGAATTGAGCACCCGGTCAATGGAACGCTGGGTAGGACCCAGTTTGTCAAAAATGCTGCCAAAGAAACCTGATGAACTCACCGATATCAAAGTATCGCCAGGCTCAAGGTAAGTTTTGGAATCACCTTTGGTGATTTCAATGGCAGGTGTACCCAGCGGATTACTTTTTATTTGGGCTACAGAGTTTTTGGGAACTTTGATTTTTTCGGTAAGCCTGATGGTCACCAAAACAGTATTCAGTTCTTCATCACCGGGTGTTGTAGTGTACACATTGCCAACCGTAAGCCCATTGATAACAACCGGGTTGGATGGAAGCAGGCCTTCAATACTCTGAAACCTGGCATAGTAATAATCATTCCGTTTCAGAAAGCTTTTTCCCTTCAGGAAATTGAATCCAAGAATGAACAGTGTAATAGTGATGGCGGTAAGTGCGCCCACCTTGGTTTCGTTGGAAACTTTTAGAGCCATAAAGCAAATTAAATACAAACCTTTCAGTACAGCACAAAAAATGCATGGGCGGAAAGATTGCCCAAGGTTGAATCGGAAAAATACAGCTGGTTATTGAGGGGGATTTCCGTTGTTGCCTGCAGGCGGGGTTGATATCCTTTCAGGATTCTCCAGCAAGGATTTGTAGCGCTTCACTGCATTTACAATGCACCTTGCTACTTCATCCTGGCCTGTTTGGCTATTGAGGTATTGCTCCTCTTCGGTATGGTCAATATATCCGGTTTCGATCAAAATGCTTGGCATTTGGGTGGCCTGCAATACCCATATTCCCTGCCAGTCGCGTTGCTGCACTCCCCAACTGTAGCGGCCCACATTACCAAACTCCTCTTCTACATAGCTGGCCAGTGTAAGACTTTTCTGGAAAAAATATCTTGCGTACTGCGCAGCTCGGATTCTTGCCTCCACGGGGTCAACCTGCAGCATTTCCTGGTCCAGCGAATCTGTTTCTCCCGTTGCATAGATTTCCGAGTTCTTGCCCATTGTATTCACTTTCTGGTTGTACCAGTCGCTGGCAAGAATGTAGGTTTGAGTGCCAAGCACAGTCTGGGGAAGCTTAAACCTTTCGTAAACAGGAACGGTATGCGTCTTTGCTATTTTCTTGCGCTTTTTGCCTTTTCCCTGGTACACATAATAGGTTTCCTGGCGGGTGCCTATCTGCTTCTTGCCGTATCGTTGGTTGGCAGGCGAGGCATTCAGGTGAATGGAAATAAAAAGGTCGCCGCCATTGCGATTGGCAAAATCGGCACGCCATTTCAACGCAGCATTTCTGTTGGATAGATGACCGGGCAGTTCATCGCTTTCCCTTGTCATCATAATATTCAGATCTGGGATTTCCTTTTGCATCAGGTCACGAACCTTGAGTCCGATTTCAAGAGCAACAACAGCTTCATGACTCATGACGCCATGTGCACCTCCATCTATGCCACCATGCCCCGGGTCGATAATCACATTTTTCAATGGGGGCTTTTGGTCATTGCCTTTTTCCCTTGGGGAAGCCATGGCACTTACTCCCAGCATCAACAACAAAACCAGAGTTTTCAGCATCTTTGCCATAATATACTTTAGACAATTCTTCACAAGGGGCTTATTCTTAAACGTTACTTTCGCTAACTATACTATGTCAGCCAACGCTCGTGAAAATAAGGCAAATGTACCCCTTGCGCTGATTTGCATTTTTCCACTTTTGTTTATAACGTGTTACAGTTTTGGCCAGGTGGTGAAGAAGCCTGTGAAAGCTGACAGTTTAACAAAACCTTTGACTGCTGATACTTCTAAGAAACCCATTTCCAAACTGCCTTCCGACACAACAAGACACGATAGTACAATTGTTGTTACTGACACACTGAATCTTCCTGCTTCAAAAGACAGTCTTGCCGCCCCCGTGAAATATGAAGCAGCCGATAGCGGAGTGCTTGACATTCCAAACAGGAAATTTTACCTCTATGGAAAAGCCCACGCTGCATACCAAACTCTTGACCTTACTGCAGGCATCATAGAACTGGATAATGAGAAGAATATTGCAAAAGCCTTTTACCAAAAAGATACTGCTGGTAATGTAACAGACAGACCAGTGCTAAAGGATGGTGAAATGACATCGGAAAGTGATTCGATGTTTTACAACTTTAAAACGCAGAAAGGGCTTACAAAAAGTACCTATACCAAGCAGGGTGAAATGTTTGTTTTTGCAGACCGCATTAAGAAAATTGATGCACAATCCTTTTATGCTTCCAAGGGAAGATTTACCACCTGCAACCTGGATACTCCCCACTTTGCCTTCAGGGCAAGGCGCATGAAACTGGTGAACAACAAATGGGCCTACAGCGGCATTGCTTACCCTGAATTTGAGGGAGTACCCATCCCTGTGGGTATACCATTTGGCATTTACCCCCTTTCTACTGGAAGGCACTCCGGCCTGCTGGCTCCATCGCTGTCTACAACGGAAAGTTTTGGTCTTGGACTCGAAGGCCTGGGTTACTACAAAGTGCTCAATCAAAATTTTGATGTAACTGTGAGAACCAGCCTGTACAGTTATGGCGGTTACACATTCAACATCAGCCCAACCTATCGGGTACGTTATAAATACAATGGCGGCCTGAGGCTTAACTTCCAGAACACACATATCAATTTCAAGGGCGACCCTGACTATGTGAACACAAAGACTTTCAACGTAGCCTGGTTTCATTCCATGGACAGCAAAGCAAGGCCGGGAACCACTTTCAGTGCCAACGTAAACTTTGGTAGTTCGGCTTACAACAGGTACGTCCCTAACAATCCTGCGCTAAACTATACCAACCAAATACAATCGAGTATCCAGTATTCAAAAACCTGGGGGCAGGGCCGATACAATTTCAGTGCTACCGCCAACCATAGCCAAAACAACCAAACCGGCCAATACAATGTAAGCCTGCCCAACCTGAACATGTCGGTGAACACCCTGTATCCTTTTCAGAAAAAGGAAACTGTTGGCTCGCCTAAATGGTACGAAAAGCTGGGAATAGGCTACAATGGCCAGATGCTGAACCAGTTTTCATTTTTTGAAAGCGATTCTCCTTACAACAAATACAACTTGCATGAAATAATTGACACCATGCAATGGGGCGCCCAACACCAGATACCCATCAGCCTATCCTTGCCTCCGGTAGGTCCGTTCACCATTTCGCCGGGTGTCAGTTATGCCGAACGGTGGTATGGACAACAAGTGCTTCGCCAATGGAATGATTCAAAACAAAAAGTGGACACCATTCTTACAAAAGGTATGTTCACCTCCCGTGAAATGAGTTTCAGCATGGGCGTGCAATCTGCCATTTTTGGTACGTTCCAGTTTGGCAAAAATTCGCACATACAGGCCATCAGGCATGTCATCAGGCCATCCATCAGCGCCAGTTACAAACCCGACCTTGCGGGGAAAGATTTTTACACCACGCAAATTGATACAGCGGGGCATACCGAACGGTTCAGCCTTTACCGCGGTACACTGTTCAATGAGTTTTCTGAAGGACAGTTTGGTGGCATGAGTTTCGGGTTGCAGAACAACCTTGAAATGAAAGTGAAGGATAAGAACGATACCACAGGAAAAGAATCGAAAAAAATAAAACTGCTGGACAACCTATCCATTAATTCATCCTACAACTTTCTTGCCGACAGTTTGAAACTCGCACCCTTCTCCATCCTCGCCAGCACCACCCTCTTCGACAAAGTGAGTGTTACCGGTTCTACAGTTCTTGACCCATACCAGACTGATGCGCTTGGCAGGCATATAAACAAGTATACCTGGGAAGCCGACCACCCAACCATTGGCCGCATCACCACTGGTTCATTGTCGATCGGCACCTCATTCCAGAGCAAAACGAAGCAGGATGACAAGAAGAAAAAAGTGGATGAAAACCAAAGCATCATTACTCCTGATGAAGAATTGCGTCAAAAAGAATATATCCGTAACAACCCGGCAGAATTTGCCGATTTCAATATTCCATGGTCTTTGAACGTAAGTTACTCGCTCAATTTTTCGCAACAGCGAAAGGGGGACTACAGTGGCTACATTACCAAAGTGTACTCCAGTATCAATCTTTCTGGAGATTTCAATTTTTCGCCCAAATGGAAAATGGGAGGGTCAATGTACTTCGATATTACGACCGTGAAATTGCAAAACCTCAACCTTTTCCTTTCCCGTGAATTGCATTGCTGGCAAATGGCCATCAACATTGTGCCGGTTGGCATCTACCGGTCATTTAATATCTCGCTAAGTCCCAAGTCGTCCATCCTCCGGGATATGAAGGTGAACCGTACCAGAACCTTCTACAATTAAGCTGTCAGTTGAGTCTCCTGCCGGTAAGATTCAATGTGTTGCCACATTTGTTCATACACTTCGGCTTTCAATTGGTCCTTTGTTTTGTTTTCGCTCGAAACAGGCGGCAGTATGTGCATTTCCAGGTGTGTTGGCCACATGAAGAATGCTTTGTTTGTGGGGAGTGCCTTTGCAGTGTTGAGGATGATTGCAGGAATTATTTCCTTATCGCATGACATGGCAAGCTTAAATGCCCCATCGTAAAAATTCTTGAGTGGCTTTCCCGTTCTGTTCCGGGTGCCCTCAGGATACACCACCATATTCAGGTGCTGTTTCAGAATTACGTTTTTCATGGCTTCGAAGCTGCGCACCCTGCTGGCATCGCTTCCGCGTTCTACCAAAACCGACCCACGGGTATACACCCATCCAAAAATTGGAATCCTCGAAAGCGATTTTTTTGCAATGGTTTTATTGGGTCCGGGAAAGAAAGGTGTAAGCAATAGCACATCCAAAAACGACTGATGATTTGCCACCACCACATACTGCTTCTTTGGGTTGTAATACTGCTTGCCAGTAACATGCATCCTGCACCCGATCAAAAACAAGTAGGCGTTTATCCAAACCCTGGAAATAGCCTTGAAAACTTTTACGCCATTGGGCTCTTTTATCAGGAAAGTAAGCGTAATGGGTATGGCCACAAGGCATAGCGTTACAGCAAAGGTTATTAATCCCCACAAGGCCCATATTCTGCCGAATATTTCTTTAAAAATCTTCATGATAACTATTCCGGAATTTTCCAATCAATAGGGTCAATGCCATGCTGAACTAAATACGCATTAGCCCGGCTAAAATGACGGCAACCAAAAAAGCCTTTCTCTACACTGAAGGGGCTGGGATGAGCAGCTTTCAAAATAAGATGGCGGGTAGCATCAATCAGCACTTGTTTGTCCTGCGCAAACCTACCCCAAAGCATGAATACAACATGCTGTTTGTCGGCAGAAATGCTTTTAATAACAGCATTAGTAAATTCATGCCATCCAATTTGTGCATGACTGTTGGGCTCGTTGGCACGTACAGTAAGCGATGCATTGAGCAGCAACACACCTTGTTGTGCCCAATGAGTGAGGTCGCCGGAGTTTGGGATGGCCATCCCAATATCGCTGCGAAGTTCTTTGAAGATGTTCAGGAGCGATGGCGGCTGTGCCACACCGCGAGGCACGCTGAATGAGAGGCCCATTGCCTGCCCCGGCCCGTGGTATGGGTCCTGCCCAATTATGACCGCTTTTACTTTTGTAAACGGGGTAAGCCTGAACGCATTGAAGATGAGCTGCCCGGGTGGATAAATGATTTTGCCTGATGCCCTTTCGGTTTTCAGGTGCAACACTATCTGCTGGAAATATGGCCTGGCAAATTCCGCCTCCAGTTCCTTCTTCCAACTCTCTTCAATTTGAACCTCCATGATGGCAAAAATAGCCGAAACAAAAAAAAGCCCGGCTTTTAACGAGGAATACTACGAATTGCACAACGTATGATTGAAGCCATTACGAAGAAACCATCTTTCGATTGTTCCTGCCAACAGCGTTGCTCTCCAGGAAGCAGCATACCAGCGCTGCCGTCGCCATTTGCCTTTCATCATCCGCAAGTTGTTCGCTGGATTGAAATTCAAAATTCACAATCTGTTTTTGGTGATGCACATTCAACACAATAGAACCCTTGTTAGGAGCGCCTTCAGCGAATGAACCACTAAGCGTTTGCCTGCCCGCTTCGTTTACTTCAAAATGATTGGAATGCGTGCCATGTGCATGTAAATGAAACACAGGAACCCCGTAAAGATTGGATACCACCAGGTGATGGTGGTTAAAAAACTGGGGCTCCACTTTGAGTACTTTGTGAAATGGATCGGCTACTCTTACATACCCATCTTCGCGGTTAAGCTTGACTTTTACGGGCATCCCAAAAGTGCCGGCAAGCAGTTGAATTTCTTTATATGAAGACATGCACTGAAGGTAGCTGAGCAATGTTACCAAATTGTTACCAGTGCCGCTATCTTCCAAAATTTTATCCACCGAAAGTTGCAAATACAAAGGGTGAATTTGTAGTCATCTGTAACGATTCTCACAAATTCACCCCAAACAAGACTTACCTACGAAGTTTACCAGAAGTAGATGTAGAACAACGCACAAGCCAGAACAACTCCTAATGAAGCAATAACATCCCACTTGCTCCAGCTCTTTCGGATCAGCATTTTGTAATCATCAGTAAACGTAATTGCTTCAATCTGCTGAGCAGTTGGTTTTGGTGTAAAGAAGGATACCACAACCATCATCAGCATAATGAATACAAGTAACCAAATTTCAAAAATGAGCCAGTTGGTTTTCCAGAACCATGTTGTTGATTGCCAAAACCCGCCTGTCATTACATCTTTACCTGTATTGGTGAAGATATTGGTGAGCAAACGAGCCATACCAATAAGGAAGCCTACAATCAAACCTGCCTCTCCAGCTTTTGGTGTGATTTTTTTAGAGAATGCACCCATTACAAAAACGGCGACCATTGCAGGAGCAAGAAGCGATTGAATGCCTTGCAGGTAAGAATAAAGACTACCAAGGCTCATCATCACCGGTATCCAGATTATACCAAGTATTACTACAACTATCGTTGCAATACGTCCAACCAATACATACCTGGCTTCACTTTTTCCTTTGAACATAGGCTTGTAGAAATCTTCGGTAAAAAGTGTAGCACATGAATTGAAGAATGCAGCCAATGAAGCTACAAGTGCTGAAATAAACCCAATGGTTACAATGCCTTTCACACCGGCAGGTAAAACAAACTTCACCATTGCGCCAAAGGCAGTGTCTGGATTTTCCAATGTAAAACCGCTTTCGGGACGTGCTGCCAGGGCTGCTGCTATCATACCGGGTATCAGGAACATGAATACAGGTAATATTTTGAAA
>JBBIOQ010000050.1:0-27576 GCA_037443285.1 Sphingobacteriales bacterium | reverse complement strand
ATTGGAGCATCCAAAGGCTATGCCTACATACGTGGTGAATATCCGCTTGCCATTAAGCGATTTGAACTGGCTATCAAACAGGCCAATAAACTAGGTCTCCTTGGCAAGAATATACTCGGCAGCAATTTTTCTTTTGAGGTGGAAGTGCGCATAGGTGCCGGAGCATTTGTTTGTGGTGAAGAAACCGCTTTGATTGCCTCCATTGAAGGCAAGCGTGGCACACCACGTCCTCGCCCTCCATATCCTGCCGAGTCGGGATTGTGGGGCAAACCAACCCTCATCAATAATGTGGAAACGCTTGCTGGCATTGCACCCATCATACTCAATGGCGGTGAGTGGTACAGCGAAACCGGTACCCCAAAAAGTGCGGGCACTAAAGTGTTTGCATTGGCGGGCAAGATTAATTACTCCGGCTTGATTGAAGTGCCGATGGGCACCACCCTTCGCGAAATTGTTTTCGACATTGGCGGAGGTGTGCAACAAAATGCAGAATTCAAAGCTGCGCAAACGGGTGGTCCGTCAGGTGGTTGTATACCTAAAGAACACCTGGATGTGAAGATGGATTACGAATCGCTGATTGGGCTCGGATCTATCATGGGTTCGGGCGGACTTATCATCATGGACAGCACAAGCGACATGGTAGATGTGGCAAAATATTTCATGGAGTTCTGCATGGACGAAAGCTGTGGCAAATGCGTGCCTTGCAGGGTAGGCACCAAAATGATGTACGACCTGCTGGATAAAATCTGCAGCAACCGCGGCACACAAATAGACCTCGACAGGCTTGAGGAACTGGCAGTGTATGTGAAAGAATCCAGCCTCTGTGGTTTGGGCGCATCGGCACCCAATCCGCTGTTGAGCACCCTGCGCCATTTCAGAAGCGAATATGAAAACAGGATTAGAAGCACTGAAGAACTGATTCCAAACGTAAACGAAGCGGCAGTGTCATGAACAAGGTACCATTACAAATCAATGAGAAGCCATACGAAGTAGAAGCCGGTAAATCCATATTGGAAGCCTGCGAAGATCATGGCATTGAAATTTTGCAGATGTGCCACCTGAAAGGTGTGTCTGATGTAGGTGCGTGTCGTTTATGTCTTGTTGAAATTGAAGGCAGCAGCAAATTACAATCGGCCTGCACCACCAAAGTGGCTGCCAACATGATCATCCGGACCAATACCGAACGAATTAAAAGGTATCAGCGCATCACAAACGAATTGTTTTGTGCCGAAAGAAATCATGTATGTTCCGTGTGCGTTGCCAATGGTCATTGCGAGTTGCAAAACCTTGGATACAAAGTAGGCATGGATCGCATTCGTTATCCCTACCTGCATCCTCATTGCGATGTAGATACTTCACATCCCTGGTATGTACTTGACCACAACCGCTGCATCATGTGCACACGATGTGTGCGTGTTTGCGCTGAAGTGGAAGGCGCACATAACTGGAACGTGATGGAACGTGGCAACAGAGTGCGCATCATCAGCGACTTCAATACGCCGTGGGGCGAATCCACAACATGTACATCCTGTGGCAAATGCCTGCATGCTTGTCCAACAGGTGCTATCTGGCCAAAGGCCATTGTGCAAGGACAGTTGCAGAAACGCCCAGATATCATTGGCGAACTCATTGAGAAAAGGAAAATGAAACTATGACCATTCTTTAATGGAAATGGTTGCCTGAAAATTGAAAATGATGATCGGATGAATAAGAAAAAAATTGCTACTGTATGGCTTGGCGGTTGCTCGGGCTGCCACATGTCGCTGCTCGATATTGACGAGCGTATACTTGAGGTGGCAAAGCTGGCCGACATAGTGAAATGCCCCGTGGTAGATGGCAAGGAATTGCCGGAAGTAGATGTGACATTGGTGGAAGGGTCGGTGACGAGTGATGAACACCTGAAGGAAATATTGCACATCAGAAAGCAAAGCAAGGTGCTGGTGGCATTGGGCGATTGTGCAGTAATGACCAACATCACCGGTATGCGCAACTATTTTGAATTGAAAGAAGTTTTTGATACGGCTTATGTAGGCGCAGTGAGCAACGATGGACTGGGAGAGGTTCCGCATCACCCTGCCTTACTCAGGCTCAACAACAAAGTGGTGCCGTTGCAGGAAGTAGTGAATGTTGATTTCGTGATTCCCGGCTGCCCTCCAAACGCCGATACTATTTTTTACGTGTTGTTCGAATTGCTGAGCGACCGTATACCCGATTTACATGTTGAGAAAAAATTGAAATATGGCTAATCCTGATACAAAGCGGATTCTGATATCGCCTGTTACCCGTATTGAAGGGCATGCGAAAATTACCATTCAATTGAATGATGCAGGCAGCGTGCAGGATGCACTGTTTCACGTAAATGAATTTCGTGGTTTTGAAAAGTTTTGCGAAGGAAGGATGTACACTGAAATGCCTACCATTACACCACGCATCTGTGGTATATGCCCGGTTAGCCATGCGGTGGCAAGTGTAAAAGCCTGTGAAATGATCCAGGGTACGCAGCCTTCTTCCACCGGCGAATTGCTGCGCAGGCTCATTCACATCGGGCAAAACGTGTCGTCGCATGCACTTTCTTTTTTCCACTTGTCATCACCTGACTTTTTGCTGGGGTACGATTCCGATCCTGCCCGGCGCAATATCCTTGGTCTTGCAGCAAAATTTCCGGATATCGCTGTGCGGGGCATCAGGCTGCGCAAGTTTGGCCAGGAAATAAGCGAACGCATTACCGGCAAGAAAATCCATATCATGGGCATTGTTCCCGGTGGCATGGCTTATAAATTGACTGAACACAACCGTAAGGCCTTGCACGACTGGATTCCCGAAGCATTGGAAACCGTGCAGCTCGGATTGAAAATCATCAAACAGTTTCACGAAGAGAATGCCGCTATGGTACAATCATTTGCTCCATCGCCTACACTTTATCTCGGTACTGTGGGCGCAGGTGGTGAACATGAACTGTATGATGGCAAACTCCGCATGATTGATGCCGATGGAACAATCCTTCAGGACCAGTTTGATCCTGCAAAATATCTCGACATTATTGCCGAACGTTCGGTTAACTGGTCATACCTGAAATATCCGTACTACAAACCTTTTGGTTTTGAAAAAGGTATTTACCGTGTTGGGCCGCTGGCCAGGTTAAACGTAGCTACAAAAATGAAAACGCCTTTGGCCCAGGCCGAGTTTGAAAAGTTCAGGCAGGTGGCGAATGGCAAACCTGTGCATGGCACTTTCTATTTCCACTGGACACGTTTGATTGAAACATTGTCAAGTGTAGAAGAAGCCAAACAATTGCTCGAAAACAAGCAAATCACTTCGCCAAATGTGCAGGCACAGGGTCGCTGGAATAATCCGGTAGGCATTGGCTCTTCGGAAGCACCGCGAGGTACACTGTTCCATCATTATGTTACCGATGAAACAGGAAAGCTGCTGAAAGTAAACCTGCTGATAGCAACGGGGCAAAACAATCCTTCCATGAATCGCTCCATCACCGAAGTTGCAAAACAGTATGTGCATGGTGCCGATGTGGCTGAAGGAATGCTTAATCGGGTAGAATCGGCCATTCGTTGTTATGATCCATGCCTTTCATGTTCTACGCATGCTATGGGTCAAATGCCAATGGCAGTAGAAATTCTGAATGCTTCCGGTGATGTGGTTCGGACATTGGAACGTCGTTGAACTTCGGCTTATTGCATTACCAAAACCTTGAAACTGTCAGGTACAAGTTTGGGTCGGCCATTCGACATTTTTTCAACAGGATCATAATCAGCTACCGGCAGGTAAACTGTATTTTTTTCTTCATTAATGGCAATGGTTCTTGCACCTTTTTTGGATGGATAATTTCCCTCAAGGCTGTATTTGTCTGCCGATTCCTGGTGAATGCTAGTTACTGTCCCTTCACCATTGGACGTGTAGATGGTTCTTGTGCGGTTGTTGAAAGCAACCCCATCGCAGCCATCGCCAATTGTTATCTGGCTTACAACCTTTCCATTCGTTGCGTCTACAACCATTAGCAGTTTGTTGCAACCGACAAACAGCCTGTTGTTCTTGCTGTCAAAAGCAAGTCCGGTAGGTTCTTCGCCGGGAGTTATTGGCCAATTAGCAACTACTTTCATTGCGGCAAGATCAATTGCTACGATTTCACTTTTGTCCTCAATGTTTACAAACAGTTTTCCTTTTCCATCGGCCACAGCCGTCTCGGGTTTTCCGCCAACAAGTATGGTTGCCACTACTTTTTTCGTCGCCGGATCTACAAAGCTGAGGTCCTTACTTCTTCCGTTGCACGTCACAATTTTTTTTGTGAAAGGCTCAAACATGATAGCATCCGGGTTTTCACCTACAGCAATGGAATCAAGAAAAGTGTTCGTTTTCAAATCGAAAACTGTAAGGTTGTTCAGCCTGCCATTGCTGGTGAATCCGAGGTTCAATTGGTCGGCAAATGCTATGCCGTGAACGCCAATTGTATTAGGAATAATACCAATGGCCGCACCTGTACTTTCATCGATAATATTTACCTGCATGCCATGCGACACATACAATTTGCCTGCGTGAACAGACAGGTAGTCCCATCCTCCGTTTCCGCTAACAGCAAAGGTTTTGACAATTTCCAATGGTTTTGTGTTCTGGGCCTTTGCAAAAACAACCAACAGCAGCGCTAACAGAAAGAGGGTGGAGGTTTTCATTTAACTTCTTTTTTTTTGGACGTTTAATTGCCACAATTTAGTTGACATTTAGCTTGAAATAGGATATTCTATCTGCCTTTTTGTAAGTGCTTCCGGTTTGGCTGATTGTAAATCATTTGCTAAAGCCCGCTGATATCAGGCGAAATTTTATTTCTTCACCCAACCATTTTCCAAGGTACTTCATCTCCTCAACACTATAAGGCATATTTCAGATGCACTGCATCCATCGCAGGGTAATGGCGTATGCTTTGTAGCATACTGTTTTCAGGTACTGCAGAATTGTTATTAATTAACGGAACCATTAAAGCTTTTTTACACAATGAAATTGCTATTCATCTTTCTTATTGCAGCATTGGCAGGCAATGCCTCTTTTTCCTGGCATACAAATCCAGATGAAGCAAAGCAAACAGCAAAAGCTGAGCACAAATTCATACTGCTCAATTTTTCGGGCTCCGATTGGTGCGGCCCCTGCATGCGCATGCACAAGGAGATATTTGGCAGCGAAGAATTTGGAACCTACGCAAAGGAAAACCTTGTAATGGTGAATGCCGATTTTCCACGGAGCAAGAAAAATCAACTTTCCGCCGACCAGCAAAAGATTAATGATGGCCTTGCTGAACGATATAATCCCAATGGTTTATTTCCATACACGTTGTTGCTGGATATGGATGGCAATGTTGTCCACGCTTGGGAAGGTTTTTACCAGGAAGGTGCAGCTGCTTTCACGGAGCAGGTGAAAACTATTGTTGCATCGCACAATCGCTAAGAAAAATGCAGCCATCCATTCACAAGAAAGAAATGCTGCTCATGGGCAACCGGTTTGAAATAACCGTGGTTGCACAGATAAAAGAATGGGCCGAAGATCGCATTGATGCAGCAGTGAATGAAATAAAGCGCATTGAAAAAGGGCTGACTACCTACAAGGATGACAGCGAGACTAACCTTATCAACCGCAATGCAGGCATTGCACCGGTGAAGGTTAGCCGCGAAGTATTTGATATCATTCAACGCAGCATCCGCATATCCAGCATCACGCAAGGTGCGTTTGATATTACTTACGGTTCTATTGACAAACGCCTGTGGAATTTTGATAAAACAATGACCAGCCTTCCCGATGCGAAGCGGGCAAAAAAAATGGTGCGGCTCATTGACTACAGGAATATTGAACTGGATGAAAATGCACAAACAGTGTTTCTCAAGCAAAAAGGCATGCGCATTGGTTTTGGCGGAATCGGCAAGGGATATGCCGCTGAAAAGGCAAAACAACTGATGATAGAACAGGGTGTCGAAAGCGGCATTGTAAATGCATCGGGCGATCTTACTGCATGGGGGTACCAACCAGGCGGCTCTCCATGGACAATTGGCATTGCACACCCCGATGTGGCCGACCAACCCTTTAGCTTCATGAATATTACGAATATGGCAGTGGCCACTTCGGGCAATTATGAAAAGTATGTGATGATCGATGGAAAGAAATATTCGCATACAATAAACCCACGCACAGGACTGCCGGTTACTGGGATCAAAAGCGTTACCATCATTGCGCCCAATGCTGAAATATGCGATGCCATGGCTACGCCTGTAACTATCATGGGCATTAGTGCAGGTTTGCATCTCATCAACCAGTTGAACAATGTAGAGTGCGTCATCATTGATGACGACAATAAATTGTACACTTCCAGGAACATACATCTTTCATAAAGGGAACTAACAACATGCAAAAAAAATCAATCGTCATTGGGTTATGCGTTATGGCAACAGCTTTGTCTGTTACTTCCTGCAGGCCTGTAAAGGCTTACCAGAAAAGCCGTATCAACGATGCCGAAATGCAATTGTCGGCACGCAAAGCAGAAAAGGGCGAAATGAATTTCCAGGCCTACCGTGAAGGTGCTTCAGGCGCCAATGGCGGCAAGGTGGGCGGCGGCTGCGGCTGCAACTAATGCACCTGGAAAACTGATCAATAATATTCTCACAATAAACATTTACAGAATAACGTATGCGCAAAATTTGCCTGACGGTGGTGGGCTTGCTGCTCATAATGGTACACGCCTTTTCGCAATACACAGCACCTGCAAGCGGTGAGTACAAGAGCATGAACCTTAAACTGGAAGAAACCAACCTTGTTACAACCTACTACAGCCAAACAGGCAATCATTCACCGGTAACAGGTGGCATTGGCACACAGCAGCTAACTGACTTTGCCAATATCATCGATCTGAAATTTGTGAAATGGGACATTTTCGACCACAAGCATTCACTCGATTTTGAACTGGGTGTCGACCATCACACTGCTGCATCATCGGCTTATGTTTCAAAAACAGGAGCATCAAAAACGGGGGGCACTCGTATTTATCCATCACTGAGTTGGACAAAAGAAAATGAGGCAAAGCGTAGTTCATTTGGCCTGGGCTTAGCTTATTCTGGTGAATACAACTACCATTCATTGGGCATGAACATGCAGTTCAGCAAAAGGTCGAAAGACAACAACCGTGAGTTTAATTTCAAGACCAATATTTTTCTCGACAAGGTGACGCTGATTGAGCCTTCGGAATTTCAGCCAACCACTTCAACCACTGTCAATACTGTTGTCATCACAACCGCCAGCGGTGGGCGAGTAACCACTTCGGGATACTCCGCTTCCGGTGCCAGTTCAGGCATTCCAACCAGTCCACGCAATACGTTTGCCACCTCCATGTCGTTGTCACAAGTGGTAAACCAACGCATGCAGCTGGCAGTAATTGCCGATGGTGTGGCACAAACCGGATACCTGGGTCTTCCTTTCCATCGTGTATATTTTACCGATGGTTCGGTGCATATTGAAGCACTGCCGGAAACGCGTTTTAAAGTGCCACTTGGATTGCGGCTCAACTATTTTGCTGGTGATAAACTCATCATCAGGACTTACTATCGCTACTACACCGATAGTTGGGGTATCCATGCACATACGGCGAGTATTGAAACACCTTTCAAAATAACGCCATTCATTTCTGTCAGTCCGTTTTACAGGTACTATGTACAAACCGCTGCAAAATACTTTGCACCTTACATGGCTCATACGGCCGCCGATACTTATTACACCAGCAATTACGATTACTCGGCATTCGCTTCGCAAACAGAAGGGGTGAACCTGCGCATAGCACCGCCAAAGGGATTGTTGGGTACTAAGCATTTCAGCATGATTGAATTGCGTTATGCGCATTACAACCAGACAACCGAGTTGAACGCAAACAACATCACCATGAATCTGAAGTTTAAATAAGCGAAGACATCAGGAATATTTTGGTGAACCAGCAACAGTAGCACTATTCAACTGCATGGGCGTCGCACTCTTCAACTGCATAAAAAAACCGGGCTTTACTTAATAGATTATAAGGCAGGTTGAGGATTTCAAAACATACTAAAACAAAAAAAGCTGCCATTGGCAGCTTTTAGCTTTTTAAGCAACTGTTGATGGTTAGATTACCACCTTTTGTTGCTGCTGTATGAAGGGCGGCTGCTGTTGCTGCGCTCTTCACGAGGCCTGGCTTCGTTTACACGCATTGCACGACCATCGGCGATAGCACCGTTCAGGGCAGCGATAGCTTTTTCAGCTTCGGCCTTGTTAGTCATTTCAACAAATCCAAAACCACGGCTGCGGTTTGTGTCTCTGTCCATTACAATACGAGCAGAAGTTACTTCTCCATACTCAGAAAAATACTCTTTCAGGTCTTCGTCCTGGATGGCGAAGCTCAGGTTTGAAACAAAAATGTTCATTTTCAAAAAAAAATTGATTAAAAATACTTGAGGCAAAAGCAACTAAAAGACAGAGACACTAACTAACTACGGCAGATATGCTTAGCAGAAATATTCTGATCTGATTCAGGATGCAAATAACTCAAATTGACGCCGCGAAGATAGGCGGAAAGCACACGCTGCCATGTTAAATGTTTGTTTGCTGTGTAATCTGTTGAATTCTTTTTCATGGCCTTATCTTTACCCGCACTCATTATTTCTGTGACCAAAACTATTGTAATGGAACAGGAGACTACAACCCAACCTAAAGAACTTGGCGCCCTGCTGCTTGAAATAGGTGTTTCGCTATTGGCTTCAGGCGCCAGTTGCAGCAGGATACGCATTACCGTGGCCCGTTTTGCCTCAGCATACTCATTCGCTCCACATACTACCATTGGCCCCAAATCAGTTACCATTACGCTCAATGATGAAGACGGCCTCGCCATTTTTTCAGGCAGTCGCAGCATTCCTGCCCAAGGTGTTGATTTCAAAATAATTTCAGGCATCAGCAGGCTTAGTTGGAATGTGGTGGAAAAGAAATTGTCGTTGCACCAGATTTCATACGAACTCGACCGGTTGCGCAGTGTGAAATACTACCCGCGACTGGTTACATTGTTGTTTGTCAGTATTGCAGGCGCTGCTTTTTGCTTCACATTTGGCGGTAACATTCCTGAAATGGTGATCACATTTGGTGCCACCTTCTGTGGGCTGTTCGCCCGGCAGGAAATGGCGAAGCAGAAGTTTAATCCATATATCTGTACCTATGCTGGTGCACTTGTTGCTTCTTTATTTGCCGGTGCCTTCATCAAGGCCGGGGTTAACCTTCGGCTGGAACATGCATTTGCTACCTCCGTTTTGTTCCTGATACCCGGAGTGCCGCTTATCAATTCTTTCACCGACCTCATTGACGGTAACACCATGAACGGAATGGTGCGGGGAGTAAACGCATTGCTGTTTGCGCTGGCCATTGCTTTTGGTTTGCTTACCACCTTGCTGGTTTATAATATGAATGGATAATGAATGAATGGTTTACAATACTCATTAAGGCCTTTTGGTGTGGGTGGGCTGCAGTAGGCTTTGGCATCCTTTTCAACGTACCGCCCCGAACACTTATGGCCATTTGGACAGGTGGTGCTATTACAGGCCTGGTAAAGTTTTCCACCATCCTATTGAGTGGTGGTGGCAATGTTATTTTAGGTTCGTTTCTCGCTTCGTTGGCAGTTGGGGTATTAAGTATTCCTATTGCACATCTCAGGCATGTGCCTCCCATGATTTTTGCTATACCTTCCGTAATCCCGCTTATTCCCGGTGTGTTTGCATACCACACTATGCTCGGTCTCATCAAACTCACTGCCAATGTAAATGCTGACTACCCGATGGTGCTTTCCGAAACCGTGCACAATGGTTCACGAACATTGTTTATTATCATGAGCATTGCTATGGGTGTAGCTGTTCCCATGCATGTTATGCGAAAAGATTCTGTAAAAAACATCAGGCTGAAAGTATTGCAATGATGCTTGCAAAGGACAGGACTTTGCCATTTGCCTAAACCGGGATTTTCTGTGTATCATTCAATAATGATGTCGAATTTCTCCAGCAATGTGAGTACGGCCGGCGCAGAAAATTTCGCTTTCCGGATGCGATTATTATCAGGGTTTAGGCGGTAGTTGCTTGCAGTTCGCAGGTCGGCTTTTTCTAAATTGGTATGGTCAAACCTTGCACCCGTAAGATCACATTCATCAAACACTGCCTGTGCCAAATCTGCTTCTGTAAAATCTGTTTCCTGCAGGCTGCAGTAGATGAAATGGGTTTTCTTCATCACCCTTTTGTAAAAAGATGCAAGGTTGAGGATGCAATGACTAAAGCTTGCAGAAAAAAGCATGGCATGGCAATGTTCAAAACTTGTGCCCAGTAGTTTGCAGTGGTTGAATCGTGTATTGTTAATAGTAGTGTTGTGGAGTTTGGCATTGCTGAGATTGCAGTGATCAAAATCGCAATCAACAAACCTGTTAGAGGAAATATTAGCCCCGGCAAAATCGCAATTCCGGAAGCTGCAATTTTCGAAATCGCCCTGTGGTAAAGGATTTTCGGCAAAAACAATTCCTTCGTATAGTTCGCCTTCGTAGTACGGGATGGACATGCGGCAAAAGTAGTGCGATGCATGATTTTCTCTGGTGTCAATAACTACGTATGCAAATATTTTTGCCGCCAAGGCCATGGATTGCAAGTGAAGCAGCAAAATCCACAAAAGTTTTTTAGCCAATACGCGTCAAACAATACAATTGTTTGGGGTTACTAAGTGATATTTATTGCAACATTTTAAAACTGTTTATGCGAAAATTTACCATGCTGCTGTTGGCAGTTTCCGCCATTTGGGCCAATAATGGACATGCTCAAAAGAAACCGCTTGACCATAGTGTGTACGACGGATGGGAAAGCATACAGGAAAGGCTGGTGAGCAACGATGGACGCTGGCTGGTGTATACAGTGAATCCGCAGGACGGTGATGGCCGCCTGGTATTGTCCAGTGCCGACAAAAGCTACCAACTCGAAGTGCCTCGGGGCTACAGTGCTTCCATCAGTGCTAACAGTCGTTGGGTTGTGTTTAAAATAAAGCCCACCTACAAGGAAACCCGTGATGCACGCATTAAAAAGAAGAAGCCTGATGATATGCCCAAGGATAGCCTGGGTATTGTAGAACTGGGAAAACTGGTGGTGATGAAAACGCCAAGAGTGAAGGGATTTAAAATGCCTTCAGACGGAGGAAGTTGGGTGGCATACCAACTGGAAAAAGCATTGCCGGATACTTCCAAAAAACCTGCAGGCCCTGTGAAAAATCCACAGGCCGACAGTCTGCGTAAGGTGGTGGACAGCCTCACCGCATTGCTCAACAAGTTTCCCGAAAAAGTGCAGAAGAAATACCTGGATGAAGAAAATAGTGTAGGCATGGATGCGGATGAGCCTTCAGCAAGCGCTGCAGGAGGCAATGATACAGGAAGTGATTTGGTTTGGAATAATCTTGCCGATGGCAGTAAAAAAGTCTTTAAAAATGTTACTGACTTCGTTACTGACAAGCAGGGTAATAAACTTGCTTTCAAAACAGTGAAGAATGCAAAGGATTCATTGTCTAAATCTTATGTTTTTGCATGGGATATCGCCGGCAGTCGCCTAGATACTGTCATGCGTGGCTTCAATGATGTAAAAAACCTGGCGCTTGATGAAGGTGGCACTCAACTTGCGTTTGTTTCAGAAAGAGACAGCAGTGCCAAGGCACTTCAGAAATTTTACAAACTCTGGTATTGGAAAAATGGTGCCGACAGTGCCCTTGCCATAGCAGACAGAAATACAAAGTGGAAAGAGGAAAACTCGACAGTAAGTGAAAATGGGCTCATTAGTTTCAGCAAAAGCGGGCAGCGGCTTTTCTTTGGCGTTGCACCCATCGTTCCTCCTAAAGACACTACCGTTCCTGAATTTGAAAAGGCGCAACTTGATGTCTGGCATTACAACGACGATTACCTGCAGCCCTTTCAATTGAAGAATCTTGACCGCGAACTGAAACGTAGTTACCTGGCTGTTTTTTACCCGCAGGACAAAACCGTCATTCAACTGGCGGACAAAAGCCTGCAGGATGTGCGCATTACCGGAAACGGTGATGGGCGCTGGTTTTGGGCTACCGATGACAGGGCAAGTCGCAAAGCCAGCCAGTGGGCTGGACGAGGCAAAGCAGATGCATATGCAATTGACCCTAAATCCGGTGCACGGATGCTCGTGAAAGCCGGTTTGGATGGTGTTCCATTTGGTGCGTCACCGGCAGGAGAAAACCTTGTGTGGTATGATTATGCCGATAAACAATACCACACATGGGTGGAAGGAAAAGAATTTGTGGTTTCAAATGGAGTAAAAACGGCTTTGTACGATGAGGAAAATGATGTGCCCGATGATCCATCGCCATACGGATTAATGGCCTGGGAAAAGGATGGCAGTACCCTGTATGTTTACGATAGGTATGATATATGGAAACTTGATGCATCGGGTGCAAAAGCCGCGGAATGCCTCACCGGGGGAATTGCAAGAAAGGATAGCCTTCAGGTGCGCTTCCAGAATTTGAACCGCGATGACAATTTTGTGGAGAAGGGCAAGCCGTACTTGTTTACGCTCTTTAATACAAAAGACAAAACCTCAGGAATCAAATGGCAAACCCTTGGAACTGATTTTTCTTTCAATCAACAACAGCGTCAAACCTATCCCGTAAGACTGGCGAATTTTGTGAAGGCAAAGGATGCTGATATGCTGAGTTACAGCACCGAAACTTATCAGCAAAGTCCTGACATACGTGTATCTAAACCCGGTGACGCTGCAGGAAGACCACTCGATGGACTTGTGCTTTGTCAGCCAAATCCGCAGCAGTCGCAATACAATTGGGGCACAGCCGAACTGGTGGAATGGAAGGCCTACACTGGCAAAATGACACAGGGTATTGTTTACAAGCCTGAAGGATTTGACCCTAACAAAAAGTATCCGCTCATTTGTTATTTCTACGAAACGCTGAGCGATGGTTTGTATGGTTATATTCCGCCGTCGCCTACCCCTAGCAGGCTGAATATTTCCTTCTTCGTGAGCCGTGGTTACGTGGTGCTGGCTCCGGATATTCATTACCGCAAAGGTGAGCCAGGCCAGAGTGCATTCGATTACATCGTGAGTGGAGCACGTTACCTTGTAAAGCAAGGTTTTGTTGACAGCACAAAAATGGGATTGCAGGGACAAAGTTGGGGTGGCTATCAAACAGCGCAACTCATCACCATGACGCCTTTGTTTGCGGCTGCATGGGCCGGCGCTCCGGTAGCAAATATGACAAGTGCTTACGGCGGTATTCGGTGGGAGAGTGGCCTCAACAGGCAATTTCAATATGAAAAAACGCAGAGCCGCATTGGTGCCACCCTGTGGGAAAGACAAGACTTGTACCTGAAGAACTCACCATTGTTTCATCTGCCAAAAGTGCAAACGCCATTGGTGATAATGTCAAACGATGCCGATGGGGCAGTTCCGTGGTACCAGGGTATTGAATTGTTTACAGCCATGCGCAGGCTGGATAAGAAAGTGTGGCTGTTGCAATACAACAACGAAGCACACAACTTGGTGGAACGCCGCAACCGCAAAGACATTCAAATTCGGGAGCAGGAATATTTTGATTGGCTGTTGAAAGGGGAAGCGCCTGCAAAATGGCTGAAGGAAGGCGTGCCTGCGGTCGAAAAGGGTAGGGATTATGGTTTGTAATTAACGAGGATAGATGGCTTTCAGGCTTGCAGGAATTTGAAAGTATCGTTGCCGAAATCATTAGAACTGGTTCGTTTATTGCGAACCAGTTTTTTTTATTCCGATGAAAAAACAGCAATGGTTTTAGCGAACCACTTAATGAAAATTGAAAAGCCAGTTTGTAAGGAAATTCCAGACAAATACCAGGAGGATAGCTAAGGCCTTAGAGTAGTAAAACTTAATGCCGCCTTTTTCATAAAAGAGGTAGAGAAAAAGATTGTTCAACAGCAAACCCACAACGCTGAAAAGTACGAACCGACCAAATTCGGGAAGCCAATTGTGTTGGCTGTGAAAAGTCCAGTATCGGTTGATGATGTAGTTGTTGATAACCGCCAGTGAAAAGCCGCAGGTGTTGGCAAGGTATTGGTTCCATTTTGCTTTTTCACGCAGCAGCCAGGTGGTTCCAAAATCAACCACCATGCCACTCAGCCCTGTTAGGCCAAACTTGAGGATGCTTAAAATAAGTTCCTTATTAATTTTCAGCATTTGCAAAAATGAATGCGTGAATTTAGTGTGGTGCAGCCACTGCAGCAATATCCTTTCTGCCTACCGTTGCTAATTCAACCGGTATTACGGCCTGCGGCCTTGTTGCAGGATTCAGGAATGTAAGCGTGAGCATACTAATTCTGAAGTAGGAAAAATGTTGGAGTGTATGCACTTCAAAACTTTGGATTCTCAGTGTGTCGAGGTCTGCGCTGCGTGCATACACAGTGATGGTTCCTTCTTTGGAAACAGTAGAATCCATGCCATGCATGTCGTAAACCCATGCAGGCTCGCCCAACGCATAGAACTCGAAGGCGTGCGAAAATTCTTTGTATATGAAAAGTTTTGAACCTGGCTTGTGCGTATTGGCCCAATTGGCTGCCTGCATGCCAGCCTGGTATTGCATAATGTAAGGATAGAAAACGAAATTCAGAAAGGGGTATAACAGAAAAGAGAATGCAAAGGCTTTGGCAAACGTGTTCAATAAGTTTGCCTGCCTAAAGAAAAACAGTGCTGCAATGGCAACAGTAGTAACTACTGCACTGATGAGGAAAGGCTTTTGAATGCCGGCAAAAAAAGTGATTGTAATGATGAACACAGAAACCAGCAGAACCAGGAAAATTTGAAGACCGAAAATAAACCTGCTTGTTTTTGCATGCATTCCATCAAACATGCGGACCAGGTATTTGCCGGTAATGATGGAAAACTGAGGAAACAGGATGATGATGTAATGAGGCAGTTGGAATTTGGATAATGAAAACAAAACAAATGTGAGCAATGCTCCGCCATGCACCAGCCATGCTTCCACGTTCTTGCTAACACCTTTGTTCCTGAAAGCATCGTAAATCGCCATTACAAGGTAGACTGACCACGGCAGAAAAGCCCAGAGTGTTGTGTGCAGGAAAAAGTTGACGTCGCCGCTTCCTTTGATTGGGCCAGTATTGAAGAACCTTCCGAACTGGCTGTCCCAGAAAAAGAATCGAAGGCCCGATACACCTGTTTTGCCAAACACCACTTTCTCAGGATGTAAATCGAACTGAACATACAGGCAATACAGTTCGGGTGTAATGAATATGAAAATCAGCACAGCCAAAATCCACCATCGTGGCCGTACAAATTCCTTCCATTGTGCAGTAATTATCCAATACAGTACAAAGCCTCCGGCAATGGTGAGTAATGCAAATATTCCTTTGGTCATAACCGCACCGGCAGCAAACAATGCAGCCAATACCAGGTAATACCATTTTCTTTCCTTCCAGTCTTTCAACCAAAACCAAATGCTGCCAATGGTTAACGTAGTAAGGTATGGTTCAGCCCGTACATCAAAGTTTGCAATGACGCTGTGCAATGCGATAAGGTAAACAAGTGCGGTTACCTGTGCGGTGTATTTGCCGTAAAGTTCTTTAGCAATAAGATAGGTAAAGCAAAGACCACCGAGCCAAAAAAGAAAGCCGGGAAATTTGTATGCAAATGGAGTGAGTCCAAAAATTTTAAAACTGACTGCAGTAATCCAGAATGGAAGATGCGGCTTGTCCAGCCAATCGTGATTGTCGCCAAAAAGATTGACGAAATCATTGGTGTTGGCCATGTGCTTTGCAATGGTGGCGTACAAAGTACCATCGGGATCGAGTATGTCATTGGTAAGCCCGGTGGCATTCAGCAAGCAACCAAATAACAGGAGATAGGGAAAATACCGGTCAAGCGTTTTTTGCATAAATGAATTCAATCTATTAAAAGTTGCTTTTGTTGCAATGCCATCAGGGCAGATATTTTGCGGTATAGCTCTCTTTGCAGTTTTTTAAATCGTCAGGTGTTCCTTCAAATACCACTTCACCTCCTCTATCGCCGGCTTCGGGGCCGAGGTCTATGACCCAATCGGCATTCCTGATGACGTCGGTATTGTGTTCAATTACAATAATGCTGTGGCCTTGTTCAATTAATGCGTTGAAGGAATCGAGTAATTTTTGAATGTCGTGAAAATGCAGGCCGGTAGTGGGTTCATCAAATACAAACAAAACATGCCCTGCGCTTTTGCCCTTACCCAAAAAGCTTGCAAGTTTCACACGTTGTGCTTCGCCGCCGCTGAGTGTGTCGCTGCTTTGGCCAAGTTTTACATAGCCAAGGCCCACATTGCTCAGTGGCCTGATGGCATTTGCAATAGCAGCACCTTCTTTGCCCTTCCCTTCGGGTGTTGAAAAGAAATCGATGGCTTCATCCACACTCATCTCAAGTATGTCGAAAATGCTTTTGTTTTTGTAGGTCACTTCAAGTACTTCATCCTTGAAGCGTTTGCCTTTGCAGCTTTCGCATACAAGGTGTACGTCAGCAAGAAACTGCATTTGTACAATTTGCTCGCCTTCGCCCTTGCATGTGTCGCAGCGGCCACCATCTACATTGAAGCTGAAGTGTTTTGGCTGAAAGCCGCGGATTTTACTCAATGCTTGTTCTGCATACAAATCGCGAATGGAATCCCAAGCTTTAATGTAAGTAACTGGATTGCTGCGGCTGCTTTTGCCTATTGGATTCTGGTCAACCATCTCAACATGGGTAATGGTTTCAATGTCTCCCGAAATTTTCCGGTGCGCCCCCACTTTGTCAGCAAACTCACCCTTGATTTTGCACAAGGCAGGGTAAAGGATTTGTTTTACAAGTGTTGTTTTACCGCTGCCGCTTACGCCGCTAACTACTGTAAGTACTCCCAATGGAAAAGTGATATCAATATCCTTCAGGTTGTTTTGACGGGCGCCTTCTACAGTCAGGCTTTTTTTCCATTTTCGGCGTTTCGTCAACCCGGTTACCGTCAGTTCTCCATTCAGGTATTTACCTGTCAGGCTTTTTTTATTGGTCACAATCTGTTCATAGTTTCCTGCTGCAACTACTTCGCCACCCAGGTGGCTGGCCAGCGGCCCCATGTCGATGATGTGGTCGGCATGGCGCATCATCATTTCATCATGCTCCACTACTACAACAGTGTTGCCAAGGTTGCGAAGATTTTTAAGCACATTTATCAGCCGGCTTGTATCACGTGAATGAAGACCTATAGAAGGCTCGTCGAGGATGTACAATGAATCTGTGAGGTTACTGCCCAATGTGCGGGTGAGTTGAATGCGCTGACTCTCGCCGCCGGAGAGAGAGTTCGCCAGCCGGTTCAGCGTAAGGTAGCCAAGGCCAACATCCATCATGGTTTGCAGGCGTAGTTGAATTTCCAGCAAAATTCTCTTTGCCACTTCCTTGTTGTAGTCAGAGAGTGGCAGCCTTTGGAACCATTGTTGCAAATCCCTTATAGGCATAACGCATAGTTCACCAATGTGCAAGCCGTCAATTTTTACATACTGCGCTTCCTTACGTAAACGGTGTCCTTTGCACTCGTGGCAGGTGGTTCGCCCACGGTAGCGACTCAGCAGCACACGGTATTGCACTTTGTACAGGTTTTGTTCTACCTCCTCAAAAAAGTCATTTATACCATTGAAATGTTGATTGCCCGTCCAAAGTAATTGGTATTGTGCTTTGGTTAAATCATGGATGGGTTTGTGGATGGGGAAATTGAATTTTGACGCCACTCTTATAAGTGCCTTATTCCATTCACCCAGTTTTTCGCCACGCCATGGGGCAATTGCATTCTCGTAAATGCTGAGTCTCTTGTCGGGTATCACCAGGTCGGGGTCAATGCCCAACACCTGGCCAAACCCTTCGCAAACCGGGCATGCACCAAATGGATTGTTGAAGGAAAAGAGGTTTGGTACTGGTTCTTCAAACACAATCCCATCCAATTCAAAACGGTTGCTAAAGTTGAGCAATGTGCTACCGTTTATCTCTAGCAGGCAACTGCCTTCGCCTTCATAAAAGGCTGTATCCACAGAATCCGAAATGCGGTGAATGTCGTCTTCATCAAAGGCCCGAATAACAAGGCGGTCCACCATCACATAGCATTGAAGCTTGGTGGCAACTTTGGTTTCGAAATTATTCAGCGCTGCTTCATCTTCCAGTAAGTCTTCAATGCGCAGCGTTTCGCCTGCCGAATAAACGCGGGTAAAACCTTTCTGCAGCAGTATGTTCAGTTCCTCTTTGGTGTTGCGTTTGTGGTGTTTTTTAAATGCTACCAGCAGCAAAACCTTGTCGCCTTCTGCAAGTTCCTGAATGGCTTTGACTACATCGGTCACATCGTCTTTCTTCACCTGCCTGCCGCTGACCGGGGAAATAGTTTTTCCAATGCGGGCAAAAAGCAGGCGCAGGTAATCATAAATCTCCGTCATGCTGCCTACGGTGCTGCGGGGAGTGCGGGTGACCACCTTTTGCTCAATAGCAATAGCGGGGCAAAGGCCTTTTATATAATCCACATCGGGCTTGTTCATGCGCTGCATGAACTGGCGGGCGTAGGCACTGAGGCTTTCGGCATAGCGCCTTTGGCCTTCGGCAAACAGGGTATCAATAGTGAGCGAAGATTTGCCCGAACCACTGACACCGGTGACCACCACCAATTGGTTTCTCGGGATGGAAACATCGATATGCTTAAGATTGTGGGTACTGGCGCCTTTTATAAATATCTCATTTTGAGCTACTTGAGGTTTGTTTGCGACAATCGTTGCTAAATTTTTTGTGGATTTCATGTGGATTTTAGAACTATAAATTGTAGCTTGCTTTGAATTCGGTGGCTAAACAATGGAATTGGTTTCCATGATTGGTTTTCGAAGGTAAATAGTAACAGGCTGGCGGTTTTTTTTGTTTTAGCATATTTTTTGCAGCTATAAAAAAAGAGGTCGCCAATATCGTTGCTAATTTGTACTAACCTTTTAATCTTACGCCTATAGGTATTATTTCTACCCTGTAATTATTTTATTCATCACTTAAAGGGAGAAATGATGCTATCATTTGCTAACCGTTCAGATTCCCAGCTGATTAGGTCATTTACTGACGGCGACCATGCTGCGCTTGAAGAACTTGTGCGCCGCTATAAAGACCGCATTTACACCTCCATTCTTTTCCTGGTGAAGGACAAGTACCTGGCTGAGGACCTGTTCCAGGATGTGTTCATCAAGATTATTGACACCATCCGCAACAACAAGTACAACGACGAGGGCAAGTTTCTTTCATGGGCCATGCGCATAGCACACAATCTGTGTGTTGACCATTTCCGCAAGGTGAAGCGTTCGCCTTCTATCCTGAATAATGATGGGCAGGATGTTTTTGACTGGCTCCATTTTTCTGATGAAACTGCTGAAACCAGGGTGATGAAGCGCCAAAGCCACGACAGGGTACAACGCATGCTGGAGCAATTGCCCGAAGAACAAAAAGAAGTGATAGTGCTGCGGCATTATGCCAATCTTAGTTTCAAGGAAATTGCCGAACTCACCAATTGCAGCATCAACACAGCTTTGGGGCGTATGCGTTACGGCCTCATTAACCTCAGAAAAATGATGTTGGAAAAGCAGATAGCTCTTTGATCAAAACCAAGGTTGAATGGTAATAATTCTGTTTTGTTTTTCAATGAAATGAACCTAAAAAAGAAATGAACAGGCAGTGATTAACTGTCGACAATTTTTGGGTTTTTCAAAACAAAATGTTCTTTAACCTTGCGGTATTAATAACGGCAGTAGTAATTGCAAAATACTGTCACTCTGCAGTTCTGACTGCATTAGGGCCTTACAGATTGCATGCCATTCAAGGTGGAAGGTTATTGCAGAGTGACAACCTAATTTCAACCAGCTCTTTTACGAGCATTGACAACAAAAACCCCGGCAATCCGGGGTTTTTGTTTGGTACTATTTAAGGCAAGTTATTTTCCTGCAAACCGCGCTTTCACTTTTTCTAGGTGCTCCAGGAATTTTGGAATGTTTGGGTCATAGCCGTAGCCTTGCTCAGCAAGCAGTTTCCCATCATTATCTACAAAAACATAGAAAGGCTGCGCATTGTTGTTGGTGAGTTCCACTTCAAAGTCCAGGTTCATTTCGCCCAGTCGCTTCAGCATGCCGCCGTCCAGTTTTGATTTCTTCCATTCATTTTCAGGCAGCGGATGTTTGTCATCAACGTACAGAGAAATAACTACAAAATCCTTCTGTAGCTTCTGCATCACTTCGGGATTGTTAAGTACTTCACGCTCCATCTTGCGGCAGTTGGCACAGCTGTGACCGGTAAAGTCAATCATCACCGGCTTCTTCAGTTGGCGGGCCGCTGCCATGCCTTCTTCATAATCAAAAAATGTTTTCACACCTGGTATTTCACTTTCCAGGAATTCAGTGTATTTCACAGGTTGAGGTCCGGCATTGGATGCCGGAAAAGAACCAGATATGCCTTCGCCACCCACAAGTTTGAAATCCTGCGTTTTCATTTCGGGAATCCAGGCACTGATGCCATTGAGCGGTGCGCCCCACAAGCCCGGAACCATGTACACCGTAAATGACAAGGCTGCAATTGCAAAAAAGGTGCGGGTAACGGTAAGGTATGGCAGGCCATAATCATTTTTAGGCAACTCATCATCGTGGTGAAATTTGAGTTTGCCCAACAAGTACAATCCCATCAAGCCAAAAATTACAATCCAAAGGCTCAGGTACACTTCGCGGTCGAGGATGCCCCAGTGGTAAGCGAGGTCAGCGCTGGAGAGGAACTTTAGGGCCAAAGCCAGTTCCAGGAAGCCCAGCGTTACCTTGATGCTGTTGAGCCATCCGCCGCTTTTGGCCATGTTATTTAGCAAGGTGGGAAACACAGTAACTACTGCAAACGGGAGCGCCAATGCTAATGAGAATGCAAAGAAGCCCACCAGCGGTGCCCAGTAACTTCCTTTGGCAATAAGCACAGTAAGGGCACCAATAAAAGGCACAGTACAGCTAAACGAAACAATTACCAGCGTGAGAGCCAGGAAGAAAACTCCACTGTAACTGCCCAATCCGGCCCGTGAATCAATTTTATTTCCCCAACTGGCAGGAAGGGTGATTTCGAACGCACCCAGGAATGAAATGCCGAACACCATGAACAGGAGAAAAACACCAATGTTGAAGGATGCTGAACTGGCCATATCGTTCAATGCTCCTTTTCCAAAAATTACGGTGATGAGGAAACCCAGCAAAGTAAAAATGGCGATGATGGAACCTGCATATACTGCAGCATTCTGAATACCTTGTTTGCGGGTTTTGCTGCGCTTGGTAAAGAAGCTGACGGTGACCGGTACCATGGCATAAATACAGGGCATAATGAATGCCCCGAGGCCTGCGAGGAAACCCTGAAGGAAAATGGTCCACAACGATTTTTCTTCCTCTTTTGGCGATGCCAAACCATCAACCTTTCCTGATGTACCTGCAGGTTCGACTTTTACGGAGAATTTTTCTTCGCCATTTGGAAATTCATCTTTCTTGATGCCAAGCCACGTGAACGAACCTTCCAATGTGCCCTTGAAATCAGCAGGTACATGCACCGGAAATCTGAATTCCACACTGTCGGCAAATACACGGTAGTTTCCACCAGTGCCATCGGCCAAAGCCTGCAGTTGTCCAATTTCTGACGCAGCATCTTTTTCGTGGCTGAATGGTTTAGCAGTGCTGTCGAACACCATAGCCGAAATAAATGGATCATCTGCATTTCTCTTCTTTACCGAAAAAAGCCGGAAAGCACTGTCCATCCTGGCTTTCACCACAAGGAAGCCTGTGCTGTCATCCGACCTGGTAAATGAAAAACTGAACTGCACCGGAGCCTTTTCGTTTTGGGCAATAGCTGTAAAAAAGGAAACGGTGAGTAGAAAGCTGAATAAATACTTCATGAGTATCCTGGATTATTGAATTGCAATATTGAATGCTGTTTCCGATGGTGGCAGGCATTGGTGGTCATCGCAGGCCATGAACTCAACTGAACCACTGATGAATGTCTTGACCGGTGCTTTCAGTTTCACTACCTGCACAAAATCAACCGACTTCTGGTAGAATTTTACCATTTCCCCAGTGCCGGGGTCCTTCAGTGAAACTGGGTTGCCTTTCACCTTCATTTTTCCAGATGCGGTGGCCAGAGGATTTGTTTTGAGACTGAAGGAAGTGGCCACTCCAATATCGGCGCTGTGGTCAAGCGTGTAAATGTGCCATCCCGGGTCAATAGCAGCTGTCATGTGCAGTTCCCAGGTGGTGGCGTCAATTTTTTTTGAAGTAAAATTCCACTTTACCGGGTTCTTGATTTGCGCAAATGAAGCGGCTATTATTGTGGTGAAAATGGCTGTTAAAACAATTCTTTTCATAATATCAAATGGTTTTCGACTTAATAAAGAGGCGTTACGTATGGCAATACCCTTTGTTTTTGGAATTGCATGAGGCTTTGCAATTTTACCTTCAAGACGGTCATTGCATGGCGACAGTACCCACTATCAACCTTTATTATGAAAAATTTCTGATTATTAGGCATGTGACAATAACAGGGCGGTAATCATTTAAAAGTATGACCCCGGCAAATAGTCGTCGCCCTAATTTACATCAACACCCCGGTTTACGGTATCAACCCAAGTTCCCGGAAAACAATTTGCCCATCAGTATTTTCGAGTGAGGCAGAACAGGCCCTTTCGGGGTGGGGCATCATTCCAAACACATTGCGGTTTTTATTGGTTATACCTGCAATATTCCGGAGTGCGCCGTTTGGATTAGCACTTTCATTCACCTCACCATTCTCCGTGGCGTAGCGATAAATTACCTGGTTATTTTGTTCCAGTTCATTAAGGGTAGCCTCATCTGCAAAAAAGCGACCCTCACCATGCGCAATTGGGATCTTAAGACCTTTCGAAGATGCGCCGTTGAGGAAAATATTCTTGCATATAAACTGCTGGTTTCCGTTGCGCAGCAAAACGCCTGGCAGCAAGCCGGCCTCGCACAAAATCTGGAAGCCATTGCAAACGCCGAGCACCTTTCCCCCTTTGTTGGCAAATTCAATTACACTTTGCATCATGGGGCTGAAGCGGGCAATGGCTCCGCAGCGCAGGTAATCGCCGTAGCTGAACCCACCGGGCAGCACAATGCAGTCATCGGTAGTAAACATAGAAAGGTCTTTGTCTTTGTGCCAAAGCATTATCACTTCCTGGCCAAGGTCGTAGGCCATTGCATCGTGCATGTCTCTGTCGCAATTGGAACCGGGGAATACTACCACACCAAACTTCATGTCAGTTTTTCTTTTTGAAGGCGCAAAGATAATTGTAATGGGCTGGTTACATGCCCCCGTTTTTCCATCCCCAACTTACAAATGCAATCACAATGATGATGAACCAGAAGAACAGTAGTTGCCCAACTCCTTTTTCTTCATTTGTAAATGCGTTGGCCAGCATGACACCTGCAGGAAATGCAAGCAGGGTAAGCATTTCAGGGGCATTGCCGGCAGGAATGAAAATGCCGGGAATGCAGCAAACTGCTGCTATCTGCAGTATATACCAGTTTTTACGAGCCTGGATCAACATGCGCCGGCTCTGGTTTTGCCAACCAGAAATGGAGCTGAATAGCCAGATGATGATGGTGCCAATGGTCGTCCACCAGTATAGACCTAACCTCCTAGAAACAGGTCCAATCACAAAATGGGGCAGGTGGCGGGCCGGATGCCAGTTGTTGCTAAGAAAATCGATAGCAAGGGCAAAATACAAAGGGGTAAAAATGCCCAGCAACAGCAGCAGCCATTCGGCAAGTTTGAAGGGGCGCATGGCGCCTAATCCAAAAAAAACTGCTGGCACTAAAAATACAAAAGGGTGGTAAAGCAAATAACATAGCCCTGTGAGTATGCCAGCATTCACAATGGCGGGTCTTGCCTTATTAGTTGCATACAGTTTCGTGATTTGCTCGAAAATAGCAATGAAAAGGGGCAGTATGATCAGCGCTGCAGAAGGTGTATTGGTAGGCGGCAGTATCGAAGTGAAGAGTAATACGGAAAGCGCCACGAGTAAATGACGTTGATTAAACATGCGCCCGTTGGAAGCAACCACATTGGCATAGATGGCCGAACCAAAAAGCAGTAATAATGCTATGCCGTTGGCAAAGCCGGGCCTTACAACCGGCAATACGTTGCTTTGCAGCCACCCGGGCAGCAAGCCTCCCACTTCCGGCAGTGGACTACTATCGGTGGCATGGTGCGATACATAACCAACTTTAAGCAAGAACCCGAGGAATATCAAAGCAGGTACCTGCAGCGAACTCCTTTCCTTGAAATAACCGATCACAAATACTGATTATTAATGGCGCCAAAAGTAGCTAATAGCGGGTGTAGCATTTGACTGAGTTAGTCACAGGTTGGGAAAGAAGGAAAGACCGGAAGTCAGGAGATTACTTTCGGTCAACATTCAACGGTCAACATTCAACAGTTTGTTCTCTTTTTCCCATTCATTTACATCATGGAAATTCCAGCCGGGCAAAGCAAAGCGTATTCCTGAACAGGCAGGGAATAATCACTTCTCGGGTATCAACCTGTTTGGCATAGCGGGGCAAAAAGTCATAGTCCCGCTCCAGCCCTTTTATGGTTGGATTGCGAATAATACGACCGCCTGCAACAATGGTTTGGTAGGCTAGCACTGTTTCGCGTTTTTCATAATCGTTGTACAGGTATTGCAGCCCGTTGCCGGTATTGATAAGTGCATAACTCACCATGTTGTCTGTGTTGTCATCGTACTGCGATTTGCGCACCACATTGCTCAGGAAAAGCTTCCCATCTTTGTCAAAAGCAAGTGCCAGTATGTTATCAGCATGATATCGCACAGTATTAGAACTGCTGTAGCCCCATGGACTTCCGTAGCCACCATAATAGCCTCCATATCGGTAGTAATCCATGGGCGAGGTCCATGGATTCATGTAATTCCACCTATTGTAATTGTTGCCATCGTGGGTGGTTTGGTATACACTTTCTGCATTCACCAAAAAAACACCATCGCTGCGGATTGTAATGTCGTGAATGTAGTAGTCATTGAAGGCATTCTTTGCGTTGTTTTCACTGCGTGCATCTTCCCGCAGTTCATCGTTCAGCGGTATTACGTTGTGTATGGTCCACTGTTCTGTTTTCTTGTCGAATACTGCATTGGCGATGCCTTCAATGCTGCTTTTCTTTCCACTATAATAAAAGCCGGTGAAAAGGTAACGCTGGTGGTAGTTATCCATTTTCAGTTTCACTTCATCCAGTGTTATTTTCTGAAAATCCAAATCGCGGTAGGCAAATGTGTCGGCATCGGCGTGCTTCACAACCAGGTGAAATTTTGAAATGTTCTCATTCGGCCCCGGCCTCAGGCCCCTGCCAAAAACAAGCGTGCCTTCATTGTCAACATAAAAGTCGGTTAGGAAATCGTTTCGGTCACGCATATCGAGGCCCAACTGGTTTGTAGCATGCCTCAGCATAAGGTTTTTATCGAGCAGAATGGTGCGGAATAGGTAGCTTTTTTCGTTGCGGGTATTTACCCTGAAAACAAGGATGTTGCTCTTGTCTTCACTGGGAATAACGGAGTAGATTTTGTCATCATTTCCACCACCACCGGTATGGGTAGTGTCGAGTTCAACGGGCTCAGTGAGGTTTTTGCCATCAGCGCCAATCTTTACGCCAAAAATGCGGGTGACACCTTTTTTCTGAAACTGGTAAAACAGGTAGCTGTAGTCGGGGTAGGCTACAAAACTAGCTTCAATCACACGGTCAGGCATGTAAGGCATGTCTACGTTATTCAGCAATTGCATGTCGGTGTTGTATACCGAAATGTAATGGGTGGATTTGTAGTTTTTGTATACCAGGTATTTGCCTGAATACTTGCCAATGATTTCAAAACTGGTTTGTCTTGCTTCACTTTTTTCGGGTACGGAGTAAACCAGTTTTTGGGCAAATGTTTTTGAATGAGTCATTAACAAAATGCCAGCCAGGCCAATAGCCATCGCTGAAAAAACACCAGTAGCTTTCGATATTCTTTGCATCATATTCTTGCCGATTATTTCCAACCTTAATTTACAGCAATTACGCACATTTTGTTGTTCAATTGTCCTGCGCAGTGTAATTAGTTTGCCAAAATTTATGATAGTTGAATGGATGGCAACATGGCTACCTGCCATTCGTTTGTCTTCTACATCACCAAAGAGTAACACCCAAGAAAAATTCACCATCCTGACTGCAAGTTTTTGCAAAAATTTTTTAGGTATGGGCAAAATATTTGAATGCGGGCTGTTCCAATTTGGAAAAATGGACGGGATAATTTCCTTCACTTCCGGATTCTCAATACCACAACCTTGCATTCACTTCTTCCAGGTATTGCCGGGTATCCTTGCTGACAGGTGTTCGCTTTTGCGTGTCGGGAATTTGCCAGATCATGGTCCATCCCTGAAGCCAAATTTTCAGGTTGAATTTGCTTTTTACCAGGCAGAAGCAACTCCATAAAATCACCGTGCTGAAAAAATATTGTTTGGGCAGGTAGCGCCACGCCACCATGCTTTTGTTTACCCACATTTGCCGCAGTATTTCCAACCTTGGCCTGCGCCCCTGCGGCGATTCTTTGTGCAGCACCGTCACCCCGCTTTCGTACCAGATGCTGTAGCCTTTGTTCAGGATGCGGTAACTGAGGTCGTACTCTTCCATGCCGTAGAAAAAGTCGGTGGGATAGCCGCCGCATGCTTTCAATGCATCAGCTGAAACGGCATGCGCACAACCAACAAAATAGGAAGTGGGAAAGCGTTCGAGGTCTTGGTGCTTTTCGAATTGCTTGTGCGGGAAAACGTTTTGCTGAACCTGGTGATTGCTGTAATAGCGTACCAGGAAACTCACGATGGCAATGGGTCGTGGCTGTTCCACAAAACTGCTGCAAATGCGCTGCAGCGATTGGGTGTGCTCAAAAACGGTGTCATCATCTATGAGGAAAAGAATGGGTGCCGTGGCAAACTGAATAGCATATTGCCGCCCTTTGGAAACGCCGAGGTTACCAGGCGCTATTTTGTACACAAAAGGTATTTCGGGATGCTGTTCAATGTAGCTGGTCACCTCGTCGTAGGAAGTGGTGGAGCAGTTGTTCAGGATAATGACTTCCTGCAGCAACTCCTTGTTTTGCTGTTCGGCAATCGACTTGCACAATTCCAGCATGTCGTGGTGGCGATTGTAAGTGATAATGACGATGGATAACAAACCCGGTACTGCCATATGCTGCAATTTAGTGGCCACCTGCAAATCTGTGTTTCATTTTCTGCCAGAGTGCTTCTATTTCATCGCTCAGTTTTGCCTTGATGACTACAAAAGCAAAAAGGCCGGCAAACAAGGCACTGCGCAAAATGCCATCCACAAAAAGATTGGACATTGCAGGAATGAAATAAAATATACCAATGATGAGCAAGCCGCCGATGAGTACTGCAAAATTGCGCCAGTCGAAGGGCTG
>JBBIOQ010000049.1:4567-28089 GCA_037443285.1 Sphingobacteriales bacterium | reverse complement strand
ACATCTTTCCAGAAGTCCGATTTGTTTTTCGGTTTTTCCCACAGGTATCCCATTTCCTTTGACAGCAGGGTACGCCACTTTTCTTCCAGTCTGAAGTTGATTTCTTCAATATCATCATCTGTTTCCAGTTTGGCCCTGAATACTCGGTTTTGAAGTGCGGCAATGTTTACGATAGCATCCTGCATTAAAGAATCGGTAACACCTACACGTTCATTCATTTCTGTCAGACGATTCAGGATTTCAGCACGCAGCACAGAATCTTCCGGGAAGTTTTTCCACACCGGGTCATTGCGCATCTGGTCTCGTTCCACCTTAAAATCATTCAGGCGGGCCGATATATTGTGGAGTTTTTCTTGCCAGTGTTCAAGGCTGCCAACAATACCCTTTATAAATTTTTTGGTGGTCAGAAGGTTGCGGTAATTGTAATAGCCTTGCACTTGAAGCACACCTTCCCGGGCAAGGTCGAGGTCTGCCTCCAGCGAATTAAGGCCTTCCGAAATATCACTGGTATCAAAGCCCCGGCGAAGCGAACTATTGATACTGGAGAGCAGCACCGAATACTCAGACAGTTTAACTAGCTGTTGCGACACTGCAGTATCGCTCGATGAAATGCGGTTCAGCAAATCCTGTTCCCGCAAACGATTGGTCTGTTGGCCTGATTTTTTCTTCCTGGCATTGGTTGAAGTATCGCTTGCAATGGTCGCAGCAGAATCAGTTTTGCCCTGCAAACGGCCGGTATCCTGCGATGTGGCACACAGTGCAACCAGCATCAACAGAAAACAAATCATATTTCTCATAAAAAGTATCTTGCTCAATAGCTAAAAATAGGTCTTTTCGCTTCTGCAGATGCTGACGAAGCAACAGTCACACAATGATGCATAGAAAATCAGGATGACTGATCTAAAAAGCCCACGATTCATGCAGGCCACAATGCAAATTCATTACTGGATCATATTTTGTCAAGAATGCCGGATGAAATATTTCGGGTGAGTCCATGTCTGTACCAACAAGGTTTTGGATTTGTTGGCGTACAGGTATAAGACGCGGCCACAGTTGCATGGTGCGATTGTTTGCAAATGACATGCTCATTTGCCGGCTCACCAATTGTTTAGTTGAAATACATTAATTCGGGCTAAATTTCTGTCCGCATGGATCTTTAAAGCGGCGAAATGTTGATCGAACAAACGTCAGGTTGTTCAACCTATTCTTTTTTGAACGTACAAAGGAAATACATGGCTTTCCCTTTTGTTTCAAAGGCAGCGGGATAACTATCGCCCAGTAAGTTGTAGCAAATAATCAATTGCTCGTTTTCGAGTTTGTAGATGGCTGTGAAATGTTTGCCTGCATTGACTCCCTCCCTTCCAAAAATGTCCATTTTGTTGTCTGCATAATTCACAATGCCTTTGTCAACGCTTTCTGCGCTTAATGTATATGTACTGTCACTTATGATGAGCTTTTGCTTCTCAAATGCTGCACCTGGAAGCACTTTCCCTCCAATCTCCTGCTGCACTGGCACCCACGAACCGTTGAGTATGTTTGATTTTACCATGGCTTTATTTGTTGTTGCACAGCCAAAGCATAACAAAGGCAGTGCAATGAAAAATGATATTCTCATGTTTTGCTTTTTATGAATCTGATACCTTATCAATATACGAACCTATTCTGCTGAATCCAACCTTTAGAATTTCTGATAGTCATTTATAACCACAAAATCGCAAACAAGGAACAAGGAGCACAAAGAAAAGCACAGGAAAAAAAGGCATCGTAGCCATCAGGCAATCCTGTTGTCATTGTTGTTATTCAAAGCCGCCCACTATTGAGATTTGCCCTGAAAAATTATTCCGTCCTGAATTCTTTATGTTCAGGAAACATTTAACCAATGCAACTGGCTATTGTCAACAGAATGTAGTTGAATGTTGATTTTCTATTGGACAATTATTTCTGCTCCGGGCTGGGATGTAAATCATTCCAGAGAACAATGGTCTGCGGGAAGGTTTCAACGCCTTTGAATAACAGTTTGGAAAGCTCACCCATTGATTGAATGTAAGAGCCAAGAAAAATATCCATATCACCATCGTGGTCAAGGTCGCCAATATCCATGGTCAGCCACTTGCCGGATGCTGCCACTTCGGTGGAGGAAACGGAGAAGTTCAGGTTGCCTGTGTTTTCCATGTAGATGAACGACTGTTCTGGTTTTTCGGGATCGTCGTAAAATGAAATAGCGGCAATGTCAAGGTCCCCATCATTATCAAAATCATAGGCCATTGCTTTGCTGGCGCCGTAGTACGGGAAAAAAAGTGTCTCCTTAAAATTGTTTTTCCCATCGTTCAAAAAGATGCGGATGCCATGGTAGTATTTCCTGATTTGCGACATATCCCAGTTGTCACCGTTGGTTACCAGTATATCGGGATGGCCATCGTTGTTGAAATCGTGCAACTCAAAAAAACTAACTCCGTAAACAGGGGGAAAGCGTACCAATTCAGATTCGGAAAATTTTCCATCGCCCTCATTGGTGTACAAAAACAATCCTTCCATGGCCTGCGCCATCAATGCAACGATGTCCGGTTTGCCGTCGCCATTCATATCCTGCACTTCCACTTTACGTGCACCCGGTTGCAACCTGAGTACGTGTTCTGCATTGGGATTGGAACTTTCGTACCAACATAGTTTTCCTGTATGATTTCCAAACTGGCAAACTATCAAATCCTGCACACCATCACCGTTCAGGTCGGCATTGGTGAATTGCACCGGTCTTGCAAGATTTTGCAAGCCTCCAACATCGGAAGTAGTATCAGACTCAAGGGAAATCAGTTTGCCTTCTTTTTTTTGCGAAGGCATGATGGAACCGATACAGAGTACACGAGGATTTTTGCCGGGGATAAAATCCATATCAACGGGTGCGCTTTGCATATTCCAGGAAGCCAGTAATTTCAGATTGCTGCGCACAGCATAGAGTTTATTGCTGGCATCACCTAAAAACAAAAGGCCCCTGGCACTGTCGAATTTTACCATGCAGGTTTTGGGTGCAGCTTTTTTCCCAATAAAAATTGCCTGCGCATGAAAGCCTTCCATTTCATGATCAAATGCAAGTGGTGATTTTTGGGGCAAGGGCGCATCAGGAGCTTGCTGCAAGTAATAGGCTACTATTTGCTGCCATTGTTCTTTTTTCAACAACGGTTTGTCGGGATACACTTTCAATGCCTTCACCAACACAGCTTCGTCTGGTACCAAATCAGCATACGGATCTTCACCGGCCTTGCGAATACCCAAACGCCAACCCATATTGGGAAGTACATGTTCTTTCCAGGTTGTTTTATCGAGTAGCGATGGGTCGGGAAATATGTGGCAACTCACACAATAAATTCGGGCAAGTTCCTCACCGCTAGAAGGGTTCTCAAATGGTTGTTTTTCTTCGTCGCTATGTAAAACTGAAAATCCGGTAACGCAAAGGGATGTTAGGCAAACCAGCGCAACTATCGCATACTTTCTCATTCTGCTGTTGAATTAGAACAACAAATATTTAGAACTATCCAATACAAATCTGATATGTTTGGCAAATTGACCAAAGAGATTTGAATTACTTCAATCCTGGCGCACACAAGAATCCAAAACACACCCTTAATTGTTTTGAAAAAGCCTCCTACTATTCTAATCAGACCATGTTGAAATTTACGATTGTAATACTGTGTATTGTTTTTTCTACTGATGCAGTTTTTAGCCAGGATTCAACCAAAGTAAAACGGGTGAAAGTACTGCCTGTGCCTGCTTTTGGCTATTCTCCTGAAACAAAAACCTACATCGGCGCTGTTTCACTTTTTACTTTCCACCAGCCCAATGATACGCTAACCCGCACCTCCAATGCCAAGGTAAAATTCACCTACACCTGGAACAAACAGGCAATTCTTGAAACCGGCTGGAACTATTTTTTCAATCATGAAAAATGGTTCACAAAAGGGCAACTCTCCTACTCCATTTACCCCGACTTTTATTACGGAATCGGCCCAAACAGCAGCAAACAAGGTGAGGTGACCTACACCGCTAACAGATTCATCGCAGAAGTGTTTGCGCTCAAAAAAGTAGAGCGTCACTGGTTTACAGGCCCGGTTTTCCGGTATATCAATTATTCCAAACTCAAAGTGAACGACAGCAGCCTGACGTATCGTGAATTAACCAATGGGGCCTCTACAGGCTTCGGCTATTCGCTTAATTTCGACAGTCGAAACAACATACTTACCCCGACATCCGGCTTTCTGTTTGATGCCAATGCTTCGTACAATCTTTCTTCTTCAGACTACCTGAAACTTGTTTTGGATTTCAGGTTTTACAAAACCTGGAATGAAAAAATAACGCTTGCCACCAGGTTGTTCAATGAAATTAATTCAGGCACACCTCCTTTTTACGACATGGCGTTTCTGGGTGGTGATAAATATGTGAGAGGATATGCATTGGGCCGCTATCGCGATAACAACATGAGCACCTTCCAAACAGAATGCCGTTTTCCGATAGGCTGGATAATTGGAGGCGCTGCTTTCGGGGGAGTTGCCACCCTTTACAGCAAACAATATCCACTGAATGCAGCAAATATTCAATACAACTATGGACTTGGTCTCAGGTTTAGGGTGGACAAGAAAGAAAAAACCAACCTTCGGTTCGATTATGCCCTCGGAAAAGATGGAAACAATGGTTTCTACATTGCCTTTGGCGAATCCTTTTAGAGCCATCGTTTTTGTTGAAGCAATTTGTTAATTGAATCTCAATACCTGCTGGGCTTTTGCTGCAATAACTTACTGTCGGTTATTGAATGTAACCTGCTTGCGCCCAGTTCTGTATTTTTGCCGCCCTTCTAATAAGAAATAAGAGTATAGAAACTATATGGCAACCCAGCTTTCAAAAAATTTCGAACATCAGTCCGCAGAATCCAATTGGTACAATCACTGGGTGGATTCCGGTTATTTCTATAGTACCCCTGACAATCGTGAACCATACACTGTGGTTATACCTCCGCCCAACGTGACTGGGGTGTTGCACATGGGCCACTGCCTCAACAACACCATACAAGATATTCTCATTCGCCGTGCACGCCTGCAAGGCAAAAACGCCTGTTGGGTGCCGGGTACCGACCACGCTTCCATAGCCACCGAAGCAAAAGTTGTACAAATGCTTCGCGAAAAAGGGATTGCAAAAAGCAGCCTCAGCCGCGAAGCGTTTTTGAAATACGCATGGGAATGGAAAGAAAAATATGGCGGCATTATTTTGCAGCAGTTGAAGAAACTGGGATGCAGCCTCGACTGGAACAGGGTAAACTTCACCATGGACCCGGACTACTACGAGGCAGTTATCAGCGTGTTTGTGGACTTGTACAATAAGGGTTTGATTTATCGCGGCAAGCGGATGATAAACTGGGATCCCAAAGCCAAAACAGCGTTGAGCGATGAAGAAGTAATTTTCAAAGACACCCAAAGTAAACTCTATCACCTCGCCTACAAAGTGACGGATGAAAGCGGGCAGGCCACAGCTGACACTATCGTGATTGCCACTGTAAGGCCTGAGACCATTTTGGGCGATACAGCTGTGGCAGTGCACCCAGATGATGAACGCTTCAAACACCTGCATGGCAAGTATGTATTGGTGCCTCTTATCAATCGACGTATTCCGATCATCACAGATGAATATGTGAGCATGGATTTTGGAACCGGTGCATTGAAAATTACGCCGGCTCACGACATGAACGACTACCAACTTGGCCAGAAGCACAAACTGGAAGTGGTGGACATTATGAATGATGACGGCACTTTTAGCGAAGAAGCACAATTGTTTGTGGGTGAAGACCGCTTTGTTGTACGCAAAAAAATTGTGCCTATGCTGGAGGAGCAGGGCTATCTCGTTAAAATTGAAGACTACCCCAACCAGGTAGGTTACAGCGAACGCAGCGATGCTGTGGTTGAACCACGCCTAAGCATGCAGTGGTGGGTGAAAATGCAGCCGCTGGCCGAACCAGCTTTGAAGGTGGTGATGGAGGATGAAATCAGGTTTTTCCCGGTGAAATTCAAGAATCTCTACCGCCATTGGATGGAAAACATCAAAGACTGGTGCATTAGCCGGCAGCTCTGGTGGGGCCATCGCATACCGGCCTGGTACGATAACCATGGAAACTTTTTTGTTGCAAAAAATGAAGCAGAAGCAAAACTGCAGGCAGCCCATAAACTGCTGCTGGCAAAAGGCGAAGTAATAACTGAAGCAAGCTTGCAGCATGCAGCACAAAGCTTGCAACTTGTTCAGGACGAAGACTGTCTCGATACCTGGTTCTCCAGCTGGCTCTGGCCTTTCGAAGTATTCAAAGGATACAGCAATCCCGGAAATGACGATGTGAAATATTACTATCCAACCGCTACACTGGTAACTGCTCCGGAAATTATTTTCTTCTGGGTGGCACGCATGATAATGGCCGGATTGGAATACGAAAAACAGATCCCCTTCAAGGATGTGTACTTCACTGGTATTGTGCGAGATGAGAAGGGCCGCAAAATGAGTAAGAGTCTTGGCAACAGCCCCGACCTGCTTGAAATGATAGACCGCTACGGCTCTGATGCCGTTCGGTTTGGCATTATGATCTCTTCGCCTGCTGGCAACGACCTGCTGTTTGACGTAAAAGAAGAAAGCACACTGAAACAGGGCTCCTTTTTTGTAAACAAAATGTGGAATGCTCTGAAGCTCATCAAATTGTGGGAAGAAAGAGGCATTGCAACGGCAGAAGCAAAATCGCAGGAAAGCTTTTCAGAAATAAACTGGCCAAACTTCTGGTTCGAAGCCCGCCTGCAGCAAGGCAAAAAGGAAATTAACAGCCTCATGGACCAGTTCCGTTTGAGCGAAGCGCTGAAAACCGTTTATTCATTAATATGGGATGACTACTGCAGTTGGTATCTCGAGTGGATCAAGCCTGATTTCGGGACTCCCATCAATGGACATCATTTCAACAGTGCCATTCGGTTCTTTGAGGAGTTGATGCAACTGTTGCATCCTTTCATGCCTTTCGTTACTGAAGAAATATACCATTCATTGAAGGAAAGGCCAACTGGCGATGACCTTTGCATTAAAGTGGCTGCAGCAGAAAATGAATTGGATTTATTGTTGCCCGGCAATACACCCTCTGGATATCTGCAACAAGGTGAACTATTGAAGCAGGCCATCACAGCGGTTAGAGATGTGCGCAATAAACAGCAGTTGAAACCCAGGGATGAAATCGCCATTGCCATTGAAACCTCCCAACCACAGGTATATCAAAACATCGGCAGCATTTTTGGCAAACAGGTAAACGCACAAATATCATTTGGTACTTCATCAAAAGCAGGAAGCGCCGTAGTCAACATTGAAAGCGATAAATTCTTCATTCACACTAACCAGCAAGTGGACTCAGCAGTACAAAAAGCTGAGTTGCTGAAAGACCTGGAATACCAGCAGAAGTTCCTGGAAAGCGTTTCAAAAAAACTTTCCAACGAAAGGTTTGTTCAAAATGCAAAACCAGAAGTTGTAGAGTTTGAAAAAAAGAAAAAAGCTGATGCCGAAGCAAGAATCAGGACAATAGAAGAAAGCCTGCACTCGTTGCAGTAAAGCCTGGGCCAACCCGGCGAACTCAATTTATGAAAGTCACTTTTCCTACGTCAAACCCAATGGGGTTTTTGTATGCAACAGCATGTGTGCTTGTGATGATGTCACTTGCCAATGCATCCATTGCGCAAGCAAAAACAACCCCAGGAACAACATCATCCAAATCAGCAACCGATACCACAAAGCATCAACTTTTTACTGTAAAGTTTGGCCCTTACAAGCTAGGAATGGTGGTACTTGCAGAGGATTTGAAAAGGCTTGTAAATGCTGAATTGAAAGTGACGGATAGCCTAGGTGTGGTATGGCAGCCTGTAACTTTCAGGCTGGGCTGGCGCAAACGCGATTATTCCGATGACATAAAAACCGGCAAGCGCAAAGTGGGCTACTTCTTCAATGCAACTGAAGTTTTGAACAGTAGCAAAATACCTGCATCGTGGCAGCAGGAAATGAGTGAAATGCTGCAACCCGGCGAAGAAGTGATGTTTGAAGAAATCATTGTGCAGCATCCAAAAACAAAGAAAATGATGCAAGCTCCTACCCTGCAATTCAAACTGAAATAAAATGGCGCTCAACATCAGGCAGGCAACCATTGAAGATATCTGGACCATTGAGCATTTGGCGGCACTTACGTGGCCCAATGCCTATGCCGACATTCTTACGCCGGGGCAGGTTTCCTACATGATCAATTTGATGTACAATCCCAAAGTACTCCTCACACAAATGAAGGACGAAGACCACCATTTTCTGTTGGCGGAAGAAGATGGAAAGCCCGTTGGATTTGCAGGTTTCAGTGAGACTGAGCCGGGCAAATGGAAACTACACAAATTGTATGTGCTTCCTTTTCAGCAAAAAACAGGAGCTGGCAAACGTTTATTGCTGGAGGTTGAATCAAAAGTTGTTGCCAAAGGGGCTCATTCCATTTGCCTGAATGTTAACCGCAACAATAATGCTCAGCATTTCTACAAAAAAATGGGATACTACATTGCCGGCGAGGGTGATTTTGATATTGGCAATGGTTTCTCAATGAATGACTACATCATGCAGAAGGATTTTGCTTCACTTCATTAGGCGCCACTTTCACTTTGCCCAGGTTAATGCCAGCCATTAAAATGTTTAGTAACGAAGCAACCATCATAAGATAAATGCCCGGCTGGGGAACAGGTAAAAATCCATCATAACTACTGGTAAAAAGCAAATAGGATTTAATGGCATAAGCCATGCCAATGCCTGACAAAATCAGGTTGAGGCGGTTCAGCCATGTTTTCTGCAGTGTGTAGCTGAAAATGCCTGACAAGGCAACTACATTGAGCAGCAAACCAGGACGACCGTAATAGTTTTTTTCAGTAAAGAAACCCGTGAAATATTTCTGGATATCGGGGTACCAGGCCCAATGCAATAAAGTGGAAACGGCCAGAACCACACATGCTGCCAAACCAACCCAATTCGTCCATTTCATAGCTTATAATTTCTTATGCTTCAACAAAAAAATGATTACCAGGGCGGTAATCATTTCTGTTTCGAGGTACCGAGCGGAGTCGAACCGCTGTGGAAGGTTTTGCAGACCTCTGCCTAGCCACTCGGCCACGGTACCGGTTTTATTGGAACGCGGCAAAAGTAAGGTGATGCACTCCAAAAGAAAAATCGAATTTGAGAGCTTTAACGCTTTGCATTTCAACCTACATTTCTATGCCAGCCTTGCGAAACAATATTTTCAAACTAGCAGAAGGTGAAGCATATTGGTCAAAATAAGCTCGGGCATTTTGTTCAAGCGACCTGCGCAATCCTTCATTTTTTTGCAGCATTTCAAGGGCCGATTTCATATCCTGCTCGGTACCATTGGTGTACCAGATGTGCTTTCCATGTTCCAGCGGAGACGGCAGAGCACGCAGTAAAGGTGTACTCAAAATGACCTTACCCAATGCAAGATATTCGCCCAGTTTCCAGCCATGACACCCCATTACCGCAGGTGTGTTAAAGGCAACCATTGAGCGTTTCATTTTTTGGAGGTATTCGGGCAATCCTATTCTGCCATTCCAGGTTTCATTTTCAAATCCTTCAACTGTACCAATTCGCCGGGGGGCAAAGCCACCTTCAAACACAATGCCGGGCGTGCTTCTGCCGGCCCTGATGAAGTTGGCCCTGAACTCATTTGTTTGCGCTTCTTTCTTCCACAAGGTGGCAGTAAAAAACAGGTAATCGCTCCTGCCCTGTTCAGGTATGTATTTGCTCAGCGCTAACCTGTCCTTCAATACAGCATAATATGGCCAAAGATTGGCTTTTCTGACCTCTTTATTTATTCCACCAATGGCAAGTTGATTGCGTACCAGCCAATTGATAGCCTTCCATTTGGGTTGCGGTCGCACACCAAATGATGGACCAAGGCAAACAAATTTTTCCGAATTCCAATCGGCGGCATTGGCCGGCAGGTTCACTTTTCCATACACATCGCTCCATTGAAGCAGGGCTTCATCCGGATTTTCAGGGTCTTCAGCATCAATTACCAGTTTTATTTTCTCATGCGGCAATACAAGTGTGAAACAGAAAATATTCCGGTTATTTGATGGCATTCCTTTCCCGGAAAACCTTAGTCGGGCATACGGGAATTGCTGCAGCAATGCCTCCAGATAATAACCGTAATACAATGCGCTGAAGGAGGAATGAACAGTAATACTTGTTACGCTTTTAGAAAGTGGGGGCATTTTTGGAAACCAATTAGTTTTTGTTCATCAGGGGGCACGAATATACATTGGCAATGGTTGTTACAATAATTGGGCGTATAACAAACCTTATCGTTTTATTCACTCGCTTTCCTGAATTTTGCGGCAACTTGCCATCGCACAAAAACCGGCATCCCCACATTCCATGATTCCTGAGAGTGAACTTATCATTAACAAACGTGGAGCGCTTTACCACATCGACCTTCGGCCCGAAGAACTTGCCGATACCGTCATCACCGTTGGAGACCCCGACAGGGTAGAAAAAGTTTCCAAGCATTTCAGCACCATTGAAGTAATGCGCCAGCACAGGGAGTTTGTGTCGCATACAGGGCGCATCGGCTCAAAGCGTATCACCGTGCTTAGTTCGGGCATTGGCCCCGATAACATTGACATTGTGATGAATGAACTGGATGCGCTGGCGAATATCGACCTGGAAAAAAGGGAAATTAAAAGCGAAACAAAATCGCTTAAAATCATACGACTGGGCACTTGTGGAGCCCTTCAAGGCGACATCAAAGTGGATGAATGGGTAGCTGGCAGTCATGGACTTGGCACTGACAATTTGCTCAACTTTTACAACCTCGAACAAAACGAAGAAGAGAACCATTTGCTGCAGTGTTTTATTGGTGAAACCCAGTTTGGAAGCCAGTTTTCAAGGCCTTACATTTCATCCTGCAGCATGCACTTGCTAAAACATTTTGTGCAAGATTATCACCAGGGAATCACTGTAACCTGCCCCGGATTCTATGGCCCGCAAGGGCGTGTGCTCCGCCTGGGCCTGCGCAATCCAACATTGGTTGATTCATTGACACATTTCCGTTTTGGCAACTACCGCATTGCGAATTTTGAAATGGAAACCAGTGCCATCTACGGCCTTGGCAGGTTGTTGGGGCATCAATGCCTGAGCCTGAATGTTGTGGTGGCCAACAGGGTTACCAAAACTTTTTCTCCTGACGGAGAGAAAGCAGTTGCCCGATTGATAGAAAATGCCTTAGAAAAAATTATTTCAATAGATTAGGAAAATGAGAATTCACTTTTATAAGTACCAGGGAACCGGAAACGATTTTATACTTATTGACAACAGGGATGAGAAAATTCAATTGACTGCTGAGCAGGTAGCAAAGCTTTGTCACAGGCGTTTTGGCATTGGTGCCGATGGATTAATGGAACTGCACTCAGCGCCTGGTTACGATTTCAGGATGGTGTATTACAATTCTGACGGAAAGGTGGGCACCATGTGCGGCAATGGCGGCCGCTGCCTGGTGAAGTTTGCCCATTACCTGGGAATTCACAAAACTGAATTCAAATTTGTTGCGGCAGATGGGCCTCACGACGCCTTTCTTGAAACCAATGGATGGGTGCGACTGAAGATGAAAAACGTGGACAAAATAGAACACAATGGATCCCATGAATTATTGAACACTGGTTCGCCCCATTATATAAAAAACACATCTGATATAAAGAATCACAAAGTTGTTGAGGAAGGGAAAGCTATACGCTACAGCGATCGTTTCAAAGCAGAAGGCGTGAACGTAAACTTTGTAGAACACATAGATGAGAGCACCATTTTTGTGCGTACTTACGAACGTGGTGTGGAGGATGAAACATATAGCTGTGGCACAGGTGTAACGGCTGCCGCCCTGGTAAATGCTCACAACGACAGGGGATTCAACCATGTGGAAGTTCGCACCCTTGGCGGAAAACTCTATGTGGAATATGAAAGGCTTGACGAGGACAAATTTGAAAACGTATGGCTGGCTGGCCCGGCAGAAAAAGTGTTTGATGGTTTTCTGGAGCTGTAATCAGTCCATATTTTGGTAACTATTTTCTGTTTATAAGTCATCGTCCGTCATCAGCCGGGTGATTTTTTTATCCCATTTTATTAGGTTGTAAACAGGAAAACCAAACAACTGTTCAGGATTTTGTTTCAGTTTCCATTTCTTCCGCTTGCAAAAAAATATTTCCCGGGATTATACCAACCTGTGCGTTTGTTTGATGACGCCCATCACAAACACACTTTGAATGTTCCCCATATTGTCTATTTCGCCTAACTGATTTACATGGAAATCGTAATAGCTATTCATGTTTTCTGACACAATCTTCAGCATAAAATCGAATTCTCCGCTGATGTTGTAGCACTCCACCACTTCGGGCATTTGCATGATAGAATTAATGAATTTGGCACCAGATTCCTTGCTGTGTTGCTTCAGTGAAACATAACAAATTACTGTCAGTCCTTTCTTCACCTTTTCCGGATCTACCACCGTAACGTATTGTTTAATCACACCGGTTTCTTCCATGCGTTTGATGCGTTCATGCACAGGTGTAGTGCTTAGGTGTATTTTCTCCGAAATTTCTTTTACGGTGATACGTGCATTTTCCTGCAGCAATTTCAGGATTGACAGGTCTTTGGCATCCAGCAAAGTGCCGTTAGTGGAATTTTCTGTTTTTGGGCTGATTGGCATAACAAACAGGTCATTTGTCCTGTAAATATCAAATAGCAGTTGTTCATTTCCTAAATTATTCAATCTACTTGGAAAATTATTCTACAACTGTACTTTTGCTGTCTAATAATTAAAACATGTCAAATACACTCGCTTCCCAAATTGATTTCGCCCTGCCTTACAAGGTGAAAGACATTAGCCTGGCCGAATGGGGCCGCAAGGAAATTAGGCTTGCCGAGGCAGAAATGCCAGGACTGATGGCCATCCGTGCCGAATACGGTCCAAGCCAGCCTCTTAAAGGTGCTCGCATTGCTGGTTGCCTCCACATGACCATTCAAACCGCAGTACTTATCGAGACTTTGGTAGCCCTTGGTGCTGAGGTAAAATGGAGCTCCTGCAACATCTTTTCTACACAAGACCAAGCCGCTGCTGCAATAGCCGCTGCTGGTATCGGCGTTTTTGCCTGGAAAGGCCAGAGCCTGGAAGAAGCCGATTGGTGCATTGAGCAAACCCTGTTTTTTGGTGGCGCCAACCGCCCGCTGAACATGATACTTGACGATGGTGGTGATCTGACAAATATGGTATTCGACAAATACCCTGAGCTGATTGCCAATATCAAAGGGCTCAGCGAGGAAACAACCACTGGTGTTCACCGTCTGTACGAACGCATGGCCAAAGGCACTTTGCCTATTCCTGCCATTAATGTGAATGACAGCGTTACCAAGAGCAAATTCGATAACAAATATGGTTGCCAGGAAAGCCTTGTAGATGCTATCCGTCGTGCAACAGATGTGATGATGGCTGGCAAAGTAGCAGTTGTAGGTGGTTATGGCGATGTGGGTAAAGGTTCTGCAATGAGTCTCCGTGGTGCCGGCTGCCGCGTAATTGTTACTGAAATTGACCCCATCTGCGCACTGCAGGCCGCAATGGACGGTTTTGAAGTGAAGAAAATGAAGGACGCAGTGAAGGAAGCTGATATTGTGGTAACGGCATCTGGTTGCCGCGACCTTATCACTGGTGTACATTTCAAATCCATGAAAGACAAAACCATCGTTTGCAATATTGGCCACTTCGATATTGAAATTGATGTAGCCTGGTTGAACACAAACTACGGTCATACCAAAGACACCATCAAACCACAAGTTGACCTGTACAATGTTGATGGCAAAGACATCATCCTGCTGGCTGAAGGCCGCCTGGTAAACCTTGGCTGTGCTACCGGTCACCCATCGTTTGTAATGAGCAATTCATTCAGCAACCAAACGCTGGCACAAATTGAATTGTGGACGAACCACGCCAAATACGAAAACAAAGTGTACGTGCTGCCCAAACACCTGGATGAAAAAGTAGCCCGCCTTCACCTTGCCAAAGTTGGTGCCGAACTGGACGAACTGACCGAAGCACAATCTGAATACCTCGGCATTCCGAAAGAAGGTCCTTTCAAAGCTGAGATGTACAGATACTAAATAGCTGCACGCTGCACGCTGCATGCTGCACGAAAAAGCCCGCTTCAACATTGGAGCGGGCTTTTATCATTTGCAAATTATTCTACGGACATCGGGCAGGATTAAGCGCCAATGCTTTTTCAAAAAGATACATGGACTTCGGTTGGAACTCAAATTGCCATATTTCTTCAATTCACATCCTGCCCTGCTTCCAGCTTTTTGATAATTGAATCAAGATTGTTTTTGTTATTGCTATCGGGTGCCAATGGCTGAGCCTTTTTGGCATAATTCAATGCCGTTTTGTAATCTCCTACAGCAGAATACCCACGAACCATTCCCATAAGTGTCGTAAATACATCCGGGTGTTTCTGGTAATTCATCTTAAAGACTTCCAGCGCTTCTTTGGCCTTTTTCTGACCCAATAGTTGCCTGCCATATTGGTGCAATTCGTTCATGCTTGCCAAAGGCATTGCATTTTTCATAATGACATCGGCTTCTGCCGGTTTACCCATCTTCTGAAGTATCATGGCTTTGGTTGCCTGCGGTTGAAAGAAATTATTGCCTCCGAAGGTGGCACTGCTTGCACTATCCGCCCAAAGCAGCGCCTGCTCAAGATTAGTATTGTTTTGCAGGCACCAGGATGCAGCCTGGTCCCATGTTTGCCAAACAAATCCTTTGTCGGTGCGCAATTCATTCCTGAAAATTTCAAGTTGCGTAGCCGTCAAATCAACATTGATGCTAAACGGAATGGCTAATTTTTCCCATTGCAGTTCAATGGTGGCAGCATCGGGCGTCTGATTTGTAAAAATGAATTGAAGCCATTCAACACTTTTTTCGAGCGTCAAAGGTTTTACCGTTACCCTCAATGCATCTTCTTTTGGGTCATAATAATAGCTTCCCCAGCTACCGGAATTTTTTGAAAAAATGAGTGTGCATTCATTCGTACCATAGGCAACAAAGAAGCCATACTTTCCGGCAGCAAGGGGTTTGCCTTCAACCTTTACTTCAGTATTAAATTCAATGGTGGTGTTTTCGTTAGACCCTGCACGCCAAGGTGCCTGTTTGGTATTGCCAAATCCCTGGTCGGTGTAGCCTTCGGGAACAAGCTGACCCCAGATTTTTCCTTCCCTACCCTTCACTCCTGGGCGGTTGTAATGTATGACCGCTTGAGTGAGACCAATCTGTTCTCCCACCATTGCCACCTTGTTGCCTCCGCTAGGCATGGTTGTAAGATGTTGCGCATGCAACCCGGCTATACCAAGACAACAAAGAAGTCCTAATAAAATTTTCATGGCAATAAATTGAAGTGTTAAACTACATTTTTCACCTTCAATTTGTATATGGATTTTACCAGCGACAATTTGAAATGATAGATGGCATCACAAGGTCAGTTGGCAAAATGACTAACTTGCCATGTGCGTCAATTGGAATGAGTGAAGCAAATGGAATAAACGAGTAATTCAATGAAACTAATTTTCCAAATTATTCTGTCAGCAGTTATTCTGCTAGGTGCAGCATCCTGCAATAAATCCGCCGGAGGCAACACGAACACCCCAACTCCAAAGCAGGTATTTTATCCGTGGACAAAATTTGTGATGGGCTCCGACCTTTCCTATGTCAATGCAGTGGAAGCCTCGGGTGGTGTATATAAAATGAACAATGTGGTGAAAGACCCTTTTGTTTCGCTCAAAGAAAGCGGCAACAACCTTGTACGGGTACGGCTTTGGCACAATCCTGCATGGGAGCAATCGCTTAACAGCGGCAGAATTTACAGCAACCTTGCCGATGCAGAGCAAACCATCAGGCGGGCCAAAGCGCAAGGCATGGCTGTAAATCTTGACCTGCATTATTCCGACACATGGGTCGACCCATCCAAACAGGCCATTCCCGCGGCATGGACCGGATTAAGTCTTTCTGTCCTGAGTGATTCAGTATACAACTACACGCTTGCCACACTGCAATACCTGGCCACGAAAAATCTTACTCCTGAAATGATTCAGATAGGCAACGAGACCAACAGTGGCATGCTCTGGCCTACTGGAAAAACGGATGCAGGTTTTGCTTCCTTTGCAACATTGCTAAAAGCAGGCATCAAAGCTGTTCGTGATTTCAGCAAAACCTCTTCCATACAACCAAAGATCATTCTGCATGTTGCACAATTTCAGAATGCCACCTATTGGGCTCAGCAACTGATCAACAGTGGTGTGACTGATTATGATGTGGTTGGTGTATCACACTACTACAAGTGGAGCAGTGTAACCACCATGGCAGGCGTTACCAGTGCCGTTGCCGCGTTGAAAGCACAAACAGGAAAACAGGTTATGGTGGTAGAAACCTCATTCCCTTTTACCAACGATAACGCTGACAGTTACGCCAATACTTTTTATGAAGCATCAGCTTCGGCTGTAGGGTATCCATTTACCATTGAAGGCCAGAAGAATTATTTTACCGACCTCACCAAAGCCATCATTAATGGTGGAGGAAGCGGCATTATGGTTTGGGAGCCTGCCTGGATAACTTCAAGACTGAATGATGGATGGGGTGTTGGCAGTAGCTGGGACAATACCTGCTTCTTCGATTTCCAGGGAAACCTGCACGCTGGCATCAGTTTTATGACTGTTGATTACGGTTTGTAATTCGAGATCAGCAATTCATTGATTTCACCACGTTTCGCAGCATTGGAATTAATGCTGCGCTTCGCTTTTACCCTTTGAATGGTGATGTCGGGATGTGCATACAAATCATCGAAGAAATGATCTGCAGGATTTGTGTTTTTCGGGTCCGAATTGCTCAGCAACCATTGATGTTTTTTTGCAGTAAGTACATCGCAGAATTGTCGTAGTCTTTTTTGCTCAATATCTCCAAAACTATTTGCTGCATAAGCATTGAAAGATGAGGTGCTGCTGATAGGTTTATACGGTGGGTCGAAATAGAAGAAGGCATTAGTAGCGGCATGTTGCAAGGTGGCTGCAAAGTCGCCATTTAATATGGTCACTTTCTGCAGCAAGACACTATCTGCCAAAATAGTTTCCTGATCACAAATCCTCGGTTTGGCATACCTGCCAAAGGGCACATTGAAATTGTTTTTGCTGTTCACACGGTAGAGTCCGTTGAAGCAAGTCTTGTTCAGGAAAATGAGCAGTGCCGTGTGTTGCACACGATCAGCTTTTTTTGTATTGAACTCAATACGCCGGGCAAGAAAAAAATCCCGCTTCAGATCTTCGGTGCCTTTTGCGTAATAATCTGATTGCAGGTTTTTCAATGCTGCTATTAAGTCGTGAGGTTCATTACGTACCGTTTCATAAGCATCAGTAAGGTCAGGGTTGAGGTCGTTAATAATTGCATGCTCAATGTTGGGGTACTGCTGCAATATCCAAAACAATAAGGCACCGCTGCCAACAAATGGCTCTATGTAAGTGATACCTTTTCTTTGGTGAAAGCCCCTGGGCAGCGCCTGGTGAATGGCCGGTATTAGTTGCCCCTTACCTCCTGCCCATTTCAGGAAAGGCTTTGCCTGGGTTGTAATATTTGCCGCATTATTCATTCAGTAACTGCCAATGCATTTATCCTTTTTACTATCGTGTTTCATCAAATATTGAAAAGAATAGCAACAATACAGGAAAACAGACCAATCATTTCTTTTGGAAGCCCAACAAATTAGTGACCTGCATCAGCCCTTTATATTTATTGCAATCAAACAGTGCTTCTCTGTGTTCGTTGAACTGAATAAGAATTTCATGAACTTTAATAAATTGCTTCGCATAAATTCTCATCGTAATGACACCCCAAAATCTGGTATCATGGTAAAACAACTAATCAGTGTATTGCTTTTTGCGCCCCTGCTTTTGTCAGCACAAAGCAAAATGACTCCTGACCTTTTATGGAAACTTGGAAGAGTATCAGCCGTGGGGATTTCGAAAGATGGCAAAAGTGTGGTGTACACTGTAGGCACACCAAACGTGGAAGCAAACAAGTCAACCAGGAAAACATATGTGATTCCAATTTCAGGAGGTACACCTGTAGAAGTGAGCAAGCCCGACAGCTTGCTTGCAGACAAGAATCTGTCGCCCGATGGCAATTACATACTGAGCAACAAAGAAGTAAAAATCAAGAAGGTAACAGGTAGCGATTACTATCCTGAACTAAGTAAATCAAATGTTTACATTTTTGACAATTTGAATGACAGGCATTGGGACACCTGGGAAGATGGAAAATATGACCACGTATTTGTAACACCGGTTGGCAAAAGTGAAAGTGCCAAAGACCTGATGCCTGGAGAACCCTATGACTGCCCTACAAAACCTTTTGGCGGTGAAGAAGATTATATCTGGCGACCCGATGGAAAAGCAATCGTGTATGTGGCGAAAAAGAAATATGGCAAAGACTATGCGCTGAGCACGAATTCAGATCTCTATGAATACAACATTGAAACAGGCTCCACCATTAACCTAACTGAAAGCAACAAGGGGTACGATATCAGCCCCGCTTTCAGCAGCAATGGCACACTTGCATGGCTCCAGATGAAAAGGGATGGCTACGAAGCCGACAAGCAGGATATTATTGCCACTGCAGGTACGGGAATAGTGAACCTCACAGGCCACCGCGATGATATTCATGTGGAAGGTTTCAAATGGAGCAACGATGGCAGGAATATTTTTTTCTGGGCTCCCATTAATGGCACACTGCAACTGTTCTCAGTTGATTATCCCGGATTAACTAAAAAGATGCCTGTTATCAAACAAATAACTGATGGCGATTTTGACATCACCGGTGTTGTTGGGCAAAGCGGCAACACGCTTATTGTTTCCAGAACAGATATGAACCATGCTGCAGAATTGTTTAATGTGGACGTTGCATCTGGCAGTATGAACCAAATCACCCATGTAAATGACGGCATGTACAGCGCAATAAGCCTTTGTAAAACAGAACGGCGGTGGATAGCAACCACAGATGCAAAAAAGATGCTGGTTTGGGTAATATACCCCCCGGATTTTGACCCCGGTATGAAGTATCCTACCCTCCTGTATTGCCAGGGCGGGCCACAATCACCACTCACTCAATTCTATTCCTTCCGGTGGAACTTTCAATTGATGGCTTCGCAAGGATATATAGTAGTAGCTCCCAACCGCAGGGGGATGCCCGGTCATGGTACCCAATGGAATGAAGAAATAAGCAAAGACCACGGCGGCCAGGCTATGAAAGATTACCTCAGTGCCATTGATGCTGTGAGTATGGAAAAATATGTTGACAAGAATCGCCTGGGATGCGTGGGTGCAAGTTATGGTGGCTATTCAGCATTTATGCTGGCAGGCATTCACAACAACCGATTCAAATCATTCATTGCCCACGATGGCATTTTTGATATGCGCAGCATGTATGGCACTACGGAAGAAATGTGGTTTCCAAATTGGGATTGGGGAGGACCATATTGGGACAAGAAAAATGCAGCAGCACAAAAAACTTACAACCAGTTTAATCCTATCAACTTAGTAGATAAATGGAACACGCCCATTATGATTGTACAAGGCGGCAAGGATTACCGGGTACCTATTGAACAAGGCCTGCAGGCATTTCAGGCGGCCCAACTGCGGGGTATTAAAAGCAAACTGCTTTACCTGCCTGATGAGAACCATTGGGTACTCAGCGCACAAAACGGATTGGTTTGGCAGCGGGAGTTTTACAAATGGCTGGAGGAAACGATGCCTTCGAAATAATCATTGGTCTTCATTTTCTTGTGACTGCTCTTTTGTAGTCTGACAATATCAAAAAAACTCATCCCGAAAGGGTGAGTTTTTTCGTTTTCCAGCATCTTCAATTTTGCGCAGCTGTTCTCATTTCCAAAAATGATTTTCTATTTATAAATGCACCCCATTTAGTCTGAAATCAACACAGCAAGAGGCTGATGTAGTAATGATGTAGTGGTTTTAGGTTCATATTGACATAGTGGTCATTTTGATGTAGTGGTGAAGTGGGACCTTGTTTCTCATCCCGGCACATTGAAGATAGTTTTGATTACTTGAGTTTGCCCTTGGATTCTCAACAACGAACATGGTGATTCAATCCTCCAAAGCCGGCTTGGATACCAATCATTTCTAATATCAAAAATTGCCTTATGAGAAAAATCTACGCTTTAACCCTGGCCATGATGAGCTACCTCTTCAGTACTGCTCAAGTAGCCTTGCCACTCGATTTTGAATCGACTTCAATCACCTACACATGGAATGATTTTGATGGAGGCGCTGCTACTGTTATCGACAATCCACAAAAATCAGGCATCAATACCAGCAACAAAGCAGTGCGCATGGTAAAAAGTGCCGGCCAAGTTTGGGGCGGCAGTTGGATAGGTCTTTCGAACCCCATAGACTTTACTACAAACAAGCTTTTCAAAATGAAAGTCTATTCTCCAAGGGTAGGCGCTACGGTTCTGCTCAAAGTGGAAAACCAAACCAATGCCGGTATTTTCTTTGAAAAAACAGCAACCACTACTGTGGCAAATACCTGGGAAGAATTGACGTTTGACTACAGCACGGTGCCCACATCAAACCAATACCAGCATATTGTTTTGATATTCGACAATGGCACCATGGGCGATGGCTCTGCCAACTTCACCTTCCTGCTCGATGATATCAGGCTCATTTCTTCAGGTGGCCCTGTGTTATCAACTCCCACCCTTCCCATCGATTTTGAATCAAGTTCGGTTAACTGGGCTTTCACCGATTTTGATGGAGGTGCCGTTACAAAAATCGCCAACCCTCAGTCAGGTGGCATTAACACAAGTTCTACAGTAGGAAAAATGATAAAGAACGCCGGACAAACGTGGGCGGGCAGCTTTATAAGTTTGGCAAGCCCTATTGATTTTTCCACGAACAAAGTTTTCAAAATGAAAGTGTTCTCTCCAAGGATTGGCGCAAAGGTTCTGTTGAAAGTGGAGAATCTGAATGACGGTGGCATTTTCTTTCAAAAAGAAGTAGCTACCACATTGGCCAACTCATGGGAGGATATGACTTTTGATTGCAGCGCCATCAATACCTCAAACCAATACCAAAAAGTTGTATTGATTTTTGACAACGGCACAATGGGTGATGGTTCAGCCAACTTTACTTTCCTTTTTGATGACATCATGCTCACTGCCGGGTCTGGCAGTTCACTTACGCAAATGAATCTTCCCGTTACATTCGACCTTACTACAGTTGACTATGGCCTTATAGGCTTTGGTGGAGCAGAAGCATCTACCATTGTTGTGGACCCAACAAACGCTAGCAACAAAGTGGCTAAAGTGATAAAGGCAGCCACTGCAGAAACATGGGCCGGCACTACTGTTACAGCTGCATCAGGATTAGGCTTTAGCAGCAAAATACCTTTCACAGTATCTGCACAAAAAATGTCGGTAAGGGTTTGGTCGCCCGATGCAGGCATTAAAGTGCGCCTCAAAGTGGAAGACCATGCCGATCCTACCAAATCAGTGGAAACCGAAGCCACTACAACCGTTGCCAATGGCTGGCAACTCATGGAATTCAATTTTGCAAACCAGGCATCGGGCACCTCAGCCATCAACCTTGCATACAACTATGATAAAGCTTCCATCTTTTTCAATTTTGGAACTTCAGGCGCAACAGCCGGTGAAAAAACATACTATTTCGACGATGTTACTTTTGGCAGCACACAATTGCCGGTAACTACATTAAGCTTCAGCGCAACTAAAAACAGCAAACAGTTGAGCTCAACTGGATGACAGCTACCGAAATAAACAACAAGGGCTTCTACGTTCAGCACAGCACCAACGGACAAGACTGGAATGACCTTGCATTTGTGAAAGGCGCTGGCAACAGCGTAACTCAAAAGAAATACACTACTACCGATGCTGTTCCACTTGCCGGCACCAATTACTATCGCCTAAAGCAGGTTGATTTAGATGGCACTACGCAGTATTCGGCAATCGTGGCTGTGGAAATGACAACCAATCAACTGGGGTTGAGTCTTTATCCTAATCCTGCCAAAAGCAAATTGAATGTGTACACCAATGCATTTGTTGGCGAAGGGAAATACAGCATTTTTAATGCACAAGGAAAGATGGTGCTAAACGGCAAAATCAGCAACGCTCAAAGTGTAACCTCACTTGATGTCAGCAATTTGTCTGCCGGATTGTATTTCATTACTGTGTCTTCGAAAAATGTTTCTGCTACCAGCAGGTTCAGTATTCAGTAAATGGTTTGACCAACCAATAAAAAAGTCCCCGGTTCATTTAAATGGACCGGGGATTTTGCTTTTCAGGAATTAATTCTTTGAAGAAATTTTGTCATCTATTTTTTTTGTCAATAGCTCAAGCGTTTCTTTCAAATTCTCATTTTGATGTTTCTGTTCTGCTATTTGTTTTTGTTGCTCTTTTACTGCTTCTGCAAGCAATGCGACCAACACCTGGTAGTTCACCGATTTATATTCGCCTCCCGAACTTACAGCCTCGGGTACAACCTGTTCAAGGTCTTGGGCTAAAAAACCCATTTGGCGGCTTGAGCCAAAACGTTTGGCATCAATAAAATTGTAGGTGACGCCGTGCATTTGCAGCACCTTGTCAAGCGCATCATCAATCGTAGCAATATTGTCTTTTAACCTCGCATCCGATGGTGTTCTGATTATATTACCTGCTGCATCTGTACTCAGCGATGTAGCACCGCCATTTAGATTGGAAGCGTGTATAGTACCTGCAACATCCAATTTCTGTGCAGGGTTGGTTAGGCCAATGCCCACATTGCCACCACTTGTCACGGCAATTTGAGCGCCGTTATAATTCACTTCCCATGTGTTGTTAGAACTATTAAGTTCCGTCCAGGCTTTTGGAAAACCATCCAGCGCATAGCCATAAAATGGCCTTCCTGTAGCACCTGCATCAATGTAGGAGCCGAAATATCCGCTTGTGTTTTTCTTTAATGTCAATCCGGTAGAACTATTGGTAGGTGTACTTGTGCCAATGCCCAGGAAGGATTGTATTGGGAATGATGCTTGTGTATTACCTACCGCGAAATCAGGTGTAGCATCTGTAGTATGATGATATTCAAACTGGTTGGTGGTGCCATTGTAAGTAGTATAAGCTATAGCTACTCCATTCAATGCATAACCATAGAACGGTATGCCTGTTGCACCTGCATCCACATAACTTCCGTAGTATGTGTTAGCTGAAGATTTCATGGCAAAGCCTGTATATCCTGTGGTGGGCGTACTGGTACCTATACCCACAAAACCTGTATTGAATACGGCTTTTGTATTTCCGGCGACATAAAAATCAGGAGTAGCGTCGCTGGTTTGGTGATACTCCA
>JBBIOQ010000049.1:0-4467 GCA_037443285.1 Sphingobacteriales bacterium | reverse complement strand
GTATTTCCGGCGACATAAAAATCAGGAGTAGCGTCGCTGGTTTGGTGATACTCCAATGAATTGTTTGGGCCGTTGAATGCCAGGTAGGCTCTGGCAGTTCCATTTAAAGCATAACCATAAAACGGTATGCCTGTTGCACCTGCATCTATATAACTCCCATAATAAGAGTTGGCAGAAGATTTCATGGCAAAGCCTGTAAATCCTGTTGTGGGCGTACTGGTACCAATACCGACAAATCCTGTATTAAATACCGCCTTAGTATTTCCGGTGACATAAAAATCTGGGGTAACATCGCTGGTTTGGTGATACTCCAGTGAATTGTTGGGGCCGTTGAATGATAAATAGGATTTTGCGGTTCCATTCAAAGCATAGCCGTAGAATGGCATGCCCGTCGCTCCGGCATCAACATACATTCCATAGAAAGAATTCACATTGTTCTTCAATGTAAGCCCGGTAAATCCGGTTGTAGGCGTTGTAGTGCCTATTCCCAAAAAATAGTGTTCGGAAAGGCTGCCGTAGTGTTTGCAATAAGAAAATCAGGTATGCCTGCATTGGAATGATAGTATTCATACTGCTGATTGGTGCCATTGAACTGGTGATAGGCAACAGCAATGCCATTCAGCGCATAGCCATAAAATGGCTGGCCAGTAGCACCTGCATCAATGTACATGCCATACCATGAGTTGACATTGTTTTTCATTGCCAACCCTGTAAAGCCGGTGGTTGGAGTATTGGTGCCAATTCCAAAAAAATTGGTCTGGAAATAAGCCTTGTTTCCTACCACGTGTAATTTTTCGGTTGGAGATGATGTGCCAATACCAACATTTTGAGCATTGCCCGCATAGGCTACCACCATTACTCCAATAAATGCAACCAGGTGTTTCATGATTTAATTGTTTAAAGTGATTTCGTGTGACCAATAAATCTAATAAACCTATTTGGAGAATGAAAGCAATGCCGACACTCCTTAATTTTCTGCGATGTATGGATAGCGGATGCCTGAAACTTTTCAAACAGTAATTAATGCCAAGCTGCCTTTGCGGAAAAATAGGCTGAAACAGAATAAGCAGTTCTCCTAACGAAACTTAAATCAACACTTTCACGTTGCGGCAAATTTGCGGCAGGCTACTTGCAGGTTTGAGTATGGTTAGGAAATGTAATGCGTGTTGCTGTACCATATGGCATACAACACTAGAAACGGTCACAAAACAAAATAGAATTAGAAAGAAAGTTCATGCCACATTTTTAATGCCAATTCATAATGACCCTAATTGGCAGTTACTGAACCAGAGCATTTTCCCGAAACACCTTTTACAACAATCCATCTTCCTTCGAGCAGCACTTCTTTTTGAGGGATTCCATTTTTCACCAGGAGTTTGCCATTCATCACCAAAGTGTTTTTCTTTGATAGTGTTGGCAGATGAATGATAGCGGTAGTTCCTGAAGGAATGCTGAAACTGAAATCCAATGTGTTTCCTTCGTGGGTCTTTTTCCATGATACAGGAACATTTCCAAATTCAGTTACAACTACACCATTGGCATAATTCAAATCGGCAAGCCGGGGCTCTATCAGCAATGGCTTTTCCCAAACCAGCCCCATTCTTTGAACGCCTAACACATTGGAGCTAAGGAAATTGAACTCCTCTCATATTCCGACACAGGATAAAATAGAAAAAATGGGGCTATTTAACCGCTTTTTTTTGACTCGGGAGAATGATGTTTCTGGTGATGCTGATGGGAGGTTCTTAGTTGAAAAAATCATTCAATGCGTGCAAAGTTTCCTCGGCAGGGCTTTTAGCTTTTCACTGAGTGTCTGACATTGTGAAATGAACGCTTCAGGTATCAAGTCCCCCAGTGATATATGCACCCTGAACTGATTGTATTCTAGGCTCCGAAAAACATGGATTTTCTCGACGGTATCTTCAATAGACAAGTACAATTTTTCTGCTGAGCACTCATCCCTCAAACTGTCATTAAAAAAACCCACGAACGAATTTCAGTTCGGCTTCCTGGTCTTTAATAGTCCTTCATATCCTTCCTAACTCTCTCAGTTCGGCCAGGTGTTTCGATGAGTATTGCCACAAGGTAGCGTTTTCGTAATAGTCATAGCCAATGTTGGCCAAGGGGGCAAGTTCACGCCTGATTTCCTGGCTTTGCTTATTGTCAGGCATTAACTCGAAATCCTCGCAAAGCGCTTTCACATCTTCCCGCTCGATTACGATCTTATAATCGATATCGTCTGTGAAAATGGCCGTAATACCATATTTCTCGGCCATCCGGTCGAAAAAAGCGTCCGGTACGATTGCTGCAATTTTGGTTAGTACCATTTCGTTTGGCCAACTTGATGTTAGTAATGTCATGTTTAATAAGTTTTTTGGTGATCAATACAATTGTTTGATGTGTCCTGGGGTAATTATATGTACCCCAATCCACCGCCTTTGTAGCTCCACAACGTCACATAGTCGTAATGTTCACAACTTAAAATCGACATGAGATTGCGACGTATATCCTCATTGTCTTTAAATGGTAACATTTCGTAGTCGTCATACAAATCCTGCAGTTCCTCCTTCCTCATAGTCACCTTTTGGTCTATTTCATCCGTGACAACTTCAGTGATGCCATATTTTTTGGCCATGCGGTAGTAGAAATCCCACGGCACGTAAGTGACCGCCGTGTGCATTTCATTTGGCCAGCGTGCAACAAGCTTTGCCATAACTAATTAAATTTTAGTGTTAAAGAATAAATACCCAAAGACCACCGCTCTTTTTTGTGCGACAGGTCCTACTACCTCGAAGGCAAACAGGATTTCTTTTGAGTTGGATATTAGCCAACCCTCATTCGAATACCCCACCTTCGGCGGCAGATTTTTTGTGCATCCGCAGATACAATCCTAACCGGTTATGATTTTTGGAAGTTTACTTTGCAAGGATTGCCACAAGTATGAATTCAGTTGAATTTCCAATTGGCTGCTTAATGCAGTGCTGTCAAAGCCCCTTGCATCACAAATATATTAAAACTTTTTTATTAGTACTATTTTATTAGCAGTTAAAAAGAAAACAGATAAGTCCTGATTTTAAGAAGAAAAAGTGGTTGGGTTAACAGTAACCTTACCCCTCCCGCATACTACACATCAAGCGAATACAAACAGTGTGATTTTTACTGCTTTCCTTTCGATAAACTTATCGAAGCTAGCTCCGTGGTACTTCTTGTCGAAGTGCACTACTCCAATTATGCGGTACAGTCTGAAAAGAGAAAGTTGCAGAAAGTTACTACAGGCCTGATTTTATGTCACCAATTTTACACCAAAACCCTGGCATAAAATTGGTGTAAAGTGCATTTTGCCCAAAACGAAAAACGCCGAAAACCAACAATTTTCAGCGTTTTGAAGAGTTTGTCTAAACTCGAAGGCGGAGAGAGAGGGATTCGAACCCCCGGACCTGTAACAGTCAACGGTTTTCAAGACCGCCGCATTCGACCGCTCTGCCATCTCTCCGCGGCAAAAATAGCTTTGCGATTCAAATGGCAAAAAAAAGTTTCAGCGGCGCCTTTTTTATTCTGCTACTTCTGGTGCAATGTCGATCACCTTTACCAATTCATTTAAATCTATCGTAATTGGAATGACTCCCACCTGAACTATTGCTTTCTTTCCCCTGATTTCCTTCAACACTCCTACCTGCCTGTTCTTTTTCATTTTCACTTTATCTCCTTCTCTAACCGGTTCTGCCATTTCTTTAAAGCGCTGGTCAATCTTCTTATCCTTTTTCTGTTCACTTTGCTTGTCTTTCTGTTTGAAAAGCAAAGCCTGCATCAGTTTCACCAATTCCTCCTTGTTGTCCGACCTACGCCACTCCACCAGGATAGCTTTCAGTTTGCGTTCCATTTCCTTCAGGTAAACCAACTGGTCTTCGCGCAGTTTATTCTGCTGTTTTAATAGCTCAACCTGTTGCTGGTGTTTTTCCCTGTCCATCACACGTTCCATCTCCCTTTTCAGGCGTTCATTCTCTTTCAGCAACTTCTGCAATTCTGCTTCCCGCGTTTCAAGCCGTTGCAAATCCTGTTCCGTTCTGTTGAGCAGCTTATCAAGGGTAAAATGGTCTTCCTGCACCAGGTTTTTTGCACGGTTAATGAGCGGCTTTGGCAAGCCAATTCGTTCTGCAATAGAAAATGTGTAGCTGCTGCCCGGTTTGCCTACCACCAATTTGTAGAGCGGCGCAAGATGTTCTTCGTCAAACTGCATGGCCCCGTTAATAACACCCGGCACACGATTGGCCATCACTTTCAGGTTAAGATAGTGTGTGGTGACCACGCCCATGCTGTGTTTGCGGGCAAGTTCCTCCATAATCACTTCGGCAAATGCCCCACCCAAATTAGGGTCGCTTCCGCTGCCAAGTTCGTCGATAAAAAATATCGTTTTGCCAGTGGAATGATTCGGTAGTAGGGGCTGTGCCCCCGTGCCCGCCCCTGGAT
>JBBIOQ010000048.1:10224-28166 GCA_037443285.1 Sphingobacteriales bacterium | reverse complement strand
GGCGGCAACCTGACGATGGTCTGCTCGCTGCTGGGCACGCCGCACTTGCCGCGAGTCAGGGGCGGCATCCTGTTCGTCGAGGATGTCGCCGAGCACCCCCTCTTTGTGGTGCACCAGGACGGCGGTCACCGGGTTTGGTCAGCGCATGGCGTGGGCCACCCTGCTGTGGGCCCTGTTGGGGACCAGCTGGTTTTTTGTCGCCTTCTTTTCCGGTAATGGGTATGCGTTTGCGTTTGCGTTTGGCTGCATCGTGGTCGATGGTAGGCTTGGGGCGGTTTTCAATTTTCGAGAGGTCGATAACGCCAACCACTTTAGGGCCTGTAATCTTTTCTGCCTGTATATTTTCCACCACAGGCGTTCCGGGTTCTTCCACTTCTGCTGGATGCTCAGTAACCGCTGTCGCGGCAACCTGGGGCTGGGTTTCTTCCACGGGTATTGCTGCCTCCGGTTCAATTATCTGTTGCGGTGTTGGTTCGGCTACCGGTTGCGGTTCTGCAGTCTTCTTGGCCGGTTTTTTTGGCCTGGTACTTGAGTCAATACTATCAAGGTCAATATGCCCGACAATTTTTGGCATTTCAATTTCAGGGGCTTCCAACTTTGTTGGCTCTTCCTGCTGAACAGGTTCAACAACTGGAGGGGCAGTTTCTACCACCGGGGCTACAGGCTCGGCTATTGGTTCCTGAACAGGTGTTGCTTCTGCAACGTGTACTGGTGCTTCTTTTTCTGCCGGCTTTTTCTCCTCTTTCCTGAAAGTTATCTCTTCGTCTTCTTTTCTCTTCTTTGCATCGCCGGTGGCACCCTTCGGCAGGTCGATCATGTCACTTTTCGCCTTTGCTACCTTGTCGCTCTGGAATTCCTTCTGAAGGGAAATGTACATTTCGGGTGTAAGCTTGGCGGTAGGCTTCAGCTCATCGCGATGAAAGCCTCTTGCTGCCAAGAATTCCACCAGTGTATCCTGGCCTATATTGAACTCTTTAGCTGCTGCTAATAATCGTGGTAATTTTAGGTCTGACATTCTATTTACTTGGGGCTGCCTTTAAGGGGGCAAATTAATTGGTTTAAAGCGGCTGTGTGCAAGAACTTGTATCAGTTAATGAAAAAACAAGGTTGTTGGTAACCCTATCGGCTTACTCACGCTCAAATTCTTCTTCCAGAATTCGGCGCACATCGGCTATGGTTTCTTTCTCAAGGTCGGTACGGCGTTCCAGTTCCTCGGCACTGAGTTGGAGTACAGAACGGGCGGTGTCGCATCCAATACGCTTGAATTCGTCAATAACCCACAAATCAATTTCATCAGAAAATTCATCGAGGTCGATGTCGAATTCCACTTCTTCCCCTTCACTATCGCGGAATACGTCGATGTCGAGTCCTGTCAGTTCACAGGCCAATTTAATATTGACTCCACGCTTGCCAATGGCCAGGCTCACCTGGTCGGCCGGCAAGAAAACATCGGCATGTTTTCTTTCCTGGTCAATGCGAATGGTAGAAATTTTTGCGGGTGTGAGTGAACGCTGAACCAGCAGGTTGATGTTGTTGGTCCAGTTGATAACGTCGATATTTTCGTTTTTCAATTCACGAACGATTCCGTGAATACGGCTGCCTTTCATGCCTACACAAGCACCCACAGGGTCAATGCGGTCATCGAGGCTTTCTACGGCAACTTTGGCTCTTTCGCCCGGCTCACGTACAATCTTTTTGATATTGATAAGTCCGTCTGAAATTTCAGGCACTTCAATTTCGAGCAGTTGCTCCAGGAAGGAGGGGTGTGTGCGGCTGAGAATAATAACAGGCGAGTTGTTTTTCATTTCCACCTTTTTCACAACTGCACGCACAGGTTCTCCTTTTTTCAGGAAGTCCTGTGGAATCTGTTCGCTGCGAGGCAGCACCAGTTCATTGCCTTCTTCGTCCATCAGCAGAGCTTCTTTTCTCCACGACTGGTATACTTCGGCATTGATTATTTCACCAACACGGTCGGCATATTTTTTTACCAGCACGTTCTTCTTCAAATCACTGATGCGGCTGGCAAGTGTTTGCTTGGCTGCAAGAATTGCCCGGCGGCCAAAATCGAAGAGGTCAATTTCCTCAAACAGTTCTTCACCAACTTCAAAGTCGGGTTCAATTTTAGTAGCATCAGTGTACGCTATTTCAGCCAGCGGGTCCTGCACTTCGCCATCTTCAACAATTACGCGGTGGCGCAATATCTCGAGGTCGCCTTTTTCAGCATTCACAATCACATCGAAATTTTCATCACTTCCATACTTCTTGCGCAGCAGGGTTTTGAAAACATCTTCCACAACCTTCATCAGGGTAGGGCGGTCAATATTTTCCGCATCCTTGAATTCCTGGAACGCCTCAATCAGGTTAATACTTGCCATTTTTTTTCAGTTTACGGCCTTGTGTGCTTTTACGGCCGATGGTTATTAAAATTGAATTTGAACGCTTGCTTCTTTTATTTGGGTAAAGAATACCTGGTGTTGTTGTGTTACAGCCTTCTTGCCCTTACCACTCGTTGCTTCCAGCACAATATGGTCTTCGGCAACTATTTTTAATACGCCGATAATAGTGGTGTCATCCATGAGTTTTACTTCAAGCAACCTACCTGCGTTCTTGAGGTATTGCCTGTGAAGGAGTAGCGGTTCGCCCACCCCGGGGCTTGATACTTCAAGAGAATAATCGCCATCGGGATAAACGGCAGCTTCTTCCAGTTGGCTGTACAATTTACGATTGAGCTTGATGCAGTTTTCAATGGTTACACCATGGTCGCCATCAATAAAAACTTTGATGTTGTTGGTTGGTTTGATTTTTACCTGCACAAGAAAAAACGATGGGTCGGATTCCAGCAGGCTGTTCACCATTTTTTCCAGCAAAGCTATTTGGCCACTCTTGTCCATACGTTGGGGATTATAGAAAGCAAAAGGGAACGGACACCGTTCCCTTTCTATCGCTTCATTTTCCGGGGCAAATGTAGGGGAGCAAACACATAACATCCAAATTCCATTTGCGTAAAGCAGATGAAGAAGCAAATCGATGCCCAACTTTAACAATCAAGCGTAATCTGCCATTTTATCTTTGGCGCCGCAATGGGATATCTATTTACCATACTGCTCGTATACCTGGCTTTTCGTTTTGTTGCCGGTTTTCTTATTCCGGTTGTGCGCACCTCGTATAAAATGAAGCAACAGTTCAACAACATGAAGCAACAGATGGATGAAAATCAACAAGGTGCTTCATCGGGCAACAGCACAACAACTAAACCAAAGTTTGATGTAGAAGGCGAGTACATTCCTTTTGAGGAAGTAAAGGAAAAACGATAACAGCCTTTCGCAAAATTGAAGGATTTAGCCAACTACAAGAAAGCATTCATCGTTTCTTCCAACTGCATACCGGGCTGCAGCCATAGTGTCTGCAATCCAACTGCTTTTGCGCCTTCAATATTCTTCAGCGTGTCATCAACAAACAATGTTTCTGCAGCATCAATCATGTTTTCCTGCAAAATGAATGCATACGCTTCGGCATCGGGCTTACGCAGTTTGATTTCGTGGCTGTAATAGGCTTTGTGAAATTGCGCATTGAAATTGTCGCCGGCTATTTGTTCATGGTAAATGTCAATGAATCCTTCGTAATGGATTTGGTTGGTGTTGCTGAGCAGGAAACTATTGTAGCTTTTTTTCACCTCGGGCAAAACTGAAAGGCTTGCAGGTCTGAAATCTCCAAGCATGGCATTCCATGCATCCCGTATAGCATTATCCGTCAAGGCGAGTCCCGTTTCGTTCCTGAATGCTGCATAAAATTCTTCGGGGCTGATGAGACCACGTTCTAATTGCGCAAACAAAGGGTTGGAGTGCGACTGGTGAAAGTACGTATCGAAATCAGCCACGCCTGCTGATGTGAATGCTTCTTTTGTTTTGTGAAAGTTTATGTCGATAAATACGCCGCCGAGGTCGAAAATGATATTGCGTATAGCCATTTATTTCTTTTTGCTGTGCGAAAATAACCACGACATCATTTCAGGCTCGGCAAAAGCTTTGTCCCAACTGTTGTGATTGGCATTGGAGTAAAGCGTGAATTGAACTTCTGCCGAATCATAATGTTCCTGCAGGGCGCTTACCATTGCTTCGCTGAAAGTGTAAGACACCACATCATCTTTGGCTCCATGAAAAACCCAGAAAGCTGTATGCCTTATTTCCTTTGCTGTTGCGGGATGGGCTCCTCCGCAAATGGGAATTGCAGCGGCAAATGTTTGCGGCATGCGCCTGACAATTTCGAAGGTGCCCATGCCACCCATTGAAAGCCCCATTACGTACACCTGTTGTTTTTTTACATAAGGCTTCTCCACCAGGTTCTTCATGAGTTGCATCAGCAGTTTTATAGCAACAGTTGCATCGCCATCGGGAGTAAATTCATAGGTTGTTTTTTTCGTAATGGAATCTTCTGTCCTTTTCACATTGGACCAGTAGCTGTTTTCAGCACACTGCGGAAACACTACAATGGCCGGATACCGGGTTTGTATGCTGTCGGTCAGAAATAGTTTTGCACCATGCGTAAGTTGTTTTTCGTTATCGTTTCCTCGTTCGCCGGCGCCATGCAGAAAAAGAATGAGCGGGTAGCGTTTGGTTGAATCAAACCCTACTGGCAGCAGCATCCGATAAGGAAGCGTATCAACCTTGCTGATCCATAATTTTTTTTCATACTGGTTAAAATCCTGGGCGCTCATCCCGCTCACACTTACCAGGGCAAGCAGGCACATGAATATTTTCGTTTTCATTCAATCATATTATTTGGCAATGCAAACCTACACTGCATAGCTGTGCTTATCTTATTATTATTTAGCATACACGATTGCATGCAGCCAAACAATAATGCCAACCTTCGACAAGTTGGCATTATTGCAAAATGAGCTTCATTATGTTCAATCCCTGTAATCAAGTGCCGGTCGCCTGTCGCCCAGCAAAGGTTTGTATGAGTAGTTGCCTTTCGCTTTCTTAAACTCTTGCGTTGCTTTGGAAATGAGTGCCGGAGTTGTGAACAAATCAATTCCAGTGAGAGCCATTGTTTTAGCAGCTACCATCATTCCTTTGGTGCCAATTTCGGTTCCGCCACATGCTACTGCCTGCCAACTGTGGGCAGGTGTGCCGGGCGCCCAGGTAGCTGCACGCAAGCCAACGGTGGGTACTGCATAGCTCACATCTCCCACATCGGTACTGCCACCACCGGCATCCATTTCTTCAAGCAAAGGTCTTACAATGGCAGCATTTGAAGCTGGTGGTGTGGCAAAATTGAAGGTGGCCTGTATCTTTTTTGCAAAATCAATTTCCTGTTCCGAATATGTAACACCACCCACTTTTTCGAGATTTAATTGCATGGCTTCGGCAAGGGTACGATTGAGCAGCAAATCATGAGTGCCGCCAATCACTTCGTATTCCATTTTGGTATCTGTTCCAAGAGCAGCGCCATCAGCTGCTTTCACTACGCGGTCAAAAATGCTGATGACCTGGTCGCGTTTAGGATGGCGTACGTAATAATATACTTCAGCAAAATCGGGTACAACGTTGGGTGCCTTGCCGCCATTTGTAATTACATAGTGAATACGAGTTTCCTGCGGAATGTGTTCACGCATCATGTTGACCATATAATCCATAGCTTCTACACCGTCAAGTGCTGAACGCCCTTTTTCAGGAGCGCCGGCGGCATGGGCTGAGGTTCCGTAGAATCGAAACTTTGCTGACTTATTAGCTAATGCACTGGTCATAGTTACAGCATTTGCATCGCTGGGGTGCCAGTGAATTACAACATCCACTCCATTGAACAACCCGGCGCGAACCATATAAACTTTGCCGCTGCCACCTTCTTCTGCCGGGCATCCATACACTTTTATTGTTCCGGCAATCTTCTTTTCCTCCATCAGTTTCTTTAGTTCAATGCCTGCTGCTGCCGATGCAGTTCCAAACAAATGGTGCCCGCATCCATGTCCTGCCTGCTGACCTGCAATTGGTTTTTTTTCAGGAACGGCTTCCTGTGCAAGCCCGGGCAAAGCATCGAACTCTGCAAGAATGCCAATCACAGGTTTGCCACTGCCATACGTTGCAACAAAAGCTGTGGGAATATTTGCCACACCCGCTTCTACGGTGAAACCATTTTCGGTAAGTAGTTTTTGCAGCAATGCGGTGCTGTTGTTTTCCTTGTAGCCCAGCTCTGCATAATTCCAAATCTGCAATGCGGTGTTCTTATAAATTTCATAGCCCAATTGAATATCGCTGATAGCCTTTTCCTTAATGTTATTTGTCTGGCTGTTTTTTTGTGCAATGACTGCAGCAACAAAGAAGAATGTAATGCAAGTAATTATTACAGTCTTCAAAACCGGTTTAAGCATAGTGCCGAAAAGTTTTCTGAATGAGTTGATGAAGTTGTTGAGCGGCAGTAGCGGATATCATGAATGCTTCTTGCCAAGGATATTCCATTGATACTCGTCTTCGGGTTTCACTTTCTTTCTTTTGAGTTCTGTCACCAGCTTGTATTTGCCGGTGGCAATATCCTGCTCCATTACAATTATTTCGCAATTCTTCGGGTTTCGCAGTGTTTCAAATTCTTCCACTGTCCAGTGAAACCAGCGCATCAAAAACATACGAATGGTCATGCCGTGGGTTACCAGTACAGTATTCTGCGGAAAGTACTGCTTCTCAAAATCGCGATAAAGGGTATGAAAAAAATCGCTTACACGGTCGTACACATCAGCGCAACTTTCACCGTCTTTGATGCGATAATAAAATGTTCCGAATTTGTTGCGTTCGTCATCTATCTGGATGTTGGCTTTTAAATCCCTGAAATGTCCCCACTCCTGTTCACGCAGCCGCGGGTCTTCTTTCCATCGGTAGGAGGTTTTGTCGAAATGTTTGGCAATATGTTCAAAGGTCATGCGTGTTCGCCACAACGGCGATACATAAAACATTACACGTTCATCGCCGATCAATGCTTTGAGTTTTTTGCCTGCCTCATCGGCCTGCGCTGCGCCTTCGGGTGTCAGCAGCAATTTATAGTCCTGCTTAACGGCATAGGTATTCTGATCAATGTTACCTTCTGATTCGCCGTGGCGTACAAGTATTATTCTGTGTGGCTTCATGAATGTATGTATTGGTGCAGGTAGTTAAGCAATGTGGCTGATTCAAAAGTAACTGATTATATTCTTGCAGTTATATGATGCATGTATTCCATATTGGCATTTGCAATAGAATCACAGAGATGTTGTAACAGAAGTTCCGGAAAAAATGAATCCCCTGACTAATCAGGGGATTTCCAACAATGGGTTAGTAAGTACCGGGATAAGTAATTCCCGACACAATATTAGTTCACAAAAAGCAGCGTGGAAAAATTTAATGCACGATAGTTATTCACAATTTGTTTGTAACTGTGAATTTCGTAAGAAGAATGTATGATTCAAGGAAACCAATGATGCGCAAAAAATTTGCGAGGAGTGTGAAATTAAAACGGAAATGCATTCCCTTCATTGTTGTGTGCGAAATATTTTATTAGCATGATGCACTGCATTTTTCAAAAAGGAAAAACATTTCATTTCTTTCCATTCATACTTGCCTGGAGTTAGTGGTTTGCAATTGATGGCAGATTCGTTTTACTGAAACGGTAATAGGGCTGTAACGAAAGCCTGGCAAAGCTTTCAGCAGTTTGCTGTTATCAAAACTCACCACAGCAAGGCTTGTGCGGGCTGTTTCTTTCGTCACCAATGGGCTCTTGCCCGACAACAGGCTTTTCAGTTTTTCAATACGCCACGCAATGGCTGCTTTAAAAGGCGTGACCATGCGCCATGGACGCTTCTGACCAAAAGCATCAGCCACCATGAAAAAGAAATCGCGGTAGGAAATATTTTCACCACTGATAATAAACCGTTCGCCACTGATGTCGCTTTGCATGAGTTGTATCATGGCTTCGGCAACATCATTGGCATCTACAAATCCTGTTTGACCCATACTGTACCATGGAAATCCTTTGTGCAACGATTGAAATATCTGCATGGAACCTTTGTTCCAATTGCCATGCTCTCCAATAATAATGGTTGGGTTTACTGCTACTGCATTCAAACCCTCGCCTACACCACGCCACACTTCCAATTCTGCCAGGTATTTTGTTTTTCCGTATTCACTGTTGCTGGTTTCTTCCGTCCAGTTCATGCTCTCATCGATCATTCCATTTGTCCTGATGCGTCCCAAAGCTGCCACACTACTAACATGTACAAGTTTCTCCACTCCTGCATCAAGGCATGCATTCACAACATTGGCGGTACCTTCCACATTAATTTTGTGCAGCATTGCTTTGTCCAGTGGAAGAAAGCTCACAAAGCCAGCAACATGATACACCTGTTTGATGTCCTGCATGGCTTGCTCCAATAGAAGAATATCAAGTACATCAGCCTTCACCCATTCGGCTTTTTCCTTTACCTCATCGGGAATAGTAGAGCGGAACAACGCCCTTACTGCAATGCCTTTTGCATGCAATGCAAGTATGAGATGTGTGCCCAGCAAACCTGTTCCGCCGGTAACCAATACCATGGGTTTCATTTTAGTTCGAACAAAATAAATGCAATTAGCTGGTGCAAAGTGTTTGCCGCATTATTGCAGCATATCTTTCTTCAGCAAATCAATGGCGAGGCTGTCATCATATTGCACTGCTGCTTTCAGGAGGCGCTGTTGCATTTCAGTAAATACTTTTTTGTAAGCAGCATCATCCGAAAGGTTATGCATTTCGCTTTTGTCCTTTACCAGGTCATACAGTTCCCAAGCATCATGGTCGCCATAAAAGCGAATGATTTTGTATTTGCTTGTACGAACACCAAAGTGAGGTCGAACCTGGTGTTCACCAAATTCGTAGTAGTGATAGTAAATGGCGTCACGTTGCAATGGTTGTTTTTTGGTAAGCATATTCCAGAGTGAAATGCCCTGCATGTCTTTTGGAATGGGAACGCCTGCAGCCTGCAACATGGTGGGTCCAATGTCAATGTTCATCACCAGCTGGCTTTCTTTTGCGCCGGCTTTTATTTGCTGCGGGTATCGCATGATGAGCGGCGTTTTAAACGATTCATCATACATGAATCTTTTGTCGAACCATCCGTGTTCGCCAAGGTAAAATCCCTGGTCGCTTGTATAAATAAATATGGTATTACTTTCAAGGCCTTTGTCTTTAATGTACTGCATCATTCGACCTACATTTCTGTCGAGTGAAAGCGATGTGGCATAGTAATCACGCATGTAACGCTGGTACTTCCATTCGGTGAGTGCCCTGCCGGTAAGATGGAGTTTGTCAAACTCTTCGCGAATAGGATTATAATAATTGTCGTAGGCTTTACGCTGCGCAGGGTTCATGGATAGAAAATTTTCTTTGCCATAACCGGTGTCAGGATTCATCTTCAGGTCGTAGCCAAGGCGCATGGTTTTTTCAATTGTCATGTCCTGGTGTGCTGCGGCATATCGGCCTTCGTAGTTGTCATAAAAATTAGCGGGCAGCGGAAATGTGACATTATCATATGCACGCAGGTCGGCAGTGTCAGGCATCCAGGTACGGTGCGTGGCTTTGTGGCCAATAACGATGCAAAATGGCTTCGATGTATCACGCTGGTCTAGCCACTTCGTACTGATATCAGTAATAATATCTGTTGCGTAGCCCTTCACTTTTTCACGGGTAGAATCCATATTGATGAATGATGGATTGAAGTAGATTCCCTGGCCAGGCAAAATTTTCCAATAGTCAAAACCCTGTGGTTTTGTTTCGAGGTGCCATTTGCCAATCCATGCGGTGCTGTAACCTGCGTTGTGCAGTTGTTTGATGAAAGAATCCTGGCTGCCATCAAAAGTGGAGTGGTTGTCTTTAAAACCATTTTTGTGACTGTATTTTCCAGTAAGCAAACCTGCCCGGCTCGGCCCGCACAAAGAGTTGCAAACGGCAGCATTCTGAAACAACACACCTTCTTTTGCCAGCTTGTCCATATTGGGCGTGGCGTGGTATGGATTGCCGTAGGCGCCAATGGCCTGGTAGGCGTGGTCATCGGAAATGATGATGACAATGTTGGGGCGCTTTTGCGCATAGGAATGTCCCACAACCAGTGCTGCAAGAAGGAAGGAGAAAAAACGCTTCATAATTCAATCTGTATTTATTTCCGAAAAAAAGGTTTTGGATCTGCGATTAGCTTCAATAGGTGTAAAATCCCCGGCCGGTTTTTCGGCCGAGCTCACCTGCTTCCACTTTTTGCTTTTGCATATCTGCGGGTTTTAGTCGTTCAGGTTTACCCAATGCTTCCCAAACTTGCTGGCTCACGCTGTAATTTACATCCATACCAATGAGGTCCATCAGTTTGAATGGTCCCATTTTGAAACCGGTTGCTTCCATTATTTCGTCCACTGTTTCCATTGAGGCAACACCCTGCTGCACCAGTTTCATAGCTTCGAGATAATAGGGCCTTGCAATGTGGTTGACAATAAAGCCGGGCGCATCGTTGCAGTGCACGGGTACCTTTCCCATTATTATTGCAAGCTGGTAAAGTGTGTCAGTAACTTCAGTGGAAGTGTTTTTTCCTTTCACTATTTCCACCAGTTTCATAATGGTGGCAGGATTGAAAAAATGCATGCCTGCCACTCTTTCGGGCAGTGTAATCTGTTGCTGTAATTCCGAAATGGAAAGTGAGGATGTGTTGGAAGCAAATATGGTTTCCTGGCTGTTGAGGGTAGCTAACTGGTTGAAGAGTTGTGTTTTTACTTCCAGTTTTTCTACAATGGCTTCTATGATAACATCGGCTTTGCAATCGGTGATGTTGGGGGTGAAAACAATGCGATGCAGAACGGCGTCTTTTTCTTCCGTACTAATCTTTTGCTTGTCACAGAGATACTGCAGGCTTTTTTCAATGGACGCCTTACTCTTTTGAAGCATGGCGTCACTCACATCAAACTGTATGGTGCGGTAACCACTTTGCGCAGCCACCTGTGCAATGCCGCTGCCCATGGTGCCGGCACCACAAATGCAAATGGAATGAATGGATTCACATGGCATGGGCGCAAGTAAAGAAAAATGGAAACAGGGAGTAAAAAAGAAAAAATAATAACAAAGATGTAGGGTGGGCAATGGAGAATGAATAGGAATTTGAAAATGAGGCCATTTGACAATTGCCATTGATTGGTGCATTAAGGCTGGTTTACCCAAAGGAGTAACCATAGGCAGCCAAAAAAATGATAGTTGTTGCCTTCAAATCTTGCTGTAGTTTGCTGCTGCTGCCTGCATTTCCTGACGCATGGAATCACGCAGGCTTGTTGGTTCCAGCACTTCCAGGTCCGCACCAAACGATAGCAACAGGCTCATCAACTCCCTATTGATGATGGCCTCCAATTGAAAATGCCTATATCCATTGCAAGGCTCCAATTCCAACTGTGAAGGATGAATAGGCTTGGTTACAATATAGTGTGCCCTTTTTTCAGCCACTTTAAGGAGCACCGTCACCGGTTGTTCTCCCTCCATCTTTGTAACGCCAACCAATGGTTCAAAGTAACCCAGCGGGTCAAGGCTTGAGTTGGGTATATATGCAAGGGATAACGGGCTTATGCTCAATATTCTGTCCAAAGGTGAATTGTCAAGCCGTTTCAGTTGGTCATCCCAGCCAAATAGAAACCATCTTGCATTGCTTTGCTTGAGCCACCAAGGATGAATGGTTTTTTCGATGGGAGAGTCTGTGGCAAACGGCAGGTAGGAAATCTGCAATACTGTACCGGCTGTAATGGCTTCAAACAAAGGTTCCAGCAGTTCAATCCCCTTCAGGTTGGGGTTGGCTTCGAAAAGCAGCATGGGGTAGCCGCCTGACTTTAGATTTACTACTTGTTTTTCCAGTTTCCTGCGCAGTTTGCGGAGTTCCTCTATCATCGGAAAGCCCTTTAACTGCTTCAGCACGGCATACGACATTTCGAGGGCAAAGGCCTGGTCGGCACTTACAGCAGGTGCTTCAAGATCATAATCCCTGTCAGAATAATGGTAGTAGCGGACCCGGCCGCTGTCGGAAAATGCCAGAGGAGCAGGGTTGTGAGGCAGGCTTTCCAGGTAGGCCAGGTCTTTCTGAATGGTACGGATGGTTACCGGAGCCTGGTCGCATTCCAGCAGGTATTCGTTCACTTTTTCCAATAGCTGCCGGGCACTCCATCGGGTGCCGGATGCTTGCAGGCAGCGGTCTATAATAGGCAGGCGGAGATGCCGCCGCCGGTCGTTAGATAACATGGGGTAAAGATATGCGAACCAAACGTTCGCAGGTGGGGTGGAGGTTTGTATGAGAAATCATCAATGACTGCATACCTGCCATATCATGAAATACTCGCAAGGGAAAATGGTAAGCCGCACTATTCAGACTTATTGCTGACCATTGAATGGAACAATAAGCGTGCAGCCATTTTGGATAGAGACCATTATTGCTGTAGTGTGTGCCACAAAGGGGAAACCATACTATGGCTCCACTTTGAAACCGGAGTGTCCATGCCGCACGAAGTGGAAATACCGCAACACTGGCAAAGCCGAACAGTGTTTTTTGTAAATGAAGAAGGCCTGCAATCGTTCAAAATTTATGATCCTCGCCCCGTTATTTATTGCGTAGCCAACCAGCATAGGCGCATGCACGTTCATCATAGATTGTATATTTATGGGAGCCTACCCTGGCAGTATGCCGATGCCGAATTAGTAACTATGTGCGAAAGTTGCCATTTCAACTGGCATCAATAGTGGTTTACCAAATTGTGCACCATAAGGTGGAAATGGAATTATCTACATGGCAAGCAAACTCTTGTATACACTGTGATAATAATAGCAAGTGAACCCTGTTTTTTTAAATCAATAAATATAACATGGAAGCGCATTTTAAAAACTTTGGTCTGAAAAATTTTAGAGTATTTAAAGCATGGACAGATTTCGAATTTGCTCCAATTACAATTTTGACTGGAACAAACAGTAGTGGAAAGAGTAGTATTCTTGGTGGACTAAATTTTCTAAAAGAATCGCTGCCAACTGTTGATGATCCTAAGGATATTAACATATATAAATTAGCAAATGCCAACATTGGTGGCGGCAGAAGCACCAAGCGTTTCGGGAAGTATAGCAACTTAATTCCAAAGGGTGAAGAAGAGTTGGCAATGATTTTCACATTTGAGAAAATTTGGTTCGAACCAAATGTGATTATCCGGACAACAATGGTTTTGGAAAAGGATGACGCTACTAATAATGGGTTAGGTAAACTTACTGGTATAGTCTGTACCTTAAAAGGAACTGAAACACTAATTGCAACCTTTCTTATTATTTCGCCGACAGCAATCTCGGATAATACCAAAAAACTTGCGCCTTCGTATGGCAAGGAAATCAAATTGGAATTGGCAGTAGGGACCCTGCTAGCCACCATTGAATCTATACAACAAAATAAAATTTGTTTGCATGTTAGGAATAGTGAAAGCACCCTCCATTATAATATTCCCGATAATATTCACTATTTGCTTTCCGATTTTAATCGGTTCAAAGATTCATTTGGAATTAGTTATGAAATTGAGTCCATACTCAAAACGAAAGGCATGGGTGAAATAGACGTTGCCATAACATCCCTACTCACTCAATCAACAATCAATGTTACAGAAAGGTTTTTGGGTAATGAGCAAGAATCAAGAATTGGTTACTTGGGCGGGCTGTTGAATCTGCAAGAAATATTTAGCGATTTGTTAGATGAGATTAAGGAAAACCAATTCAACGATGTCGATTCATTAAAAGCCAAAATGCGCGATGAAATATCAGTCGTTTTAATTGACAAAGGCGGACCGATTACTGAAACTATGGTTTTGGTGATAGTAAAGCTATTGCTCAACGATTCCGATCCAAACATTCCCAATGGTTTTGGTTTTAACGAAAGCGTAAACTCATTAATAATAGCTGCCATAGAATCACTTCTAGGCTGTGTAGAGCGGCCCTTACGTCAATTGGCAGAAACAACAATCTTCTTCAATCATAGAGAAGAACCAAGACGGATTTTTGAACTTTATGATGACCCAGCCCTAGGAAATCTGTTGGCTGAATTGGCATATTTGCCTGAGAATAATAGAGAAATGCGCTTGAACTTTGTGAACAAATGGCTAACCGAAATGGCTGGTCTTAAAGCAATAAAACTTGGCTTAGTTGAGCATTATAATTGGTGCGAAATTCAAATAATAACAAAAGACGAAAAGAGCCTGTCTATTGCAGATTTAGGATATGGCGTTTATAAATTGATTCACCTTCTCTTAATAATTGCGGGTGAGAATTTAAGTTCTATCGAAGACGGATTGACATTCTTGGAAAGTTTTTGTGTCAAAGGAATTTATGATGACCAAAAAAGGCGATTGCATTTGGTTGAAGAACCCGAATCCAACCTTCATCCCGCCCTTCAAAGCAAACTCGCCGATCTGTTTGTAGATGCAGCCAAAAACTTTGACACCCAATTCATCATCGAAACCCATTCCGAATACCTCATTCGTAAATTGCAATACTTAACAGCCAAAGGCGAAATCAAACCAGAGGATACCGTTATCTATTATTTCTATCCGCCTGATCATCCGGATGTGGTGAGTGGCCGTGAGCCGCAGGTGAAGAAGATTAATATTTTGCCCGATGGAAGTCTGTCTGGTGAATTTGGCAGCGGCTTCTTTGATGAAGCCGACAACATTGCATTGGAACTTTTTTTGCTCAAGAAAAGCCAGGAGAACTAATGGAACGTCCAACAGTTTATCTGAGCAAAACATTCCTTCAAAAAATTGACGAATGCGAACCTGTTTTCAGAGCTAAAAGAGGCAATCCTGAAACGGGAGAATTCATACCGGCCGAATTGAAAACATTGGATCGGATTGTAGTGCTCTTTTTATGCGGAGAGTTGCTGACTGATTATGACGAAAGGGAGGCTGTAAAGCTGTTTAAAAAGGCCGCAACAAATCAACTGTCCAGCAGCTTTAGTGAGCTGATTATTAAACAGGCTATTAAACAAAATAGACTTCAGCATGGTGTGCCAGCTTTTTCGAGATACACCAAAACAGATGCATTCATAGATGCGAAACAATTAGCCAAGTCGACAATGTACCGTAATGCATCATATTTTCTGAACTCGACTCAGTCGGAGTGCGACGAGGCGGCTGCAAAAACTGGATTGGCCATAGTCGGCAAGGATTTTGAATTCAAAGATTTTTTCACTGCCTGTACCATTTCGAACTATGCAACCAGCGCTCAACTAAGCGAGTTGAAAAAAGTGGCGCACAAGGGCAATGGCCTGGTCATTATAGATAAATACATTTTGGAGGATTCGGCAGCTATGGACGAGAAATTGCCCAACATCATTTCGACAGTGAAACAATTTATGCCATTGAATCTTGATGAAAAGTTTGAACTGACAATCATCACCAAACACAACCAAAATGATGCAATGGCCAGTCGTAGGGCTAAAGAACTACTTGATGCATTGGGTGGAACAGACAAAGTATCGTTCAAATTAATTGCCCCGCATAAGATGCAAGAAAGTGATAGGTATATTCTCTCTAATTATTTGTCGATTACGGTTGGTCATCCCTACGATAGAGAATCAGTGCTCAGTAGCAGTTGTATTATTTCACAAGACGGAAAGGATAAACTACAAGAAGCTTATAAAACCTGGTACAGGAAACTCAAGTTAGCAAGTAAGATAGTTGACCAAACTGTAGCTATTGCTAGCCATTCATTTGTATTTGAAACTGATAACTCGCCCCATAGACTACTAAATCTACAAAAACTATAGTTTCTTTAAAAGGAAACTTTTACATTTGTTCAAACGTCTCTGCATGCCCGAGAATTTTCAAGTAGCATTTTTGCCGGAGGCTGTGTCTTTCATGGATAGCCTGGACCAAAAAGCACAGGGGAAAATTTACTTCAATATTTGTAAGGCACAACACAGCAACGACCCCGAGTTGTTCAAAAAGCTCACTGAGCACATTTGGGAATTCAGAACACTTTTTAATAAAACCTATTACAGAGTCTTTGCTTTTTGGGACAAGTCAGCCACGGGCAAAAGAACATTGGTTGTAGCAACACACGGTCTTATCAAAAAGACAGGCAAAACACCAGGCGCCGATATAGAACGGGCTGAGCGCATCCGAACCCAATACCTGAATCAGAAAAAATAGTATGTATGTCGAGTAAAAAAATGAAAACGGTTTCGCTTGAAACCATGATGAATAAACACCTGGGCAAAATTGGCACTCCTGTTAGGGATGCTTTTGAATATGAGCTCAAGCTTGAGTTGTTAGGCTCTGCCATTAAAGAAACAAGAAAACGCAGAAACCTGACTCAGGAACAATTGGGCAAGATGATTGGCGTGCAAAAGGCGCAAATTTCAAAGCTGGAAAACAATACCACCAATGCCAGGTTCGATACGGTGCTGAAAGTATTTCATGCCCTAAACGCCAAAATTAATTTTCGCGTAGAGTTGCTGGAAGGGGAATTGCAGCTGGACTGAGAATTGTACAATATCGCCTCTGTATATTCTCGTTTCAACTATAGTTTTGTTTCCAATTCAACAATATCCAGTGACCACATAGACGTGATTCCGATAACTGTTTGGACTGGAACTCGGAAGCTTTCGAACTATTGCTACGCTCCCGTAAACTGTTTCAGAAACCGCACATCATTTTCGCTGAACAAGCGCAGGTCTTTTACACCATACCGAAGCATGGTGATACGTTCAATACCCATTCCAAAGGCAAAGCCGGTGTATTTGTTGGGGTCGATGCCGCAGTTCTGCAATACATTGGGGTGTACCATGCCACAGCCAAGAATTTCCACCCAGCCGGTATGCTTGCATACATTGCAACCCTTACCACCGCAAATGAGGCAGCTGATGTCCATTTCGGCACTAGGTTCAGTAAAGGGAAAATAACTGGGACGGAAGCGAACCTTCACTTCCTGGCCAAACATTTCTTTCACAAAAAAGTAAAGCGTTTGCTTTAGGTCGGCGAAGCTCACATTTTCAGCTACATACAAACCTTCCACCTGGTGGAAAAAGCAGTGGGCCCGGGCGCTGATGGTTTCGTTGCGGTACACACGGCCCGGCATGATGAGGCGGATGGGCAATTTGCCTTTTTCCATTTCGCGGATCTGCACGTTGCTGGTATGTGTCCGCAGGATCCATGCAGGGTCTTGCGAAATGTAAAAGGTATCCTGCATGTCGCGGGCAGGGTGATCGGCCGGCAGGTTGAGGGCGCCAAAATTGTGCCAGTCGTCTTCCACTTCAGGGCCATCGGCCACGGCAAAGCCAAGGCGTTTGAATATGTTCACTATCTGGTTGCGCACCAGGCTTATGGGATGGCGGCTACCCAGCGGCAGTGGGTCGCCAGGCAGGGTAATGTCGTAGTCGAAACCGACTTCGGTGCTGCTTTCCAGTGCTGCCTTCAGGGTTTCGTAGCGTTCTTCAGCCATTTGCTTAAAGGCATTCATCACCTGGCCAAACTCACGTTTCTGTTCATTCGGCACGTTTTTCATTTCGCCCATCAGGTTCTTGATGATGCCTTTGGTACCCAGGAACTTAATACGGAAAGCTTCCAACGCTTCTGTATTGGCGGCTTCAGTAGCAGCTATTTCTGCCTTGTAGTGATCTATTTGAGCTAAAATATCGGTCATGGGCGGCAAAGATAAGTGTGCAGCCCTGCGTTGAAAAGTTCTCATCATGAGTCCTTTGCAAAAACTTCAGGGGTTTTAAGACGCCACCCTATTGAACTTTAAACTATTGAACACTTGAACCTTGAACATCGAGGTTTACCTTCGCCGCCCCAAAGGCGTTTTCTATGATTGATAAATTGGAAGCCATCAAGGCCCGTTTTGAACAGGTGGGTGTGGCCCTCACCAATCCCGACATCGTTTCGAACCAGAAAGAATTTGGCCGA
>JBBIOQ010000048.1:0-10124 GCA_037443285.1 Sphingobacteriales bacterium | reverse complement strand
GGCACCGGTGGCGATGAAGCCAGCCTTTTTGCCGGCGACTTGCTGGACATGTACCTGCGCTATTGCGCCAAAAAGGGTTGGAAAACATCAGTAGTAAGCGAAAGTGAAGGGACCGTTGGTGGTTTTAAGGAAGTAGTGGTGGAAGTGGAAGGCGAGGATGTTTATGGCACCATGAAATTTGAAAGCGGCGTACATCGGGTGCAGCGTGTGCCTGCTACCGAAACGCAGGGCAGGGTGCATACTTCGGCAGCTACCGTAGCAGTGATGCCTGAAGCCGAAGAAGTAGATTTTGAACTGAACCCTGCCGATGTGAAAATGGAAACAGCACGAAGTGGTGGTGCCGGTGGTCAGAACGTAAACAAGGTAGAAACCAAGGTGATGCTCACTCACCTGCCCACGGGTACAGTGGTGGTTTGCCAAACGGAGCGCAGCCAGCTTGGCAACCGTGAAAAAGCCATGACCATGCTGCGAACCAAACTCTACGAAGAGCAGGTGCGTAAACATGAGGAGGAGATTGCCCGCCAGCGTAAAACCCTGGTGAGCACCGGCGACCGCAGCGCCAAGATCCGTACCTACAACTTTCCGCAAGGCAGGGTGACGGACCACCGCATTGGACTAACGGTTTATAACCTTGACGCAGTTTTGAATGGCGAAATAGATGAATTTATTGAAGCCCTGCAGTTAGCAGAAAATGCAGAAAAAATGGCCAACATGAACTAAGGGTGATCAATAGCGAAAGACCTCAATGAATACATACTATCATCAATTCTGCATGGTAATAAAATGCAGTCTTGATGGCTCAAAAGGTTCCTGGTTAGGGCTTCGGTTTTTACAGGAAACTGAGGAAATTGTAATTCAAAAAATTTAAAAAATCCCTATTGTTTTAAGCCTTGCAAAATCCTTAAAGAACCTGTGTTAAATGGCGGTTAATCAGAAAATATTTCTGACATTTATCAAAGAAATCACCCGAAATTTGTAATGTGATTTAGAAGGAGTAGATTAGTGTTGAAAATTGACGAAGGAAGGTTTAGAATAAATTAACAATGGGCGATGTAACTTGAAGCACAATTCCTCGTCTGATATTTAAAGAACGACAAAAGCAAGAATTTTCTCATAAGCAGTTAGTTTTGGTTGCGGCCTCTGTTTCAACAGAGGCCAATCTTTTTTAGATACCTGGCACAATTTCGTCGCAATTCATATAGGTTTGAAATCACAATTTCAATACCATGGCTGCAGCCGCTTTAACCACGCTTTGCATCGACTTTGGCAATACCCGACAAAAGGCTGCCTACTTTGAAGGAAGTGTACTGCGTGAAGTAAGGTATCTTGATGGCGATCCCGAGGCGGTTCTTCAAACCATGGTCAACGAACTTAAACCTGCGAGGAGCATCCTTTCTTCTGTTATCAATCATTCTGCCGGTGTTGAATCTTTGCTGTGCACAAAAACCAATTGCCATTTACTCAATGCTTCCAGCAAACTTCCATTTACCACCCCGGTTGGTAAACCGGAAACCATTGGCGCCGACAGGCTTGCACTTTGTGCTGCAGCAGTGCTGCTCCATCCCAACCAAAACAACCTGGTGATAGGACTCGGAACTGCGGTTACATACAATTTCGTAAATACCCGAAATGAGTTTCTGGGGGGTGGTATCAGTCCGGGCATGATAATGCGGATGAGGGCGCTCAATTCATTTACTGCCAAACTGCCTATTGTCGATCCTGAATGGAATGTGCCACTCGTTGGTTACGATACAAAAACCAATATTCAAAGTGGCGTAGTCTTGGGCCTGGCAAAAGAGATTGATGGCATTGTAGATGCCTACAATAACCGGTATGGGGCATTTAACGTGCTTTTAACCGGGGGGGATATGGTGCATTTGGCCCCCCACCTCAAAAACTTGATATTTGCCGACCCCGATTTATTGTTCAAAGGACTATATGCAATTTGTGACCTTAACTTGTAGATGTTTGGTGCGGTCGATGGCAATTATGTTTGCCATTTTTTTTGCTTTGAGTGCAACCGGTCAGATAAATTCGCCCTACTCCAGGTACGCTTTAGGTGATTTATACAACAGCAGAAATGTTGTGAATAAGGCCATGGGCAACGTGGCTACCTGCTATGCCGATTACCAGACCGTGAACTTCATTAACCCTGCATCCTATGCAACCCTGCAAACCGTCACTTTTGATGTGGGCATCGAAACAGAAATCAGAAGTCTTTACAATCAGCAGAAAACCGACCGCAGCCAATCCGCCAACCTGACGTTTAACTACATGGCTTTTGGGGCTCCCCTGGCAAAGGATAAGAAAGGCAACACATACTGGGGCCTGGCATTTGGTCTGAAGCCTTACACACGCATTAGTTATAGCATACTGGAACGAACCAGGCTTGCAGGAATAGACAGCACCAATGCATACTACAGCGGAAATGGCGGCGCTAACAAAGCGTACATTGGCATGGGGTTCAGGGTAAAAGGCTTGTCGGTGGGATTCAACCTTGGCTATCTTTTTGGCCAGCAGGACATCAACTCGGAGCGCACTTTTATAAATGATTCTGTCTATTACCTCAATTCCTACCAGCAAACAAAAACATCGTTTCAGCATTTTGGCTTCGACTATGGTATACAGTATAAACTGAAACTGGGTAAGCAAACCTTTGCCAGGATTGGAGCCAATGGTATGATGGGCGGAACTGTACAGGCCAAGCAGGATATCCTTCGACAGACATTTAATTTTGGCTCCACCGGCATTGATTCTATTGATGTGGTACAGCGGCAGTTGTCAAAAGAAGGAACGATAATATTGCCTGGCGGTCTAACTACCGGACTGTCTTTTGAAAAGGAAGGAAAATGGATGATAGGCGGAGAATATGAAAAAGGAATGTGGGATGATTACAGGTTCTTTGGGCAAAAGGACCAGGTGGCCAATTCTGAAATTATTCGGATTGGCGGCTACATTGTTCCGGCAGCTACCGATGCCAACAACTACGCCAAGCGAGTTACCTATCGTGCCGGATTCTTTACCGGAAAGGACCTGGTTGTTGCAAACGGAGAACAATTGCCTCTGTGGGGCATAACTACCGGTTTGGGATTGCCCATTCGCCGCTACAATATTTACAGCAACCAGTATACCGCTATTAATCTCTCTTTTGAATACAGCCATCGCGGCAACAGCAACTCGCCACTCTCTGAAAACTTTTTCAGGATAAACTTTGGTCTCAACCTTGCCGACCTCTGGTTCATCAAGCATAAATACGACTAATCATCCTGCCATCATGCAGCGCCGGATACTCCATTATATTTTTCTGCTTGTGGTGCTGGCCATTTTCGGTTGTGAAAACAATCCGCAGGAGATAGATACCCTGAGCCGAAAAGTGATCGAAGTGGAAGAAGGCAAAAACATCAAGGCCATTTACAGTCAGGCTGCCGTTATCAAAGCCACGCTTACCGCACCGGTCATGCAGCGAGTGAAAGCCGATACACAGTATGTTGCTTTTCCGCAAACCATTCATGTAGATTTTTATGATTCGCTGCACCGGGTGGAAAGTACAGTGGATGCACGCTATGCCCGATACTTCGAAGTGCTGGGAAAAGTATTGCTGAAAGACAGCGTGTTAGTACGCAATGTAAGTGGCGACACACTGGACTGCAAAACCTTGTGGTGGGACCAAATGCAGGAATCTTTTTACACGGACGATTCTGTGCTTATCCGTACACCACAACAACACATCAGGGGCACCGGGTTTTGGGCAAAAAGTGATTTTAGCAAATACACCATCAGAAACACTGCCGGCAGCATTGTATTACCCAATCAAAAGGATAGCACGGCTCCAACAATTGTTACTGATACTACGGCAGCAAAACCAGTTCCAAAGCAGTAGCGCAATCCTTTGCTGTTTTTTCAGTTTGTTGTCTTTGGCGCAAATGCTTCAACTGGCCGAACATACGGTTGTATTTAGGTTCTATGCCGGAGTTGCTTACATTTGATTGAACCAATCGCTTAGGCCCCCGCATGTATTTGGCACTACTCATTACTACGTTAATTTTCACTGGATTCTTTTCGGGCATTGAAATTGCATTCATCAGTGCCAACAAGTTGAGCATTGAACTCAAGAAGAAACAAGGCAAGGCAAGTGGAATTACCATCAGCCGCTTTCTTGAAAATCCTTCTCGTTTTATTGGAGTTTGCCTCATTGGTTTCAACATTTTCCTGGTGGCTTATGGCTTAGTAATGGGCGAACTGATGGCGCCTGTTTGGAAAATTACCGGCATCAATAATCTCGATCATTCAGGTACACTTCAGTTGGTAGTAGAAGTATTTCTTTCGGCGCTTTTGGTATTGCTGGTTGAATTCTTTTTCAAAGCCATTTTTCGCGCAAAAAATGATACGGTACTGAACTTCTTCAGTGGACTCATGAGTTTCTTCTACAAGATATTCGACCCCGTCAGCATTATGTTTGTGGGCATGAGCAACTGGATTCTTCAGTATTTGTTCAACGTGCAAATTGAAGATCCCAAGCGTCCTTTCAGCCGGATTGATTTAGAGCATTACTACATGCAAACGAAAGAGTCGGAAGAGGAAAATGCAGAACTTAACCAGGAATTGTTTGAAAATGCATTGAGCCTTTCGGGAGTGAAAATTCGCAGTTGCCTGGTTCCCAGGAAAGAAATTGTTGGGGTGGAAAGAAAGCGCTCAGTAAATGATGTGGTGAACAAAATGGTTGAAACTAAACTGAGCAAGGTGGTGGTGTACGATGGTAATATTGACAATATTGTTGGTTACATACATCAGCTTGATCTCTTCAAAAGCCCGCAAAGCATCGATTCCATCCTGTTGCCCATACCGGCTGTGCCCGAAACAATGGCAGTAACTGATTTAATGAGTAAACTGGCCCGTGAACATAAAAGCATTGCCTGGGTGGTAGATGAATTTGGGGGTACTGCCGGCATTGTGACCATGGAAGATTTGCTGGAAGAAATATTTGGCGAAATTCATGATGAATACGACACCGAAGAATTTGTTGAAAAGCAACTTTCCGATGATGAATATATGTTTAGTGGTCGCCTCGAACTCGATTATCTCAATGAAAAATACGAGTTGGAATTTGATGAAGATGAATCGGAAACCATTTCTGGTTTTGTTATCAACCATCACGCCAATTTTCCAAAGCAGGGCGAAAAAGTAATCATCGATCATTACCAGTTTGAAATACTGAACATGAGCGATACCCGTATTGAATTGCTCAAAATGAAAGTGCTCTGAACCTTTTCATTCCATGTCATCTTATTGCCAATTTATCAGCGGTCTATCGGGCGATGAACACCTGCTGCACCAGGTGTATCACAACCATCATTATGGCTTTCCCCTTTTTGATGACAATGAATTGTTCGGGCGGTTAATTCTTGAAATCAACCAGGCAGGGCTTAGCTGGACTACCATTCTCAAGAAGCAGGAAAACTTCAGAAATGCCTTCCATAATTTTGATGTGAGCCGCATTGCTGCATATGGTGAAGCAGACAGAATGCGTTTGCTTGGTGATGCGGGCATCATCAGAAACCGGCTCAAGGTGGAGGCCGCCATTTTCAATGCGAACGTAGTGTTGGAATTACAAAGGGAGCATGGTTCATTCAGGCAATGGCTCGACCTGCAGCATCCGCTTTCGAAAGAAGAATGGACAAAACTTTTCAGAAAAACTTTCCGGTTTACCGGAGGTGAAATAGTCAACGAATTTCTAATGAGTACCGGGTACCTGCCGGGTGCCCACGATGCGCAATGCCCCGTTTTTGAAAAAATAGTGGCCTCAAATCCGCCATGGCGGTGGGCTGACAGGTGATGGAATGTTAAAGGTTAGTCGCCACATTTATCCGCGGAATGGCATATAGTCCAATCCTTACCTTTGCCCGTCTTAAAATCAATCATCAGTGGCGCTGAAATTATTGGAGCGAAGAAACGAAGGAGCAGCCGAAGGCGCTGAAATGAGCTTTATTGACCACCTCGAAGAACTGCGGTGGCATATTGTTCGCTCAGTAATAGCCATCCTCATTGCCGCCATTGTTGTTTTTATTTACATCGACAAGGTAATGGACCTGGTAATTTTCGGTCCTATTGAAAAAGGATTTGTAACCTACAACTGGCTTTGCAACCTGGGTCATAAGATGGGTGCCGGCGATGCACTTTGCCTGCCAGCTCCAAATGTAAAAATGCAGACCACCACCTTTGGTGGACAGTTTATCAGCAGTATTACTATTGCATTTGTCAGCGGCGCCATTGTAGCGTTTCCTTACGTGTTTTGGGAGGTATGGCGTTTCATAAAACCTGCATTGAAGCCGCATGAAGCAAAAAACACAAGAGGCGCTATCTTCTTTGTAAGTTTTTTCTTTCTCACCGGTGTGGCCTTTGGTTATTTTCTTCTTGCACCATTTACATTCAGTTTTCTTGCCAATTATAAAATCGGCACACAAAACATTATTGAAACCAAGCCTGTACTCAACGATTATATTGACAACCTGGTTGATATCATTGTGGGTAGCGGCCTGTCGTTTGAGTTGCCTGTGATAAGCTATGTGCTTACCCGCATTGGACTGATAACACCTGGTTTCCTTAAGGAATACAGGAGCTATGCTTATGTAGCCTTGCTGGTGATTGCTGCTGTTATTACGCCCAGCCCCGATTGGATGAGCCAGATGATTGTGGTGACGCCACTGGTGCTGCTGTATGAATTCAGCATCCTGGTATCGAGGCATGTGGCAAAAACAAGGGCAAAGCAGGAAGAGGAAGAATGGAGCTAATGATTATTTCAAGGGATGCGGATTTCTTCTGAAAACGAAGAACAAACAACCGTAAACTCGAAATTATAAACATCAAATTAATTATATGGTGTTCGATAAATCAAAACCTGTTGCCATTGGCGCCGACCATGCAGGTGTTGGATACAAAGACGCAGTGGTAAAATGGCTGCAGGAACAAGGTTATGAGGTCCGTGACTTTGGTACGCATGGAACTTCTTCGGTTGATTACCCTGATTTTGCACATCCTACAGCAGCTGCGGTAGAAAATGGTGAATGCAGTTTCGGCATCCTTTTTTGCGGCAGTGCAAACGGAGTGTCCATTACGGCCAACAAACACCAGGGCATAAGAGCTGGTCTTTGCTGGGATAACGAAGTAGCCAAGCTGGTTCGGCTGCACAACGATGCCAATGTCATTTGCATGCCTGCACGTTTTGTGGCCTTGCCTTACGCACTGCAAATGATTGAAACCTTTATGAACACTGCCTTTGAAGGTGGAAGACATGCTAACAGGGTAGGGAAAATCGGGTGCGCCTGATGGTAAACCGGCCTGCTACATATCTGCTTGAAACGCCCCGCCTTTGGTTGCGTGAAATGACAGTGGATGATGCCGGTGACTTTTATACGCTCAATGCTGACGAAGAAGTAATCCGGTACACAGGTGATGCATCATTTGCCAGTGAGGATGACGCAAGGCAATTTCTTGCTGGGTATGAGCAATACCGTTTGTTCAATCGTGGCCGTTGGGCAGTAATAAGAAAAGAAGACGGCAGGTTTTTAGGATGGTGCGGTTTGAAGTTTCATGAAGACAACGGCCAAACTGACGTAGGTTTCCGCCTGATGAAACAGTTCTGGAGCAAAGGATATTCGACAGAGGCTGCCAAAGCCTGCCTTGCTTATGGATTTCAGCAGTTGGGCTTGCAGTGTATCACTGCTCAGGTTCGAAAAGAAAATATTGCATCGATCAAAGTGCTCAGGAAACTGGGTTTGACACAGGTGCGTGAACATCCTTTTGATGCTATGCATCAAGGGTACTGGTTTGAGATTACATTGGAAGAGTGGCTCAGCTCACAATAGCTGCAACACCATAAATGGTAACTAGCAGCAGTACGAAGACAATAAGGAGGATAGTGATTGGCCTGGTGGAAGATTTCATATGGCAGCGTTTATCAAATCTAATAGTTAGTGTATGGCAAAATCAATGCCATCTTATTCACGTGATGTGTATTCCTTAAATTTTTGACTAATATCACAAACTTGCGCACTTGCAATGTTCAACAAAACAGTGCATCATTTCTTGCCGAAGATGCGGAACCATGGTTCTTTTTGTTTGGTGATGTTTAGCTTGGTCATGCATCGTTCAATATCGGCCTGGTATTCTTTCACTTTGTCGTTGTTCATTGATTGCAGCAGCGCTTTGCGGTACCATTCCATGGCATCGTTGTACTGCCCACGCAATTCATTGATCATTCCATACCGAAAATAAACCCAGCTCTTGTCAACTGTTCTGATACCAAGGCAGCGGTCAAGAAATTCTTTCAATTCTTCGTATCGTTCAAGGTCAACCAGGATGCTGGCCAGGTGAAAATAAGGATGCGGGTAAAGCGCATCGGCAGCAATGGCAGCCTTGAAATGAATTTCAGCTTTGTGAAAGTTTTCAAACTGTGTTTTATAAATCCATCCCAGCGAATTGTGTGCAGGTGCATAGTCGGGCTCCTCGTACAAAATTTCTTCGTACTTACGGAAAGCCTCATGGAAATTGGAATTCCGGATGTCGGCTTCGGCTTCGAGGTATAGTTCTTCGGTTCTTGTATTCATGATGGTAGTGCCTGTCCGCATTTCAGGCAAGCCGTCAAAGATGCGGAAAAAATGCGGCCTCCGCCAACTCACAAAAAATGTGAATGCATGAAGCCTTATTTGAAAAATGAAAAACCGAATGACAGTTAAGGAAATTTCAACCTGCCCAAAGTCTTCACTGTTATGATTCACTACAGCTTCCTGGACAGGTAGATTTCTACCAACCCAGAATATACGCAAACATTAGTGGCGCTACAATGGTAGCATCGCTTTCTACAATAAACTTAGGAGTGTGTATGTCGAGTTTGCCCCAGGTAATTTTTTCATTGGGCACAGCCCCGCTGTAACTTCCATAGCTGGTGGTGCTGTCACTAATCTGGCAGAAGTAACTCCAGAATGGTACATCGTGCCACTCCAAATCCTGGTACATCATGGGCACTACGCAAATGGGAAAATCGCCGGCAATGCCGCCACCCACCTGGAAGAAACCAACGCCTTTGCCCCCACTGTTGTGACGATACCAGTCGGCCAGCCATACCATGTACTCTATGCCGCTTTTCACTGTGCTGGCTTTCAGTTCACCTTTGATTACGTAACTGGCAAAGATGTTGCCGGTGGTGCTGTCTTCCCAACCCGGAACTACAATGGGAATATTCTTTTGCGCAGCAGCAATTATCCAACTGTCCTTCGGGTCAATTTCATAGTACTGCTCCAGGTCGCCGCTGAGTACGGTTTTGTACAAAAACTCATGCGGAAAATAGCGTTCGCCTTTAGCTTCTGCTTCAGCCCACTGGCGGTGCAGGTGCTTTTGCAGGCGGCGGAATGCTTCCTCTTCAGGTATGCAGGTATCGGTTACGCGATTGTAGTGGTTTTCAAGCAGGTCCCATTCTTCCTGCGGTGTCAGGTCACGGTAGTTGGGTATGCGCTTGTAATGGCTGTGCGCCACCAGGTTCATCACATCTTCTTCAAGGTTTGCACCGGTGCAACTAATGATGTGCACCTTATCCTGCCTAATCATTTCAGCCAGGCTAATGCCCAACTCACCGGTACTCATGGCGCCTGCCAGTGTAATCATCATCTTACCACCTTCCAAAAGGTGGGTTTCGTAGCCTTTGGCTGCATCCACCAAAGCTGCTGCATTAAAATGGCGGTAATGATGGGTAATAAACTGGCTGATGGGTCCTTTGCTCATAACTCCTCTGTTTTTTTTGTAGCGGCAAAAATAGTTGTTATTGACAAGGACCGGCGTTAATCATTGCATTATGAAATCAGCTTTATAACACAGGAAGCTTATTGCCGTTGTGGTAGGTTGGCGTTAGCAGTTGGTTGGCTGTGACGGTTGGCAGGTAGTATTCTCATCATTTCCCTCTAAAGTCCATCAGTGCATACTGCTATAAAGAAATTTTAATCCTTCCAAAGAGTTGACGCTAATTCTTACAGATAAAAAATATTAATAGCGTCACTAGTAACACCTTTCCTGTATCTATTAAAAAATTCAATAATTCTTGGTATTTTACCAGACGGAGCTTTGGTCTGTAGGCA
>JBBIOQ010000047.1:23621-28753 GCA_037443285.1 Sphingobacteriales bacterium | reverse complement strand
GCGGGGACGGAGCGTTTTGCCATATTGACCAAAACGAGCCAAACATCCAGATAACTGCATACGTGTACAACAACTATTATGTTTCTACAAACGGTGGGGCATCATTTAGCAGCCGTTCCAAGAATAACAACGGTGGATTCATCAACCCTACTGACTATGATGACTACGCCAACATTCTATATGCAGGCAATACTTCAGGAACATTTTTCCGCTACCTGAGTCCGGCAACAGATGGGGCTACCGCCGCGGTGCCCGTTTCAGGATTCAACGGTGGTAAAGTAACACACGTCTGCGTATCTCCCTCTGTGGCAAACCGGGTATATTTCGGTACTGATATTGGCACGGTTGTATTAGTCGATAACGCTAATTCCGTTTCCAGCGCTGCCGGCAACGTCATTTTCAACCAGGGCATTTCCGGTTCTATTTCCTGTGTGGCTGTGGACCCGGCCAACGAAGCCCACATGCTGGTTACTTTCAGCAACTACGGGGTGAACAGTGTTTGGGAAACAAAGAACGGAGGCACATCGTGGACAAGCGTGGAAGGTAACTTGCCCGATATGCCGGTGCGTTGGGCCATGTTTGACCCCCGCAATTCGGCCTGGGCCATTCTGGCCACTGAGTTGGGGGTGTGGAGCACAGACAACCTGAATGGAGCAAGCACATCCTGGACCGCCACCAACAGTGGTTTTGCCAATGTGCGGGTGGATATGTTGCAATACAGCCCGCAAACAAGAGTTCTTTCTGCAGCCACTCATGGAAGGGGTTTATTTACGGCATCCGTGCCGGCGGTTTCCACACCGGCTATTAATTTTCAATCAGCCAAGGTTCTTGGCGCAGAAGGTGGCAGCAACACCGTTGATTGCCGTAAATACACAGACTATACCGTTAATCTGACGATTGCCAATGCGCCCACAGGAGATGCAACGGCCACTCTGCAGGTGCAGGCCGGAAGCACTGCTGTGCAGGGCCAGGATTTTGACATTACCACCACCGGAAGTTTCACAACACCTTCCAATGTGGCCACATTTGCCAGCGGTTCCACCGCGTCCAAACCCGTTACCATACGGGTTTACGATGATGGCATGATTGAGCCCACGGAATACCTCACGCTTGCCTACACATTAGGTGGAGCTACCAATGCAGTAACAGGCACCGGCCCCCAATCGTGCTCATTTGCAATTACGGACAATGATGTAGCCCCGCAGGCAGGAGCGGGGACAACTTTTGTGGTGGGTAGCATTGACAATACTACCACGATGAGCCAACCCTTTCGCGGAAATTACACTGATTCAAAAACACAAATGCTTTACACAGCAGCCGAGTTGCAGGCTTCAGGCATTTCGCCTGGAAACCTTACCTCTATTGGTTTTGATATTTCTTCAAAGAATACCACCGGCGTGTATGAGGCTGTGACTATCAAACTGAAAAACACAACAACAACAAGCATCACCTCAGCATTCGAAAGTGGCACTACAACAGCTTATTCCGGCAGCAATTATTCCACTGTTTTGGGGGCAAATGATTTCACACTGCAAACACCTTTTTATTGGGACGGAACGTCCAATCTAATAGTGGAATTCTGTTTTGACAATGGAGCGACAACCCCTGCCAATGGCATCAACACAGTTGATGTAGTAAAATCTACAGACGTGAAGGCTGGAGGATTTGCATTGTGGAGGAGAAAAAATAATAGTTTTTGCGATGCTGTTCCCGACACAATCTTTAATTCATACACTGGCCCAATTTATTTGCGCCCTGTATTGCGAGTGAAAGGGCAATCTACGGGTACCGTCATTGCCACCAACCTGAGTACCACCAACACTTATTACCTCGGGCCTATGGCCGACATATATGTTTATAGTACGGCAGGTGAAATCATGGCACGCATTAAAAACCTTACCAGCTTTGATTACGGTTGTACACAGGTGACCATCGACCGGGCAGGCATTACTGCCAAAGCATTCTCCAATAACACCACCGGCAATTATGTGTTTGACAAAACGATCAACGTGGTGCCTACCAACAACAACCCCAGTGGTAGTTATGAAATTACTTTGTACTACACCAGTTCTGAGGTTGCAGGCTGGCAGATAATTACCGGCCACCAATGGACAGAAACACAGTTATTAAGAACCAAAAACGCCATTAGCAGCTACACCTTGGGGGCGGTGCCGCTGGCCGACATCCAGGTGAACCCATCTCCGGTACGAACTGACTTTGGTTCTGGCAAATACATTACAGCCCAATTCAATGGCAGTCTATCAGGCTTTGGCGTGGGCTACCTGTTTCCCAGCCAGTACACCTTCAACGGAAATGGCAATTGGTCGCTTTCTGCCAACTGGCTGAACAGCACCATTCCTCCATACATTCTTCCTTCCGGCTTTATTGTAAATGTGGACCCTGTTTCCAATGGGGAGGCGATAATGGATGTTCCGGTCACCATTCAACCAGGGGCAACCCTGAGTGTGGCGCCCGGCAAAAAGTTGCGAATAAATGGCAGTTTGCAGAGACAGTGAGTTTGAGTAATTGTCACCTGATTGAAAGCCCTGTCTATTTGGCGGGGCTTTTGTTTGCAGGCCGGGCAGGATTTGTTAAACCGGCACTATTTTCGAACGATTGCAAAAGCAGTCTTGCAGCGCTATGCACCTTCACCTTACATTTGCGGCCCTCAATCAAGTTCTTTTTGTATGATAAGCAGGCGAAACATCAGGGTGAAAGTGATGCAATGCATTTATGCTTTGCGCACTGGTAATGAATTACCCTTTCCGGCAAAAGTTACTTACTCCGGTAAATTGCCAACGTCTACACCAGTAAAAAGCCTGGTACCAAAAATGGAGCAGTTGCTTCGTCGCCAGTTTGATTTTACCATCGGTTTGTTCACCTTTCAGTTGTGGTTTATTACCGAAGTGGCCCGATATGCCGAAACAGATGCAAAGCATCGTGCTTCAAAGCATGTGCCCACCGCCGAGGACCTGGCTGTTCCGGTAAAAATTGCCGGCAATGAATTGCTCTGGCGAATGCTTGAATCACCATTTTTTAAAGAAGCCACCGAGAAATACCAACCCTGGAACGAAGGCGCAAAAGAATGGATAAAGAAGGTTTATACAGCGCTCACGCAATCTACCGAGTATGCTGTGTACAATACCACCATGGGCCGCGATAAGAAATCGGAAAAGGAAATCATTGAATTCATTTACAACGACCTGATGCTGGCAAATGAAGACTGGGTTTCGTTTGTAGAAGAGCGATTCAACAATTGGGACGATGATGCCGAAATGCTTCAATTACTCGTGGTTCATTTCCTGCAAAAGCCGGGTGTATTCCAGATGAAAGACATGATCGGCACAGAGAAATTCAATTTTGCCAAAGAGTTGCTTGAAACAACCGAGCAGCGCCGGGAACAATTGGATGAACTGATCAAACCCAAACTGCGTAATTGGGATGCAGAAAGGCTGGCGCAACTCGACATGATCCTCATGCAGATGGGTGTGTGTGAATTCCTTTACTTCGAAACCATTCCACCCAAGGTTACCATTAACGAATACATTGACCTTGCAAAGGCATACAGTACCAACCAAAGTGGCCAGTTTGTAAATGGCATACTCGATAATATCCGCAAGGAATTGGAAAGCAACGGTAAGCTGCACAAAGTGGCTTACAAAAAATAAATGGGTGTTCTGCCGGATTCCTGAAATTTGCCGCCTGAAATGAAAACAGCTTCGCAATTACACTAAACAATAAGCACACGCAATGAGGAATTTGAAATTCATAGCTGCGGCATTCACCATTTTTTTATTGGGAGCATGTATCGACGCTGAATCACCAAAGTCTGCTAACGAAGATGGTGCTGGTTCCCATTCAGCGCTAACCGATACTGCTAACTATACAACTATTCAGTGGATTGACTCTGTGAAGGAAATGGGAAGCATCAAGGAAGGACAACAACTCGAAGTGAACTTCCGGTTTATGAATACAGGTGGCAAGCCTTTAGTCATTCAGTCGGCTACGCCCAGTTGCGGATGTACTGTGCCCGAAAAACCTGAAAAACCCATTATGCCCGGGCAGGAAGGTTTGATAAAAGCGGTATTCAATTCGCAGGGACGCATGGGTGAAAACCACAAGACGATTACTGTAACAGCCAACACCAAAGGCACACAGTCACATATCATTGAGTTCAACGTAACGGTGCTGGGCGATAAGGACGGGCCAAAGGCAACTACCAACCCTGGTGCAACAAAAAGTTTCTGATTCAAACTATTCAATTAACAACAAAAACAAATATTGATGAACCATCTCAATGTATTACTCGCAGCACAACCCGGTGGAAAGAGCAGCGGCTTCGAATTCATTTTTCTTGGATTAATGATTGTCGTTTTCTGGCTGTTTATGATTCGTCCACAAACAAAAAAAGCCAAAGAGCAGAAAAAGTTTACCGAAGGTCTGCAGAAGGGCGATAAGATTGTGACCATTGCAGGTATTCATGGCACCGTAAACAAGGTGAACGAAGACAGCACCATCCAATTGGAAATCAGCCCGGGCAGCTACCTCAAAATCGAAAAGAGCGCCATCAGCATGGAATGGACCAACAACCTTAATAAGGCTGCTGCCGTAGCAAAAAGCTAAGGCCCCTTTCACTTTTTACCAACAGACCCTGCCGGGCACCAATAGGCTCACAGGGTCTGTTGTATTTTTATGTAAAACCTGCATGAGAAATCTACTAATTCTTTTACTGTTCAGCATACTGGTTAGTTCCTTCGGCATGTTCGAATCACTGAAAGGAACCTGGGCCAGTGGCAAGGGACAGACGATTGTATTTGGAAAAGAAAACCATTGCAAATGGATATTTGATATGGAAGGAATCAAGGATACTTTCGATATAAACTATCACTATGAAAAGACCGGCAAGCAAACCGGCATTCTCGACCTCGGACCTTTTACACGTGGTTATTTAAAAGGAAAAACCCTGTTTGGCATTGTAGAATGGGGTTCCAAGAAAAACAGCTTCAGCTACGATGCCGAGCCTGGCAAGCAGGCATCAGTTCGGCCACAGGCTTTTGATCCTGCCGATGTGCAGCTTTACCAAAAAGTGAAATAGGATTTATCGTCAATTCAACGCCCGTAATGTTTAACAA
>JBBIOQ010000047.1:0-23521 GCA_037443285.1 Sphingobacteriales bacterium | reverse complement strand
ATACACATCAACGATGGCGACAGTTTGCATACCTACAGCAAGTACCTGCGCTACAAGGGAAATGAAAAACTCGCCTATCTGAAAGGCAATGTGAAGCTTGCTGATAACAAAGGATCTGTGCTTACTACCAACGAGCTGAACTACGACATGAATCTTGGTATTGCAGATTATTTGTCGGGAGGCAAGGTGCTGAATAAGAAAACGACCCTCACAAGCAAATCAGGACGTTACTATGATGCTACCAAGGATGTAATCTTCTCAAAAGATGTGGTGCTGGTGGACCCAGAATATCGCATGGTCACGGATTCGCTGCAGTACAATACAAAAACCGAACTGGTCACATTCATTGCACCCACTACTATTATCAACGGTAAGCGAAGGGTGTATACAAAGAGCGGTACTTATGATCTGAAACAAGGCAAGGCATTCTTTTCCAAACGTGCCACCATCATCGATTCTACCTATTCCATCATTGCCGATGATATGGCTTTTGATGACAAAGATGGCCTTGGTCAGTTTAATGGAAATGTGATTTATACAGACACTGCAAATGGTGTTACGTTGCTATCGGAAAAATTATATGCCAATAAGAAAAAATCAACTTTTATGGCAACCCTTATGCCATTGATGATGCTGAAGCAGGAAAAGGATTCCGTGTTTGTTACTGCCGATACTTTATATACCGGAAGACTTACGGATATTTTGGGAAAGCGTGAGGTTACTGTGTTGTTGGATACAGCAAGCAAGAATTACAGGGTACCTGATTTAAAGGGAAAGGACAGTTCCATGAACAGGTTTTTTGAAGCATGGCATCATGTGCGCATTTTCTCCGATTCTGTGCAAGCCGTTTGCGATAGCATGTTTTATGGCTGTACCGATTCGGTTTTCCGCTTGTTCAGGCAGCCGCTGGTGTGGGCATCCGACAGCCAGGTATCAGCCGACACGATGTACCTTTTTACAAAGAACAAAAAGCCGGAAAAATTCTCAGCCTTTTTCAATGGATTCGTCATCAACAAAGCAGCACGTGTAGCTTTTAACCAGTTGAAGGGTAATACGCTCAATGGACGTTTTAATAACGGCAACATTGAATATGTGCGTGCAAAGGGAAGGGCCGAATGCATTTACTATGCATTGGACGAGCAGGACAAGTTTGTAGGAATGAACCGTACCACTGCTGATGCCATCGACATGTTTTTTGAAGACAAGAAGGCACGTAAAGTGAAATTCATCAATGATGTGCAGGGAGTAACTTATCCCATCACGCAGGTGCCTGCCAATGAAGACCGGCTGAAGGGTTTTGAATGGCAGGAATCACGCAGGCCCAAAAACAGGTTTGCACTGATGGGAAGGTAAACGCAGTTCAGCTTTCAGTGAGTTTTATGTCCATTTGGAGTTTTGGTCACCAAACTTTTTGTGCCTATTACTGGTTATTTTTAGGCCATCATGCTTTTTAGGCTGCTACACCGTCGTTTCGTCACTTACCTGCAGAGTTTTATTCAAGATAGTCGTGCTATCGGCATCATGCTTGTATCCTGCACGGCTCTAGCGCTATTGATGGCCAATTCTGGCGTTGGTCCGGGTTTGCTGCAATTGCTGCATCATGAAATTGAACTGCTTCATAAAATGAATCTGCCGCATACCCCCATGGAAGTTATTAATGATGCCCTGATGGCATTGTTCTTTTTTTTGGTGGGCATGGAAATAAAAAGGGAACTGGTGGCCGGTGAACTTGCATCATTTAAAAGAGCCATTCTTCCTGTAGGTGCTGCCATTGGAGGTATGCTGGTGCCAGCTACCATATTCATGTTGTTCAACAAGGGTGGTTCTTTCCAAAATGGATGGGGTATTCCTATGGCTACCGATATTGCATTCTCACTGGGAGTTGCTTCTATGTTTGGCAAAAAATTCCCGGTCAATCTAAAAATCTTTCTAACGGCACTTGCTATCATTGATGATTTGGGCGCCATATTGGTCATCGCTTTTTTTTACGGCGGCTCGGTCAATGGTGTTTTTCTGTTTGCCGCTTTGTGTTGCATTGCAGCAATTTGGGGCCTAGGCAAGATGAAGGTAAAATTTGGCTGGCCACAAATGTTGTTAGGATTGTCCTTTTGGTACTTCACCTTTAATTCCGGTATTCACAGCACTATTGCAGGTGTGGTATTTGCATTTATGGTGCCGGTCGAAAAGTTGAACTGGCTGGAACACAAACTCCACAATGTGGTCAACTTCGGCATTCTTCCGGTATTCGCATTTGCCAATACTGCCATCCTACTGCCTACTGGGGTTTTGTACCAGCTTACCGGAACGCTTGGTTTTGGTATCATGGCCGGGCTTGTTGTTGGCAAGCCAATAGGCATTTTTGGTGCATGCTGGTTGTTGGTGAAAAACAAAGTGGCTGAATTGCCACACAATATCGCCTGGTCGCAAATTTTTGGAGCCGGAATTCTGGCAGGAATAGGTTTCACCATGTCCATTTTTATTGCCGGGCTTGCTTTTGCCGAGGCAGGTATACAGGATATTTCGAAAATTGCAATCGTCATTGCAGCTTTAATAAGCCTCATTGCCTCAGTGGTTTGGTTCAACCTGGTGAAACCAGGGGAAAATAGCATTCGACTTTAAGGCATAGAATAGGATTTTCTTTCTGCATCTCATTCGTCTGAACAGTGGCAAACTATGCTGAACCTGGCTTCTTTTTTTGATTTTGATTTGGAATTTGGTGACATGACCCCCTAAATTTATGCAGGTTTATGCGGGTTTTTTATGCTTAAGAAAGAACGACAGGCTTTGATATTGCAGCAGCTCAACATTCACAACCGGGTGTTGAGCTGTGAATTGCTTGAGAAATTCAGCGTATCGGAAGATACCATCCGCCGCGACCTGCAGGAGTTGTCCGACGAAGGGAGGCTCATTAAGGTGCATGGAGGTGCACTTTCAAAAGGATTTCATTTCACCTTGTCGAGCAACGAGGTATACCTTCCTGAAGAAAAAAGGACGATTGCCCAAAAGGCTGCCGAACTCATTAAAGACGGGATGCTTGTGCTGCTTTCTGGAGGTACAACCATCATGGAACTGGTCCATGCTCTCCCATCAACCATCAATGCCACCTTCGTTACACCCAGTGTACCCATGGCTCTTGAACTCATGAACAATTCGCAAAACGAAGTAATTTTCATTGGCAACAAACTGAACCGCGATGCACAAATGGCTGTTGGTGCTGAGGTAGTCAGGCAATTGCAGACCCTGCATGCTGATATCTGTTTTATGGGTACAAACGCCATTGATGCAGTTTCTGGCATCACTGAAAGCATATGGGAAATTATTGAGGTGAAGAAAGAAATGCGCAGGGCTTCCGGCAAACTGGTATCCTTAGCTATATCCGAAAAATTGAATACTGTGCAACCATTCCAGGTTTGTGCTCCTTCCGAAATTGATTACCTCGTTACAGAACTTCCATCTGGTCATCCTTCGCTGCAAGCTTATAAGCAGGCTGGCATCGCAGTTCTATGAATCCGGTGACAGGGCATGTTTATTTCACCCTGGGTCCTTTGTTTTTTTTAAATGGTGTGTTAGTCCCGAAACCATTGTTTGTGTAAAAAAAATAATAACATTTTCTTTAAACAATGGTAAACTTGCTATAGGTTTGAAATTGCAGGTTTTTGCGGGTTTGTGTTCGGTGTGATTATTCCAACTGAAATAATCAATAACACTAAAACACAGCAATCGGTACCAGCCGGCAAATGAAAAATTAGTAATTGCTTATTTTAAAAAGTGCTTATGAGACAAGTCTTCCAATTATTGGTTGCGGCATGTATTATGTTCGCCACCGTACTTGCTTACGGGCAGGAAAGAAACATCACTGGTCACGTTGCAGATGCCAAGGACAACGCATCGATGGCAGGTGTGACTATTACCAACACAAAGTCGGGCAAACGAACCCAAACTGATGCGAAAGGTAACTTCACCATTGCGGCATCTACCGGCGACAAAATCCAATTCACATTTGTGGGCTATGTTTCGCTGGTGGCAACTATGCCGGCTGGCAACACGCTGAATGTGACCATGACTGCAGGCGAAGGCCAGCAGTTGGACGATGTGGTGGTAACAGCTTTTGGTATCAAACGTTCGAAACGAGGCCTTGGTTATTCTACCCAGGAAATAAAGGGTACGGAAATAGCCGAAACCCAGCGTGAGAATTTTATTAACTCCATCCAGGGAAGGGTAGCAGGTGCTACTGTGAACAGCACCAGTGGTGCACCGGGTGCTTCCAGCCAGATAGTGTTGCGTGGGTTTAATTCTCTTACCGGCAAAAACTCACCACTTTTTATTGTTGATGGTCTTCCGGTAAACAATGATGCATTCACTACCGCGCTATTGGCAAGTAGTGCCAGCGCCAGTTACGACCCATCGAACCGCAGAAATGACTATACCAACAGGGGAATTGACCTGAATCCTGATGATATTGAATCCATCACTGTACTTAAAGGCCCGGAAGCTTCTGCCCTTTATGGTATAGAAGCTGGTAGCGGTGCTATTGTTATTACCACCAAAAAGGGTAAAGCCGGCAAAGCACAGGTGAGCTACGACAACAGTTTCCGTTGGGACCACCTGTACAAGTATCCCGATGTGCAAACCGTGTACAGCCCTGGAACAAATGGCGTATACGATTCAACAACCCGGTTGCGCTTTGGTCCAAAATGGCCTGTAGGAACACAACTCTATGACAACCCCAAAGCCTTCTTCGATGATGGATTCTCGCAGAAGCATAACATCGAAGTGGAAGGAGGTACCAGTAAGGTTACTTACAGGGCCAATGCCACTTATCAGGACCAGAGAGGTACTATTCCTACAACGAGCTTCAGCAGGTTTGCTCCCAGGTTTACACTTGTAAACAATTTCAGCAAGAAGTTCAATATGACCAACTCCATTGCCTACACCCATACAGAAAACCGCAAGGCATTCCGGGGTGCAGGTGGGTTCATGACCAACCTGCTTTTATGGCCCAATAATGATGATGTGCGTGTTTGGCAGGATGCAAACGGAAACAGGGTGAAAGTTGTACCTGACCCGGCTGTGAGTGAAGCTGACAACCCCTTCTGGGATGTAAACAAGAACAGGAATGAAGACCGCAATGACCGTGTATTCTACAACCTTGCATTGAGCTACGACCCTTTGAAATGGTTGAACATTACAGGTCGTGGCGGCCTGGACTATTACCATCAGTGGGGCCAATACGCCTACGATCCGCGGTCAAATCCATACTATTCTGTAAAAGGCTATATGGAATACTACACCATGGATTATCGCGGCTTGAGTGGAAACCTGATTGCAACCGCCAAGAACCAATTCGGCAATTTTAAAACAACAGTTCGCCTGGGTACGGCACTTGATGAAACTCACCGCGAATCCTGGAGCGAAAGGTCGGAAGATGTGACCGGTGGCTGGGATTTTATGACTGCTACCAAACCTGAAAAACGTTTCAACAGCCGACAGACTGGTCGTGATACACTCACCATCAAGCGCCTGCAGGGTTTCTTTGGGGAATTAACGGTTAGTTACAAGGATTTCATTTACGTAACTGCCACAGGACGGAATGACTACACTTCAACGTTGTCGAAAGACTACAATTCCTTCTTCTATCCAAGCATCAACTCATCCTTTATATTCTCCGACATTCTGTTTCCCAATTCCCGGGTGCTGACTATGGGAAAGGTAAGAGGTTCTTATGCTGAGACTGCGAAGGATATTACTCCATATGCTGACCAATCGGTGTATACCCCTCAAACAACGTCGGGATATGGTTATGCATACGATTTCTATAACAATAACCCATTCATAAAACCAGAACGGCAGAAAACCTATGAAATAGGAACAGAATTGAAGTTCTGGGGCGACAGGCTTGGAATAGACGCCGCCTATTACAATACCAAGAACAGCAACCAGATAGTTTCTGGGTATCGCCTAAGCTACGGTACAGGCTTTGTACTCAATGCCGGTAACGTATCTGCCACCCAAAACCAGGGTATTGAAATAGTGCTGAATGCAGCCCCTATTAAAACCAAGGATTTCATCTGGAGAACAACCTTCAACTTCAACCACATGTGGAACAAGGTAACATCCATGATTGGAAACATTACTGAGTTCTACAATTCTGATAGCTGGATTGGTAACTACCGCAATGGTATTGTGGTGGGATATCCAACAACTACTCTTACAGGACAAACATACCTGCGCAACAAAGCCGGGCAAATATTGGTTGACCCAACCACAGGGCTGGCTATTTTGGATGGTACATATCGGGTGATAGCAGACCGCATGCCTAAGTTTACATTGGGCTGGCAAAACAGTTTCAGCTATAAGAACTGGCAATTGAGCTTCCTGCTCGATTTCCGCAAGGGTGGCGATATTCTTAATGGAAATGAGTTGTACTGGTATTCAGTTGGTTTGAGTAAGAAGACACTTGACCGCGAAACACCGCGTGTCGTGAACGGCGTGTTGCGCGATGGTAAGGAGAACACAGGCAACCCCACCAAAAACACCATTGCAGTTACGCCGTACTTCTACTACGACTTTTACAACTCAAGAGCAGTTGCTGCTGATTTTGTAGAAAAGAACGTGAACTGGGCCTGGATGCGTGACATTACCGTACGGTACAATTTCTCGGCGGCTGCCATGAAGAAATCGAAATGGTTCAGTCGCGCAAGCCTCTTCATCACTTGCACCGATCCGTTTATTATTACCAACTATTCCGGTCTTAACCCAAATGCTAATGGCAACACGCCGGCAACAGCAGGTGTAGGCTCATTTGGCATCGACTACGGAACCTTGCCTAACCCGCTCGGCTTTAATGTTGGTTGTGTAGTTGGCTTCAAAACCAAGTAAACGTGAAAGAGAAAATGTGTCAAAACATTCAACTTGAAAAAATGATTATGAAAAAGATACTTCCAATAGTGCTGATAGCCCTTTCAATGGCATCATGCAAAAAATGGATTGATGATGCGCACAACAATCCCAACAAACCTGTAGTTGTGGCGCCAGAATCTGTGCTGATGTCGGTACATGCCAACATGGCCCGCGGCATTGAATTCGACTCCCGCTATACCGGTAAATACGTCCAGTTTTGGTGCTCTACTGTTGCAAACGATACATGGGACCGCCATGGTTACGTGTCTGGTAGTGATGCAGCCGGTGAATTGTGGCGTATCCATTATTGGAACATGGGCCAGAACCTGATCAACGTTATCAATCAAACCCGTGCTGAAAAACCTGAGTATGCCGGCGCAGCCTACGCCATGTTCTGCTGGAGTTGGCTGCACCTTGCCGATATGCACGCAAATGCGGTAATTCTTAAGGAAGCTTTTGATGCAAACAAGCTTTCATTTAATTACGATCAGCAGCAGGATGTATATGCATATGTTATTCAGATTGCCGATTCGGCTGCTCTTTACCTTCAAAGAGCTTTGTCTGACCCCAATGCATCGGCCCGCCTTGCAAAAGCCGATATGTATTTCTACAACGGCAATATCAGCGGCTACCTGAAATTGGCGTATGGAGCAAAGGCAATGGCTTATCACCGCTGGTACAACAAAGCCGACTACAAACCAGATAGCGTTATTAAGTATGTAAATCTGTCTTTTGCAAATGCAAGTGAAGAAGCATCGGTAAAATTTGCGGCAAACCCTGCTTCGAATGATGAACGTAACTTTTTTGGCCCTTCACGAAACAACCTGGCATCTTTCAGACCCACTGAATGGTATGTAAATATGCTGAAAGGGGTTTATTGGGGCAATGTAGTTGACCCAAGGATGGGCTTTATTTTAAAGCCTGCAGTTGATGGCAGCTACAACGGTTTGAAACCGGGTGTTGGAAATACATTCACAGGCAATGCCATTACTAACAACTTCTGGGGCTTCCCTGTAACCACTGCACCGGCAGGAGGAGTCGATACTGCTGCACGCACCTACTTCAAAAACAATTCCAACTTCCCCATTATGACCTATTCGCAACTTCAGTTTGAAAAGGCAGAAGCTGCACTGAAGAAAGGTGATAAAGCAACGGCTTTACAGGCATACACAGCGGGCATCAATGGTCACTTTGACCACCTTGCTCAGTACACAGGTTACATACCTATCACCCCTTCAGCACGGTCTACATTCCTGGCCGATCCAAACATCATTCCCACTGATCCCAACAATCTCACCCGCAGTAAGATCCTGATGCAGAAATTCGTTGCATTGTGGGGTTATGGATTCGTAGAAATTTTGGTGGATTTGTGGAAGACAAAATATGATACCAACATATGGCAGGGCTTCACGTTCCCGCCTACATTCTTCCCAGATAACAACGGTAAGCCTGTGTACAGAATAAGGCCACGCTACAACTCAGAGTATCTCTGGAACATTGATGCACTGAAAAAGGTGGGGGGCTTTGATGCTGATTATCATACCCGTGAAACATGGATCATGAATCCTTAATCAATCAACAAAAGTTTATAAAGATGAAATTCAATCATACATCCTTGTTGTTTGCCGGGGCCATAGCCATTGGATTGGTGGCTTGCGAAAAAACTTTGCTTGACAACAGGATTCCGCAAACCTACCCCGACCCGACAAAAACTGCCTACGTTAAATTCATCCATGCATATGCAGGAAAATCACCTGCCTTAACTGCCGGAGCGGGGCCAAACGTTTTCCTGTACATCCAGGATACAACTATCAAAATCAACGGAGGTGCATTTACGTATACCACCAGTGGCGGCCAGTTTCCAACACCCAGTACAGCAGTAACCAATGCCAGGTCCTGGTATACTGCGCTCCCTGCAGGCACGCAAGCGCTTTACGGCGTGCTGGCCAGGGTGAATACAGCTGGATTTCCTGCACCGGTTGCGGGAGACACTGTGTTTAAAGTGATAGCCCAACTCGATGCCGGGCGCAATTACACCGCTGTACTTGCCGATACTGCTGAAAAGCCTTCTATTGCAATATTGTCCGACAATTTTGGAACTATTGATGATGGCATGTACAAAGTGCGCCTTGCCAATTTTCTTGCGTGGCCTGGTGATTTGCAGGAAATTTACTCTTATCGCGAAGGACGGGTGATTCAAACCAATGTTGGTTACAAACAGTCAGGTGCATTTCTACAATTAAAAGTTCCTTCTGTGAGCGATACCTTCATTGTTCGCAAAGTGAGCGGACCTTCGCCGGCTTTTTATGCGGATACACTCAGGGGGCTATTACCCACCGCGAAAAGGGCCTACACTTTCTTTACGCGTGGCAAGCAACTTTCAGGTACTTCAACAACCTATCAAAGCCGCAGTACCTTCTATACAACTAACTACTAGTTGACTCAGTCTTCATACATTGAGCCGCCATCTCACAAGGGGCGGCTCTTTTTTTTGAAAGGCAGCGCCGGTCTCATTTGCCTTTGTTCAACTTTGACAATTATTAAACCAATGACTCCCGAACGTTCTGAACGCATTAACAGTGTGTTGAATAAACGACAGCCAGACCTCACTGTGGTGCTGGAAAATGTTTTTGACCCACACAACATAAGCGCTGTAATGCGCAGTTGCGATGCAGTGGGCATCCAGGAAATATTTGTACTCACCACCACCATACCACGACATGAAAAATGGGGACCACGCAGCAGCAGCAGTGCAGCCAAATGGTTAACAGTTCACCAGTTTGAGGATTTGGAAAAATGCATGGAAGCGGTGCGCAGTCGCTATCAGCATGTTTATACAACACATCTTGCCAAAGATGCTTCAGACCTCTACGAACTCGACCTAAGGCCATCCGTTGCGTTGGTATTTGGCAATGAACACAGCGGTTGCAGCGAAGCAATCATTGCAATGGCTGATGGCAATTTCATCATTCCGCAGGTGGGTATTATCCAGTCATTGAATATTTCTGTAGCCTGCGCTGTAACCATTTATGAAGCGTTCAGGCAAAAGCGAAATGCAGGTCATTACAACCATCCAAAACTCCCAACAGAAATGCGCCGTAACCTTGAACAAGAATGGGGTTTTGCCATGAACGAATGAATCAGCATTTTCATTAACCAACATTCCTGAAGTCCATGTTCAGCTCATTGTTTTTCCTTCCAGGTTGTCGGCTTCCTCTAATTCTATCCTGTGTTGGCTTCGCGATTTAATGGCAGTAATACTCACATTGATTTCGAAGCCAATAAGCAGTATAAGTGAGTTAATGTAAATGATGTTCATGAGTAGGATAACTGCCGCAATGGAGCCGTACACCTTGTTGTAGTTGGAGAAGTTATTAACGTACATCGAAAACAACCAGGTGAAAAGCAGCATGAGTGCTGATGCCAGAATTGTACCCGGAGAACTAAGTTTCCATCGCACTCTTACGGCTGGGCCATACCGGTAAATAAAAGCAACAGTAAAATACGTGAGGCCAATGATTACCAGCCACCGGCTGTAATCAATCATGTTCAAAACGATAGGCACATCCCATCCCAGTTTTTTGAAAATAAAAGTCTTGATGCCACCCTGTGTAGCCAGCAGTAAAATGGAAGTGAGGATGAGCAGGATGAGTAAGGAAGTGAGCTTAAAAGCTGTCCACCGTTTTGCCATAAACCGGGTACTGCGTTCTTCAAAATAACTGCGGTCAAATGTGCGCATGATGCCCATCATGGCATTGCTACTGAAAAAGATGATGAACATCACACTGAACCACATCAATCCCTTTCGCTGGGTCACAAAGAAATCCTGTATGATGTTTTTGAGCAGTTTGTACAGGTCACGGTTTTTCAAAACATCATCAAGTGTTCTGAGTAGTTGGTCATGAAAGTGAATGGACTTAGGAAGAAATGGTACCAGGGTGAAAAGGAACATGAGGATGCCGGGGATGGCCATAATAATATTGAATGAAATAGAGGCAGCTCTTTCACTGAAACCAATCTTTTGCACCTGCTGGAAAAAGAAGCTCATTACATCGTACAGTGGCAATCCTTCCATGCCCGGCAAAGTGATGCGTTTGCTTGTCCTGATGAGATACGCAACAGGGGGGAAGGTGATTATTCTTTTTTCGAGTTTGGTCATACTGACAGGTTACTTGGTTGGATTTTCTGCAGTCTCTTTGGCGGCCTTCCGTTTCAGATATGCATTCAGGCTGTCCTGGTAAGCTTTTGCTGCTTTACTATGGTCGGCGTAATTGTTGCTGAAAACCGAATAGCCTGAAAAATCTGGTTTGGCTACAAAGTACAGGTAATCGGTTTGCGGAGCATCCAATACAGCATCGAGTGTTGTAATAGATGGAATGCAAATAGGGCCTGGTGGTAATCCTTTGTTGATGTATGTATTGTATGGTGATGCTGTGCGCAGTTGCTTCAGCGTAACCCTATTGCTTACAAAATTCTTCAGAGCATACCTCACGGTGGGGTCAGCTTGCAGCGGCATGTTTTTCTTGATGCGGTTCAGATAAACGCTTGCCACCAATGGCTTGTCGGATGTCATATTTGTTTCTTCTTCTACAATACTGGCAAGTGTGTAAATCTCTTCGGCTTTCAATCCTTTTGATTCAGCTTTTTGCATCCTGCCGTTTCTACTCCACCACTTCTTCTGTTCTTCCTGAAGTTTTTTGAAAATGTATCCGGGCTTCCAGGTCCAGTAGATGTTGTATGTATTAGGAATAACGGTTGTCATCCATGTGAATTCATCAATATCATATTGCTGAAGGCTGTCTTTATTGCGGAGAAAGCCGAGAATGGAAACAGAATCTTCCTCGATGTAATTTGACAGCCTGCCTGCCATTTCCTCTGGCAATCGGAGTTTGCCAATTACCAGTTTCACCTCATCCTGCCTGCCAGCCTTTAGCATGTTCACCAGTCTGAAAATGGAAGTCCCCTTTTTGATTTTGTATTTGCCAGGTTTTACCTGCTTCCAATAGCCGCGGTGGTTTGCGAGCCAGTCGAAAATGGCCACCCTACCTATCAAGTCCCCACTGCTCAATTGCTGCAAAACCGATTCGCGGTCTGCCTTATTGGAGTGGATGTAGAAGTATTGATATTCTCTATCAAAACGCGTGGCACCGGAAAACAACAGGTATGCGGCCAATGCGGAAATCGCCAGAATTATCCAGACGGTAAATTTCAGAATCCTTTTTGCCATGCTGAGATTCAATGGTTTTGCGCAGCGAAAATACTTACGAAATAGTAGCTATCATGGGCAACAAAAAATCCTGCCCGTTTGGGCAGGACTTCTTAAATATCGTGATAGGACGTTATTTGCCCTGGTTGTTGGCTGGAGTGGTTGGCGCAGGCTTAGATGGCTGTTGGGTTTGAGCCGGTGCACCACTGGTGTTTACCCTGTCGAGGGCACTTTGGCTCTTGCTGCCGCCCATGAACAAACTGCTTACCAGGCAGAGTACGCCAATTACGCCTGCAAAAATCCATGTTCCTTTTTCAAGGACATCAGTAGTTTGTTTTACACCCATAAACTGGTTGCTGAATCCGGCAACATTGCCGGAGAGGCCGCCGCCTTTGGGGTTTTGAATCAATATTACGAGGCCAAGCAATCCACTGGCTAAAACAATCAGAATGAGAAACAAGATGGTCATTGCTGTTCTTTTATTTTTTGAATACGGGCTGCAAAGAAAGCAGATTTTTCAGGATGCAGCAAAGTTAATTTAGCGTAGAGTTCAATAGCCTGCTCGTGTTTTCCCTGCATTTCCAACACTTCTGCCATTGCTTCAGTAACTATTTCTTTGGACACCACTGAAGCTTTGGCCTGGGCATCCACCACCGGGTCTGCGCTGGTACCTTCCGGCTGGTAATTGAGCTTTTTCATGGTCTTGAGCCATTGGGTAAAGCTCTTCAGTTGGGTATCGAAACGGGTACTTTCTGGCAGCGAAGGGTCAACCCGAATGCCCTGTGAGGCAAAATAGTCTACTGTATGGTAGGGTTGAAAAACAAGGCTTTCGCCGGTAGGTGGTGCATTAAGGTCAATTTTGAGAGTGGGTAGGGCACGGTCGGTTTCACTTTCCGGCTCCTCTTCAACAGTAGCCAAAGGGGTTGGTGCTTCTGCCTTTGCTGGTTCTATTACTTCCGGCAGTTTCTCATCCTCCTTGTGGCTTATTGTTTCAGCAGGCCATGTGGTTACTGTGCCTGCAGTGGTGAGCATTTTGAAGCGCAGAGGATGATTGATGAACAAGGCAATGGTGCTAATGTCTTCTTCAGATGGAGTGCCCTCCATTATCCTGGCAAGCCTTGCTGTGGGGTACCATGGAAAATCGGCAACCACCTGCGACCAACCGGAACCAGGTGCATGTCGATGCATCTTTTCTTCAATAGCATTCAGTACCTCTCCCACGTTGCTATACATGTTTCGAATGTAATATGGAATTGCTACCAGTTGGAAAAAATACGGTTGAAAATTTCATCAGTTATGCCACGGATGAGTTCATCACCAAGATTTGCTTCGGCCTGTTGCAAAGTTTGGTTGGCAGGAAATTCAAAACTTTTTGAAACAGAATAGTCCTGGGTTTTGTTGGCCACATTGTCACGCAAGGTAATTTGAACGCCAACAGTTAGCCTGTTCATTGATACCTGCTGTGCACTGATGCCTGAAGTAGTTACGCTGTAATCACTTACGAAGCCGCTGATAATCCAGTCGGCATTGTCTTCGTTGGTGCGGTTGAGCCTTGTTTGGCTAACAATCTTCTGTTGTAGCCTGTCGGTGAGTCTTGGACTTAATTGCGGGTTCACATAGCGTGCCTTGTTTTCAATGAAATTCACTTTCACAGTTTTTATTTCTGCAGGAATGCTCACATCCTTGAACGTGTAAATCTTGCAGGAACTCAGGAGGAAACAGGGGATAAGAAATACTAAAAAAGGAAGTGCAAAATTTCCTTTCACTGCTGAAAATTTAATGCCTGAATCAAACCAAACTTTTCTCATTCCTTATTTTTTATTCCTTAATCTCACAGGTCTTCAATATCGTATTCTTTCAACTTGCGGTACAAAGTGCGTTCACTTATACCGAGGTCGAGGGCTGCATCTTTACGTTTGCTGCGGTGTTTCTTCAATGCCTTAATAATGAGTTCTTTTTCCATGTCGGCAATATTCAGCGATTCTTCTACTTCCTCATGATGGTCAAATGACGATGTGTTTTCAGGCTGCTTGTGTTGTATAAAAACCGGCGAAGATGGTTGTTGTGTTTTAGATGGCAGTGGAAAACTCATCGGCATCTCTGCTACTGTTGCATGATCTGCAAGGGCATCATGATGCTGCAATGTTTGCGCAGCAGAAGGGTTGTTCACCAATTCCACAAACATCCGCTTCATTTCGTTTACATCCTTTTTCAAATCAAAAATGAATTTGTAGAGGATATCTCTTTCGTTGGCAAATGTGGTGGCGGATACATAACCCCCGGCATGATGACTGCCAGCCAGCACAGGCAGGTTGTTCAATGCACCTTCCGGCAGAAACGGGCCTAGCTCAGCAGAAGTGATCATTTTGTTGGTGCTGAGTACGCTGATCTGTTCTGCAATATTTTTCAGTTCACGCACATTGCCACGCCACGGATAATTCATGAGCAGTTGCCTTGCTGCTTCGTCAAGCTGAACAGGGTTGGTGTTGTATCGTTCTGCAAAATCAATTACAAATTTTCTGAAAAGCAATGGGATATCTTCTTTGCGGTCGCGCAGAGAAGGGATGCGTATGGGTACTGAATTCAGACGGTAGTAAAGGTCTTCGCGAAACTTTCCTTTGTGTGCTTCCTCCAGCAAATCCTTGTTGGTAGCCGCTATCACACGCACATCAGTCTTTTGCACCTTCGAACTTCCCACCCTGATGAACTCGCCTGATTCAAGCACCCGCAGCAGTCGGGCCTGTGTGCCCAATGGCATTTCAGCAATTTCATCCAGGAAAATGGTGCCGCCATTTACCGTTTCAAAATATCCTTTGCGGGCATCTACTGCGCCGGTGAATGCACCTTTTTCATGGCCAAACAATTCGCTGTCGATTGTGCCCTCAGGAATAGCGCCACAGTTTACGGCAATGAATGAATTGTGTTTGCGTGCCGAGAGTGAATGGATGATTTGAGAAATCACTTCTTTTCCCACTCCGCTTTCGCCGCTAATCAACACACTTAAATCAGTGTTGGCTACCTGCACGGCTACATTCAGTGCATGATTGAGTGCAGGTGCATTGCCAATTATACCAAATCGGTTTTTTATTGTTTGCAGGTCGGTCATAATAATTCTTGTTATTCCAGATTTGGACTGTTCGTGCCAAAGAGCCTCATGTTCTCTTTGTCAATGAGTGTAATAATTTCTTTCTTGAGCTCAGGAATTTTTTCCGTAGCGAAAGCCCAAAGTAATTCATGACGGACTTTGAAATAATCGTGAGCAAGTAAATGCCGCAGACTCACAATCTTACTAATGTTTGTTACAATCACAGTAGGTGCGTCCTTTTGCACCTGGTACAAGGCTTCGCCAATTATTTCAAAAGCCCTTTCCATAGCAAGTTTATATAGTTCATTCGCATGCAAGGCATCTAATGATTTGATTTCTTGCACAAGGTTCTCAATGATAGCAATTCGGGTTCGGATATCTTCCAATCTAACTATCAAATCACGCCTGGCCATAAATAATCCGCTTTTCCTGATTGATAAAATGTCTCAAATACTTATTGTCAATGCTTGCCGAATCAATGAGGTCCACTTCTCTTTGAAGCATTTCTTGAAGTGAGTTTTTCATCTCCAGAAATGAATCAAAGGCTGCAAGTGCATCAATGCTTTCATAATATGAAACCAGGAAATCGATGTCACTATTTGATGAGTAATCATTCCGAACTGCACTACCAAAAACAAAGAGTTCCCTTACACCATGCTTCTTGCACAGTTCTATAATGGATGCTTTGTTGTTTTCAATAATTGGTTGCATATTAAGTTACGATTGCGGTACGATCTTTCCCAACAGTGTTGCCTGCGTGCAGTCTGTTACATTCACATTCACATAATCTCCCTTCTTCAGCGTATAGTTTTCCTTCGGAAAAACCACCACTTTGTTTTGTGAATTTCGGCCCATCCAGTCGGCATCACTACGCTTGCTGTTTCCTTCGATCAGTACCTTGAATGTCTTGCCGATATCCTTCAGGTTGCTTTCGCGGCTCAGCCTGTTTTGCAAAACCACAATTTCCTGCAGCCTGCGTTTTTTTGTTTCATCTGGAATATCATCGGCATAACGGCGGGCTGCAAGTGTGCCCGGGCGTTCGCTATAAAAAAACATATAGCTCATGTCGTATTTGCTGTACTCCATGATGCTGAGTGTTTCCTTGTGGTCGTCTTCAGTTTCGGTACAGAATCCTGCAATCACATCGCTGCTGATGCCACAGTCGGGAATAATCTGTCGGATGCGGTCTACCCTGGCCATGTACCATTCACGGGTATAGGTGCGGTTCATGAGTTGCAGTACACGTGTGCTGCCACTTTGCACGGGAAGATGAATGTAGTTGCAGATGTTTTCGTATTTGGCCATGGTGTGCAGCACTTCATCGGTAATATCCTTGGGGTGCGAAGTGCTGAAGCGAACACGCAACTCTGGCGAAATGAGTGCTACTTGTTCGAGCAGGTTGGCAAAGTTCACCGTTTCGTCAGTTGTTTCATTTATGAAATAATAGCTGTCCACGTTCTGACCCAGCAGCGTCACTTCCCTGAAACCCCGGTTGAATAAATCCTGGCATTCGGCCACAATGCTTTTGTCATCGCGACTGCGTTCGCGGCCCCGGGTGAAAGGAACCACGCAGAACGAACACATATTGTTGCAACCCCGCATGATGCTGACGAAAGCTGATACACCATTGCTGTCGAGCCGAACCGGCGAAATGTCGGCGTAGGTTTCATCGCGGCTCAGCAGCACATTCACCGCTTTCTGCCCGGTTTCTGCCTCTTCAATCAGCCCCGGCAGAGTGCGGTAGGCATCGGGGCCTACTACCAAATCCACCAGTTTCTCTTCTTCCAGTAATTGCGATTTCAATCTTTCGGCCATGCAGCCCAACACACCTACCAGCAGGCCCGGTTTACTCTCTTTTGCCTTCCTGAATTCAGTCAGCCGCTTTCGAACGGTTTGCTCCGCCTTTTCGCGAATGGAACAGGTGTTGAGCAGCACAAGGTCGGCTTCTTCCACATGGCGGGTGGCGCCAAAGCCATGCTGGTTGAGGATGGAAGCTACTATTTCACTGTCGGCAAAATTCATTTGGCAACCATAGCTCTCAATGTAGAAATGCTTACGGTATTGGTTGGGATCAAGGGCAAAGGGGGCATAGGCTTCGCCCTGCCTGCTTTCATCGTGTGGTTTATGTTCTGTTTGAACGTCAGTTTCTGTTGGCGTATTCTCGTGCATGACTATATAAAAGAAAATGGGCGTCAAAGATAAGTGCCACTGCGCCAAAATGACAGGGTGTGATGGTAATTAACGAAATTGGTAAAAAGCGGGAAGATGGCACTTGACGGGCCAATGGGAGCATTAAGCTCCCCAAAACTTCAGTTCCCGTATCGCGGGCATCAGAGCGCTTTTGCGCAGGAGCAAAAATTGCCCATTTGGAAAGCGAGTATTTGGATGGTACACATCGTTAGCTTTGTTACTACTTGTTCAAATTTGAACAGCCCTTTTACTATTTTATGGAGCCAGACATCAGGAAATTCCTTGCAGGTATTTTGCAAATGATGAGCACAGGGTTGCTGTGGATGCTCGTCAATACTTTTTTTGGGATAAAACTTGGATTGTTTTTTCTTGATGGAAAAATCACCATCTGGCACATTGTATTTTACCTGTGGCTTGTATCGAGTTTTGTGGTATTGGCAAGGTATTTCAGCAAGAAACTGAAGAGCCTGCCAAAATTCAACAGCCCCGATGAGGATGATCAACTCGTATGATCGGCAATGATTTTCCAACCATCAGCAAATCTTCTGAATACAAGAGAGAAAATGCCACCAACATCGCCAATGCTGCGTGTAAGATGCTATTTGCCAATAACAAAATAATAGCTGTCGCCCAAAGGATTTACTTCAAGGATATCGAAGTTGAGCCGTCCCATTTTTTCAGGGCTATCGTAGCGTTTCTTGTAGTTAGTGAGTGTTTGCTGCCATCCATAAGTGATGCCCTGCTGATTCACAAACATCAGAGAATCATTGTGCCAGTAACCATCCATAAATGCATCAATGTCGCCGCCGTTCCAAGCATTCACCTGTTTCGCCAACACTTGTTTGATTAGTGAGGTGTCATTCATCTTAGCATCCTGTGCTGCAAGACAAATCCCGGCGCACAGGGAGACGAATATCAACAGCATAGATTTTCTCATGAAAACCTGCATTTAATCAGGTTTGAAGGCACGAACCATTTCGCGTTTGCCATAGGGGCCAGGAATTTTTTCTATATCAAATCCTACAGCTTCCATATTGCGACGCACATCGCTTTTGCTGCAATAGGTAGTCAACAAACCGCCCGGGTATAGAAGGTTGTACATGCTTTCGAAAATTTCTTCCGTCCACAATTCGGGTTGGTAGTTGGGTGCAAAGGCATCAAAAAATATGACATGAAAATTGCGTGGGCATTTGAAATCTTCCAGTTTCACTTTGTGCTTGATGATCGAAAAAAGCACACCCATTTTAATGTTTTTGCCCCATGGTGTTTGATGAAGTAATTGAAGCGTGTCATTCAATTCTCTTTTGCGCATTACCTGAGCATAGTTGAGCTTGCCATATTCTTCGCGAACTAGCGGAAAGGCTTCAATCGCTTCGTATTCAATGCGAACTTTTTCCTCTTTCGCTTCGATGTAAGTGAGAAATGCATTGAGCCCTGTACCAAAGCCAACTTCCAACACCCTGATGGGTTCTGCTTTGCCAACGAATGGTTGCAAGCCTGCCCCAATGTAAACATGTTCACTTTCCTGGATTGCGCCGTAACGGCTATGGTAGGTAATATCTGAATCCTGGACTATTAAAGTATGCGACCCATCCCCGGTTACCTGTAATTCACGAATCATGGCAGCAAATATGCGGCTTGAATGAATAATATTGCGTGATTAAATTTATGAATTACCAGTCACACATTAAAAATGACAGAAAACTTGCAAGCATTGTAGGAGAGGACAAATTTGAGCTTCGACTGCACAGCAATATACCCCTTGCACTCATGACCTCCATTATGAGTCAACAGCTAAGCACTAAGGTAGCAGCGGTATTTCATAAGCGTTTCCTGGCAATGTTCGACACCATAAACCCAAGCCCACAAAGGGTTTTGGAGATTCCGTACGAATCGCTCCGGCAAATTGGACTCAGCCATGCTAAGGCGACTTATGTGCACAATGTGGCTGCATTTTGTGTTGAACACAAAGTGTCTGATAAGATGCTGATGCAGATGAGCGATGAAGAAGTGATAAATTTCTTGACAAATGTCAAAGGCGTTGGCCGGTGGACAGTGGAGATGTTGCTCATGTTTTCGCTCGGCAGACAGGATGTCTTTCCTGTTGATGACCTTGGAATTCAGCAGGCCATGATCAAATTGTACAAAATCAGGATCGACGACAAGAAGGAATTGCGCAAAAAACTGCTCAGTATTTCAGCCAAATGGAGTCCATACCGCACTTACGCCTGTTTGCATTTGTGGGCCTGGAAAGATGGAAAAGGGTAGGAGAAAGAATACAGATGACGGATGACAGAGAATAGGTGATGGCCGACCTCAGCCCACTGACCATAGTTGCTTGTACTATTATTGAACTGGCTCTAGAATCTCTAATTCGAACCTCGAACCTCAAATCTCAAATCTTGTAGCTTGAAGCTAACAGCTCGTAGCTCCTGCTCGCAGCTTCTTCTAATCAACCAATTTCCTTGCTTCGCGAAAAGTGTTGCAGTGGGCCTCAACAATGTGCGAAATGCTTGTGCTGTAACCTCCGCCCATAGCAACGGCGCAGGGAATTTTTTTGGAATGACAAATTTCAAAAACCATTCGGTCGCGCTGTCTGCATCCATCCATGGAAATATTGAGTTTGCCAAATTTGTCGGTAGCGAGAATGTCTACTCCACTTAGGAAAAATGCAAATTCGGGTTGCACTTCGTTTATTAATTTGATCAGTGCATCATTTAAAATATTGAGGTAGGTTTCATCGTTGGTGCCATCAACTAATGGAATATCGAGGTCGCTTTTTTCTTTGATGAAAGGATAGTTGTGACCACCATGCATGCTGAAGGTGAAAACCCGGTTTTCATTTTCAAAAATATTTGCAGTGCCATTGCCCTGGTGCACATCAAGGTCAATAATCAGCACCTGCCTCACCAGGTTTTTTTTCAGTAAATAGTTCGCTGCAATGGCCATATCATTCAGCAAACAAAAGCCTTCGCCACGGCTGGCAAATGCATGATGCGTGCCACCTGCCACATTTAATGCAATTCCATGCTTCATGGCCTGCAAGCTGCAATCAACAGTGCCTTGCGCAATGATCATTTCACGCAGCACTAATTGCTGGCTAAGCGGAAATCCTATACGGCGAATGTGATGAGGAGTGAGTGCAAGCGCTTTCAAATCATTCCAATAATGAGCATCATGTGTCAGTAAAATGGTTTCTTCAGAACATGGTAAAGGAGAAAAGATTTCGGTGCTTGAAATGGTTCCTTCATGCAGCAACTGCCCAGGTATGAGTTCATATTTAATCATAGGAAATCGATGGCCTTCGGGCAGCGGGTGGGCATATACAGGAGCGTAAGCAACAGGCAGCATGTGCAATCAGATCGCTATGATTTTTTGGTCGGCTATGGCATAAACAACATCGTGCTTCTTTGGTTTAACAGGGTAGGTACCTGTAAATAAACCAAAGGCAGGAAGAATACAAGCCTGTTTTGAAAAATAGAAGCAGGGCAGTCGAAGGCTTTGCCTTCCGGCACCACTTATGGTAATGCCCGGATGTATGTGCCCACTTACCACTGCATGTATGTTTTGGCCCAAAGGTTGTGAATCCAATTGCTCATGCACAAAATGCAGGTTGCGTTCCTGCCATTCACTGCAAACATCAATAGCATTATCGCTATACCATGCATCATCAAGTACATCATGATTTCCTTTTACCAATTTGAAAACCAAATGGGGCATGTCGTTTCGCCATCGGCTAAACCAATCGAGTTCCTTGTTCTGATGACTGTGAAAAAGGTCGCCAACAATCAATATTTTTTTTGGCTTGAAATGTTGCAGTAGATCAAACAATCGTAGCAGGTCTTGCTTCATTAATTCCTGTGGTAATGCGATGCCACTTTTTCGGAAATGACCAATTTTTCCAAGATGCAAATCAGATGCAATCATCGTGGCAGTTTCTTCCCAAAACATCACCCGCTGAGGGCTGAGCCAAAAAGTATTTCCGTGCCACACATGCTTTATCATCGGTGGCAAAATTGCATGATTTTACTTACGCCGATTTCTTTTTGATGGTTAGCTTTACCAAGTGACCGTTTTGGGTGTACCTGCCTTAATTGATGGTGAATTTCAAATTGGCATTTATATTGAAACGCTGACCAGTGCGTTGGTTTTGCAAAAGCACCGTGGGGATGGAGAGCATAGCATTCCCCTGCGATTTTCTCACCATATTCAACAAGGCTTCGCCGGCAACATCGCCTGTATTGGCCACGCTTGCGTTGTTCATTACTGCCGTAAATCCTTCCACTTTGATGTTGGTATAATATCCGTCGGGGTCGCTTTTTGCAACCAGCATAAATCTTTGGCTGCGCAAAAACTTGCCTTTTTCGATGCGGCCGGGAGGATGACCTTCCAAAACGATAGTGAACTCCGGCAGAAGTTTTACTTCGAATTCCCATTCCAATGAGCCTTCTGCATTTGTTATGGTCATTCGAACAACTCCGGTACGATTGGGCTGCAGAATCAGCGTATCTCCATTTTGGCTGAAACTGCCATCAGCAAACTGAACAGCACCGCTATCAGGAATGGGCGAAACCAGCAAGCGATTTGCCATGCCTACATACAACACATTGCTTTTGGGGTCGCTGTTCATCAGGTTGGCGAAAGAGGTGCGTTGACCGTTTGCGTCGATTGCTGCCAAAACCGGGAGTGCAAAAACTATGATGGCCCGGCAGCCTAATCTTTTCAACTGAATCTTTTTCATTGAAATGGTTAATACTCAAAATTATTCAAGAAAGTTCTTTCTGTTCATTTTCTCTTTTCAATGTCGCTGGTGAAAGGGATATAGTTCAAATGCACTTAGCATTAATGTAAAATGAAAACAGCCACCGGATTTCTCCGATGGCTGCCTAAAAATATTTGTGCATTTAATCAGCTTGCAACAATGGTAGCCCGCAGGTATTCCTGGTTGAGCATAGCAATGTTGGTGAGGCTGATTCCTTTGGGGCAAACAGCTTCGCAAGCACCAGTGTTGGTGCATGCGCCAAAGCCTTCTTTGTCCATTTGTGCAATCATATTCATGACGCGGGTGGTGCGCTCAGGGCCGCCTTGTGGCAACATGGCGAGTTGCGAAACCTTGGCCGAAGTGAACAGCATGGCAGAACTGTTTTTGCAGGCAGCTACACAAGCGCCACATCCAATGCAGGCAGCAGCACCAAAGGCCATATCGGCTTTGTGTTTTTCAATCGGAATGGCATTGGCATCTACAGCATTGCCGGTATTCACACTAATGTATCCGCCAGCTTCAATGATGCGGTCAAAAGCAGAACGATCTACCATCAAATCCTTGATAACCGGGAAAGCATTGGCACGCCAGGGCTCAATGGTGATAGTGTCGCCTTCCTTGTAGGCACGCATATGCAACTGGCAGGTAGTGTTCTGATGCCATGGACCATGCGGCCGGCCATCTATATGCATGGAGCACATACCACAAATTCCTTCCCTACAGTCGTGGTCAAAGGCAATCGGGTCTTTGCCTTCAGCAATCAACTCTTCGTTGAGCACATCAATCATTTCCAGGAAGCTCATTTCAGAAGAAATGTTTTTCACCTGGTAACTTTCGAAACGACCCGGTGTGGTTGAGTTTTGTTGCCTCCAAACCTTCAGGGTCAAATTCATGCTATAATGTTCCATAATACTAAATGTGGCAATTTGAAAATGTGATAATTTGAAAATGAAAAACTCAAATGCTGATTCATCATGCTAAACTGTTTTTGGAAGTAGCGATGATGCTGGATAGAATTTTGATTATTTCATTTAGTTGATTCATGATTTTTTCATCAAATGGATATTGTTCGCATCATTGACAGAGCAATAGCCAATACTCAGTTTTAGTCGCTTCCTTCGCAGCAAGTTTCATTTTGTGAATAAAATCAGCCTTGCTCTCTGCATTCTGTGCCTCAAAAACATTTGCGCCAATCGAAGTTCCGGACCTAATCAACTGCCTGCTAATCACAAACTTCTTCTGCTCATCCAACTGCTCGCAAAATCCAACAATTGCTTCGGCAAAATCAAGTACCCTTTCAACAATTATATTCTGTTTATCATTTCTCATCATTTGAAAATTTGATTTTGTGGTGAAATGGTTGATACATTTTCAAATT
>JBBIOQ010000046.1:0-29218 GCA_037443285.1 Sphingobacteriales bacterium | reverse complement strand
ATTAATACTATTTTTGATAAAATAATACAAGTTGTTGCGTTTAATTGTGATAAAGAAAGCCCGTTTCAATATGGAGAAATAGAACTTGATGAAAGTTATTTTGGCGCAAGCAGGGTTCACGGAAAAAGAGGCAGGGGCGCATATAATAAGATTCCTGTTTTTGGAATATTGAAACGAGGAGGCAAAGTTTATACACAAATTGTCAAAAACTGTTCTAAGGCAGAATTGATGGGCATTGTAAGCAACCAGCAATACCATGGCGATCATCAGGAAACCCAGCCATTTGGCAGCAGTATCCATGGCTTTGCCAAATTCTTTCACCAGGAAAATAATAACTGCAATGATGCCGCTCACAACGGCCCCGGAAGTTGTATCCCAACCGGTAAGTGCCTGCACTCCAAGGCCTGTGCCGGCAATGTTGCCAATGTTGAAAATAAGGCCACCGGCTACTACCAAAACGGTTAGCAGCGTGCCCGAATAAGGAAGAATTTCATTGGCCATTACCTGGGCCTTTTTTCCACCTACGGCTACTGCCCGCCAAACATTCCATTGCACTATCAAATCCAGCAAAATGGAAACCATTATGGCAAATGCAAAACTTGCCCCCAACTGAAAAGTGAAAACGGTTGTTTGCGTAATAAACCCCGGGCCAATGGCCGACGTGGCCATAAGAAATGCGGCACCAATGAATTTATTACGTGTTTGCGGATGTTGCAAACTGTTGCTACGGAACAACTTTAATTTGAATGCCATGGGCCAACAATTGATCGTGAATTAAACGGGCAAAAGATAAGGCATGCGGCCCATCGCCATGAAGGCAAATTGTAGCATCCTGATTTTCAGAGGCTGAAGAGAAATGAAGTGTTTTGCCCGATACGGATACCACCATTCTTTGTTCGGCTATTTGCAAAGCCTGTTGCCATGCTTTGCTGTCTTCTGTTATCAGGGCATCAGGATGGCTGCGTGGTGTGAGCGAACCATCATCTTGGTAAGTACGGTCAGCAAAAAATTCGTGTACCGCATGCAGGCCGGCTTTTTCTGCTTCGGATATTGAGCAACTACCGGCCAATCCAAATAAGCGAAGGGAAGGATCAAAATCCTTGACTGCAGTTGCAATAGCTGCTGCAATCTGCGGATCTTTTGCACTCATGTTGTACAAGGCACCATGGGGTTTTACATGGTGCAGTTTCGCATTCATTTTTGATGCCACAGTTTGCAGGATTTCAATTTGCCTGAAAACCAACCGGTAATATTCTTGTGCTGAAGAAAGTTGAATGTCACGTCTCCCGAAATTCCCCTTATCGTCAAAACCCGGATGCACTCCAATAGCCACATGGTGCTTCAAACACATTGCCACGGTGCTCTCCATAGTTTCATCATCTCCTGCATGAAACCCGCATGAAATGTTTGCCGAACTAATGAATGGCATGATTTGGTCATCAGCAGCCATGCCTTCGCCAAGGTCGCAATTGAGGTCGATAGTAATTATCTCATTCATTTAATGAAGATAAGGCAGTCGTGAAATGGCGTACAATTTGATTATTGAAAACCATCACATTCTCTGCTTCTGATTTTGATTTATATCAACAAATATTCACATGTTAAGAAAGATAATCTAAATCATCCTTCTCCTCCAACACCCAAACTACTTTCGAAATATCAATCAGAAACAGCTCACACAAATAATCCAATAGAAATATGTAAAGGCATTGTTTGAAGTTGTCAACCTTAAATTTCGCGCAATAAAAGGTTGGGAATTTAGCTCATGTTTTTTGCCAAATCGAAGAATCATTTTATCATTCAAAGAGGTCATTAGTTATGAAATATCAGGACTTCCATTGGTAAAATCTGGTGGCATGGTATTTGAACTACTGAAATAATAATGCGGAAATACCTATCCTATCACCTGCATAAATAATCAACCTGTATGAAAAAACTTTATTCAAAAAAGCCCATGACATTAGGCATTGGGTTAATTTTTATGGCATTCACATCCTCATTCATGTTCAGCAATCCAACCTGCCCAAGAAGCTACACTAATGCTCCAAAAGCCATTATTGGGGGACAGGTGAAGAATTGCACCAATTGCCATGGCGACTTTTCTATTAACACTGGCGGTGGAAGTGTGGTTGCAACGGGCCTGCCAAGCGGAACCTACACGCCGGGAACTGCTTACAACTTCACTATTAAAATTAACCACGGCACTTCAGACAAAACTGTTTGGGGCTTTGCAATTAAAGCTGTGAACACAGTGGACAACACCTGCACAGGCACATTCTCTACTACCAACGCAAATGCCTCAGTGAAAGGCTCTCTTGCAAACCAGGACCTTGAACTAAGCCATGCTACAGCAGCAACTTCTGGTGCGGCCAACAACTACACCTACCTTAACCTGAAGTGGACTGCACCTGCGTCTCCAACAGCAAACGAAAGTAACATCAGATTTTACATTGTAGGAGTGGCTGGAGATAACGATGGATCCGAAGCAGGCGACTACGTTTATTCCACAACAGTAAATGCCGTTCTGGGCACGCTGCCTGTAACGCTTTCATCATTCAATGTTACTCAAGGCAACAGCCAGGCTGTAAATATTAAATGGCAAACAGCACAGGAAGTAAATACTGCCCGTTTTGAACTGGAAGCCAGCGACAACGGCAATATCTGGAAAAATGTGACTTCGATTGCTGCAAAAGGTAATTCGACTGTTACTCAATCCTATGCTTACACCGATATGGCTGCTACAGTTTCATCCGGCACCTATTATTACAGGCTTAAGATTGTAGATAAGGATGGTACTGTAAATTATTCAACAATAAAATCAATTCAGATAAAGGGTGCTGCTGTTGTAATAGTACCAGCAACATCTGTACCTGCTAAAACCCATTCAAATATTGCATTCAAATTGCAAAGCAATGGGTCTAAGTCATTCAGCATTCTTGTATCAGATAACATCGGAAGAATGTTGTACAAAAAAGAACTGGCTGTAAACAGTGGCACTAATACTATTGAGATTCCAGGCAACCTGGTAAGCAATACAAGTGGTATAATTTACATTAGGTTTAGCTCAAATGGATTTGAGCAAACATTCAAGCAAGTGATTGAATAGAAAGTGTTTGGAACTTCAGTAGCTTGAGCGTTTGGTTTCAAGGAATTAATAGTAATTGAATGGAACCTGTTCAAAAACAAAAGCTCGGAAATTATTTGGATACAATTTCAAATTAATTTCCGGGCCTTTTCTATTCCAATAACAGCAAAAGCCTTTAGCAATTGCTATCTCAAATATGCATCCAATTGTTCTTTAATCATCATTGCAGCTAGCCGAAGATCCTTTTCCATGGCTGTCAATCTTTTTTTTGCAACGGCCATTTCTACAATTTCAAAACAAATAGATGAGCCGAATGGCATTTGGGCAAGTTTGGGCAAATCGGCTTTGATTACCTGCAACACACGGGGGTAGCCTCCTACCGTCTGGTGGTCGGCCATTAACGTCAAAAGTCGGCCGTTGGGAAGCAACTGCATAGTACCCATCACCACCGGCGATGATACCATTTCCATGTTATTCTCCAACTTCAATTCGGGCCCCATCCACCTGTAAGCCATGCGATCCGATTGAGGCAGCAACCTAAACTGAGTTTGTTGCAATTTCTCTTTTGATGCTTCTGTGAGCAATTTCCATTCAGGTCCATGCATCACCCTGATTGATATGTTGTTATCCGCCCCCTTGCGCAAAAACCAGGGAAAGACTTCCATTTTTTCTACAGCTTTCTCGATTGCATTTTTCAATGGAATCCCATCGCCTTTTTGCAGTGCCCTACCCTGCCAACCTCCAAAGCAGGCTTTCAGGTTGGTAGAATAGCTGCCAAGAACGTGCTCGATGTTGAAGCCTCCATTTACTGCGATATACAGCCTTTCGCCCCATTTCTTTTTTCGAAAAAGGAGGCGTGCTCCTGCAGGCACCAGGATCGTCCTGTTTGGCGCAATGTTCCCATCATCGATACATGCTTCAAAATCGGCGCCGGCCAACCCAACCAGGGCAGCTGCTTGAAAAAACAAAATAGGTGCCGGAAAATGACATTCGATGATGGCTGTTCCCTGTGGGTTTGCCGCAAGTATGTTGGCCATTTTGGCAGCTTCCCAATCCATGTGACCATTTGGGTTTATACCGAGTTGCTGAAAACCGATGCGCCCCTCATCCTGAAGGGTATCCAGTAATCCTGCCTTTTCAATCAAGATGCTCATGATGCTTCATGGTTTTGAATTCGGAAAGGCTAATGGATTCAAACCGAACCTCATTGCCAGGCTGCAATAAAGTGGGATGAGTTTGAGATGCATTGAACATACGGCAGGGAGTATAGCCCACAATATTCCAGCCGCCGGGGCTGCCAAGTGGGTAAATACCGGTTTGCTTTCCGGCAATACCTACCGCCCCCGCTTTTACAGGCATCGGTTCTGGTTTGCGCGACAAGGCGATGCGGGGGTCCACCTCGCCCATGTAGGCAAACCCTGGCAGAAAGCCAAGCATGAACACTTGGTAGGTACGGGACAAATGAATCTGCATAATTTCGTTGGTGGACAGTCCCGTCTGGTTTCCCATTTCGGCGAGATCATTTCTCAGCAAAGGGTCGTAGCAAACCGGGATGGTAATGATGGCGGAACCGGACAGATGCTCTTCAGTTTCAGCCACCGATAATGCCTTTTCCACAAGCCAACCAACCTCCGGCATTACATCATGAATATTCCCTAAAAAATTGATTTTGAACACTATCAATAAACTGTCGTAAGCTGGCAACACTTCCTGCTGCCCAGGCAAAGCATTCTCTTTTAGCAACTTGGCCAAATGCTGTATACACCTGTTGGCATGGCTGCTGATTCCTGCATGAAGTTGCACCAGCAGGCTGTTTTCCGATAAAGCACTGAGTTGTGGTTTGATTTCTGGCACATGTGAAAGTAAGCGGCTTTGGTTTTTGTGGTAAATGGTTTTTGTAGACATGCTTCCTTGATACTTTCGTAATCACCATTTGCCTCCCAGCCCTTTCCAGAATAAACTCCCAAAAGGTGGTTCAAAAGCCTGATTTTCCTGCATTTTTGTTTGGCCAGTTGCAGCCATCCACCTAATTTTGCCGCCCAAATTCAGCTGGAAAGACTGAATTCGTGGGTGGAAAAAATTCATCCGCGTCCATTGTTAACCAATTTAAAACCAAACAGGGATCATGAACAATTATGAATTGATGGTGATTTTTACCCCTGTGCTGAGCGATGACGATTACACCGCTATTCAGAAGAAGTACACCAACTTCCTTACTGAAAATGGCGGTAGCATTGTAAACAGCAATCCCTGGGGACTGAAATCACTGGCGTACCCTATTCAGAAAAAAACTACCGGTTTGTACTGGGTAGTAGAGTACAGTGCGCCATCCGACCTCAATGAGAAACTGAAAATTCAGATTCTCCGTGACGAAAATATTATGCGTCACATGTACTTGAAACTCGACAAATACGCCGTTGAGTACAATGCACGTAAGAAAAGTGGCGTGAAACATTCTGAACCTGAAAAAGCGGAGGCTTAAGCTATGGCACGTAATGAAATAAAATACCTGACAGCCATCCGTACAGAGAAGCGTCAGAAGAAGTATTGCCGCTTTAAGAAAATGGGCATTAAGTATGTTGATTACAAGGATGCCGAATTTCTGAAGAAGTTTCTGAACGAGCAGGGTAAGCTCCTTCCCCGCCGTATCACCGGCAACAGCCTCAAATTTCAGCGCAAGGTTAGCGATGCTGTAAAGCGTGCACGCCAAATGGCCCTGCTGCCTTATGTAACTGATTTGATGAAATAATGACCTTGCCGCCAAAAGCGGCCTGGTTTCTTAGGTAACCATTCCCTAACTCTTTGCACGCAGCAAAGAAGGACAGCGAAAGCTGGGCTCTGGGAACTAAACAAAAAATGAAATGCAAGTAATTCTGATTCAAGACGTAAACAACCTGGGTGGTAAGAATGAACTGGTTGCTGTGAAAAACGGTTATGCCCGTAACTACCTTATCCCCAACAAACTGGCAGTTGAAGCTTCTACCAGCAATATGAAAATGCGTGAAGAGAAACTGAAGGTTCAGGCACGCAAAGAGGCACAATTGTTGGCTGCTATTAATGAAGTTATTGCCAAACTCAGCGAAGGACCTTTGAAAATCGGTGCCAAAGTGGGTACATCCGGCAAAATCTTCGGAAGCGTTACTTCTGTACAAATCAGCCGTGCCATCCGTGAGCAAAGAGGTTATGAAATTGACCGCCGCCGCATAAGCATTGTTGATGACGTAAAAGAACTCGGCAACTACAAGGCAAATGTTGATTTCGGCAACGGTCAAAATGCTGAATTGGCATTTGAGGTTGTAGCTGAATAAAAATTAATTGCTGAATAGAAATTTAAACCCCGGTCAAGAGCCGGGGTTTTGTTTTGGTTCTATCTCCTTCATGTAGAAAAAGAACAGGTACCCGAACATTTGTTTGATGGTATATTTAGACCTTTAAGATTCATTGTACCAGAATAAAACATACCTGCCTGGATTGAAACAAACGGTGGCTGGATTGCTGTTTGTTTTTTGTTTTCATTCCGCAGTAATTGCGCAGGACACAACAAGAACCTCCAAAGACACTACAACCGGCTACCCGCAACAGGATATTGTAGATTTTTTTAAAAGCAAATTCAAAAAACAACAGGTAGTAGTTGATACGCTCATCAAAGGCAAATTGCCCAATAGTGACTTTACATATACTATTCTGCCTGCCATTGGTTATACGCTGCAAACAAGACTGGCCATCATCCTTGCCGGCAACCTAACTTTCAAAACCTCACAAGTACCTAATCAAAAGCTCTCCAGCATTTACGGAAATATTGCATTCACACAAAACCGGCAATTCACTGTTCCAATTCAGAGCAACATCTGGACAAAAAACAACAAGTACAATTTTGTAGGCGACATGCGTTTCATGATATATCCACAATCAACCTTTGGTTTGGGTGGCGCTAACGATTTGGTGAAAGACGAGAACAAAATGTCGTACCAGTATTTCAGATTCTATCAAACAGTATTATCAGAAATCAGGAAGAATCTTTACGGCGGTATTGGCTACATGCTTGACCTGCGTTGGGCAATTCACGAAGACGGATATGCCGATGGTCATGAAAGCGACTTTGCCAAATATAACCCACAAACTGAATCCGTTTCATCCGGCATTGCTTTCAACATGCTGTACGACAATCGAGCAAATGCTATTAATCCGGATAAAGGATTCTACAGCAACCTGATTTACCGCATCAATCCAACCTGGATGGGAAGCAACAGCAGTTGGCAATCGATACTGCTGGATATGCGAAAATATTTTCAGTTGAGCAGGAAAATGCACCGTGTATTAGGGTTTTGGAGTTATAACTGGCTTGTGACCAGTGGTAATCCTCCCTACCTTGATTTACCCGCCACAGCATGGGATGCATATACTAACACTGGTCGTGGTTTTATTCAGGGAAGATTCAGAGGTAAGAAAATGTTGTACCTCGAAAGCGAGTTCAGGACTGATATCACCCGCAATGGATTGCTTGGTGCTGTTGCATTTTTTAATGTGCAGAGTTTTGATGAATGGCCCCAGGGAGGATTCAAGTATTTACAGCCGGCCGGTGGTGTGGGATTGCGCATTAAACTCAACCGTATCAGCAATACAAATGTCACCATTGACTATGGCTTCGGCAAGGGTGGCTCTCATGGTTTGTTCATCAATGTGGGCGAAATTTTCTGAGAAGAAAGTTGTAAGAATTGGTGCTAAAAAAATACTGCAAATTTTTTTATGCAGTGTTGGATGGTATTGCTGAAACCCTATTTTTGCACTCCCAACGAAAGAAGGAAGGATCGGTAGTTCAGTTGGTTAGAATGCCGCCCTGTCACGGCGGAGGTCGCGGGTTCGAGTCCCGTCCGGTCCGCAAAAACCTCAGCAAATGCTGAGGTTTTTTGTTTTGGCGCTTACGGCTCAACCAATTTAAATCAAGACCGTGCAGGTCTTTCATCCCCAACGAAACACCTTCTTCCTATCGGTTTCATTTCATTGTAAAAAATGATGAACATAAAATAACCCCGGCCTGAACAGGGGCTATTTTATTTCGCCTTATATCGCCTGAAAAATCATTACATTAATTTAGCCCGCCTCCACCTTTGTATAACTTAACAGGCTTGTCCAATTTCAAACGAAGAACAGTGACATACTTATCTTGAACACCTTCCGGAACATCAATATAAACCAGTCCCGGAACAGGGCTCCATGAAATTTTGCCCACCACTTTGTGTTTTAGTTTTGCTCCATTACCCAACACCGTGATGTCTTGGATCTTATTGTCGAGTCCTTTGATTTTTACAGTGCCACTCACTTTCCCCTGCAGGAACAAATAGAGTATGGTGCTGTCCTTTGAAATGGTGGTAGGTCCGTAGAAATGTCCTTGAGGCAGGCCGGACTCTGTGCCAAAAACAGCTTCACCATTGCGTTGGTTCCAGGCACCCAACTCTTTGAGCATGTTTACATCTTCAGCTGGAATAGAACCGTCAGCCTTGGGTCCAATGTCGAGCAACAAATTACCGCCGGTTGAAACCACATCAGTGAAAATAGTAATGATTTCATATGGCGTTTTCCATTCAGTATCTCTTTGCTGATAGCCCCAACTGCTGTTGATGGTCATGCACAATTCCCACCATGGATATTTTGGCCTCGATACCGGAATGTTTTGTTCAGGTGTTTCATAATCACCGTATCCCTGCAGCCTGCTGTTGATGATTGCTTTCGGATTTGAAGTGGTGATGATGTTTCGCACTTTCTCCGATTCCCATTGCTCTGCGCTGTGTTCCCAATCGCCATCAAACCACCACAAATCAGGATGAAACTTGTCAGCCACTTCTTTGATTTGTCCCTGGAAAAAACTTCTGAACCGGTTCCAGCGATCATAGTCCTTGCTCACTTGATAACGTGAACTGTCATTCAGAAATCCAGGGTAATCGGGATAGGACCAATCAATCAATGAAAAATAGGCACCACACTTCAAATCACGCTTTCTCAGTTCACTGAAAAGCGGTTCAACCATATCGCGTTTGGCAGGAGTAGCCTTCACAATACTCAGGTCATTCATTTTTGTATCATACATAGCCACTCCATCGTGATGCTTAGTGGTGATAACTGCATAGCGTGCCCCGCTTTCCTTGATTAAATCAGCCCAGTACGAAGGGTCATAGTTTTTCAAAGTGAACCCGTTCAGTTGCTTCATGTAATCAGGATAGCTGATTTTACGGTTGTGAAAACTCCAGGATTCATCAATGCCATTGACTGCGTAAATGCCTTCATGAATAAAGATGCCGAGCTTGGCATCGCCAAACCATTGCATCTTATCCTTTATTTGATCAGGATTCACTTTTGGCTGAGCGAAAACACACAGCGAAACAACAGTGGCTGTTATTAAAAATGAAAGTTGCTTTTTCATGTTCTTATTTCAGTAATTACAGTTTAAAATAATGAGATTATGAGATGGAGGTTACTGCTCTTCAATTTTGAAAACCCATGCAATGTTGTTTGGAGCCTTTGTTTGCAGGGCTTTTGGAACAGTGAGCACCAGGGTTCCATTTGCATATTTGAATGCAATTTTTGCAGTACTCCCCAACAGCGATACCTTTTTGATTTTTGCAGATGAGAGATGGCTAATCGTCATTTCTGCAGGCATCAGTTCTTTGCCTTCTTCTACACGGTTAATAGCAAAAATGGCAGATGGCTTCTTTGTGAAAACCCAATTGCCCTGCGCACCAATGCTGTCATCGCCCTGTGTTCCGTAAATGGCTTCACCATTTACATTCATCCATGCACCAATTTCTTTCAGCCTTGTATAAGCTTCATCGTGCCATTCGCCATCGGGGCCGGGTGCAATGTTCAATAACAAGCTGCCACCTTTTGAAACAATGGTGGTAAGCAATTTGATAAGTGTTCTGGCACTCTTGTAATGGTCATTGGGTGCATACGACCAGGAACCACCCATTGTCATACATGATTCCCAAGGGTATGGAAGGAAGTGCGAAGGAATCGATTGTTCGGGGGTCACATAGTTTTCATATTCACCGGCAACTGTCCTATCTACCATAAGGATGCCTGGTTGATTTTTCCTTGCCATGTTAGCAATACGTGGCATATCAATGCTTTGATCGTACGGAATGGCCTTTTGCCAGTCGACACTTGTATCAATGGATTCTTTTGGGCGCACCCAACCGCCATCCAACCATAGTATGTCGATCTTTCCGTAGTCAGTGGTCAGTTCATTTATTTGGTTGTAAGTGAAATCCTTGAACTGCTGCCAACGCTGCGGGTACTTCGCAATATTGTAACTTGGGTTCCTGTCCTTCGGAGGAAAATAAGGCCACCAAAAATCCTTGCTGTGCCAGTCAGGCTTTGAAAAATAAGCGCCCACCATAAAACCATCGTTACGAAATGCATTGAAAACTTCTTTCGCCACATTACTCCGGGGGTTTGTTGAAAACGGCGTCTTGGGATCCGTGATTTTATAATCAGTTTGCTTAGTATCAAACATGCAGAATCCATCGTGATGTTTGGTAGTGAAAACCACATATTTCATGCCGGCCTTTTTCGCTGCTTCCGCCCATTTCTCCGGGTTGAATTTCACCGGATTAAATGTTGTTTGCAGATTTTCATATGCCTTCTTGTACTCGTACCAGTTTTCTGAATAAGGGCCTCGGCGCTGGCACCAACCCTCATCTTCCGGGCAAATGCTCCAACTTTCAACCACGCCCCATTGACTGTATGTACCCCAATGCATAAGCAGTCCAAACTTCAGTTGCTGCCATTCTTTGAGTTTGTTTACTACTGCTGCATCTTTTGGCCAGGTGTACTGAAATGAAGTATTGTGTTGTTGGGCCTGCGCATGGATAAGCATTAGCATAAAGGCCAACGATAATATTCTTTTTTTCATACTGTAGTATTTGAAATAATTACAACTCGAATATCTTATCCATCAGTCGCCATTTCTCACCGGGCCTTGATCCCGGCAATGCCTGCTGGTATTTCCACATCAGTTCTTCCCATTGCTGTACCTTTTCATTCGCAGCATCCATTGCTGCTTTTTTCTCAAAAGAAAATGCATCATTCACCTCCATTATCATGAACAAACGATTTTCCACCCTGTAAATATCCAAACGCTCAATACCTGCATCAGTGATGCTCTTTAATATTTCGGGCCAAACTGCCTGGTGATACTGTTCATACTCCCTAATCAATAGTTCATCAGGTTTCAAATCAAGTGCAAAGCAATATCGTTTCATTTGGTGTAAGTTTTAAGTTCAGCAAGTAGCAGGCTTTATTCATTGTATAGTGTTCGCCTGCCTTCCACAGTTGCACCGCGTTTCTGGTGCAGGTCAAATACAATTATTTCATTGTTTCCTTTCTTTAACCAGGACGCCGGGCAATACAAGCGCTGCTGCGGGCCAATGTTCCAATACCTGCCAAGGTTGTGGCCATTCACATACACCACTCCTTTGCTGAAGTTGCTGAGGTCGAAATAAGTATCGCCCAATTCTGTAAGACTAAATGATGCGGAGAAGAACAAGCCTTCCTTGTCTGTAGAAGATGTTTGTGCATGCGCCAATTTTGTCACATCAGCAGGCTGCATGGGTAGCGGAAATATCTCCCAATTCATCAACGTCATTCCGTTGAGCGTCACCCTGTCTGTGATGCCTTTGCGGTCAATCATGAACTGTGCAAAATTGATATGCCCCATGCCTTCCACCAATATTTCCAATTCAGGATTTTTCACATCCGACTTAGGCAGTTCAACAGACCATTTACCGCCATCACGATAAACAGTATCAATGAATTTCCCATTTAGAAATACCAATGCATAGTCATGCGGTTCCCAAATAGTGAGTCTGCCACTTTTATGTCCAATCAATTTTGTTCGGTATAACATCAGTCCCTGGTTCTGGCCAAAGGCTTCCATGGGCTTAAGTTGAGCAGAAACAATTGGCTTCGGCAATGAAGACCATAAAGAACCAGTTGGCTTCAGGTCAATGGCGGGTATGGTAATATTTTTTATGGGTGCAGGAACCTCCGGCAATTTGTAATCAACATGTTGTGCAATGAGTCGCCGAAGCATATAAAATTTTGGCGTTGCCTCACCCTGTTCATTTATTGGCGAATCATAATCGTAGCTGGTAACATCAGGCTGGTATTGCGTTGGCGAAAAAGCATTGGCGCCCGCAGTAAATCCGAAATTGGTACCACCGTGAACAACATACAAATTGAAAGACTTGTTGCTAGTTAGGAGGAATTCAACTTCCTTCTTCAATCCATTCGTATCAGGCCTAGCCCATTTCTCACCCCAATGTGTAAGCCACCCGGGATAAGTTTCTCCACTGAACACCGGCACATTTGGATTGTGCTTTTTGGCTACAGCAAAATCTTCGGGAGAACCCCCACTGTCAAGTCCAATGGCTCCATCACTCACGGTTCCTGCATCCAGCATAAATGGTGTAGGTCCGTCTGATGTATAAAACGGGCCTGTAATGCCATTTGCAATCCAGAGTTTCTTCAGTGTTTCGAGATATTGTTTATCGTTGCCAAAACTGCCATATTCATTTTCCACTTGCACCATCAGGATGTTTCCTCCTGCATTCAGCATAAATGGTTTTACTACCTGTGAAAATCTTTTGATGTAAGATTCCACTGCTTTCATGTAACGAGGGTCCATACAGCGCAGTTTGATGTCAGGTATTTTCAACAGGTAAGGTGGCAATCCACCAAAATCCCATTCAGCACATACATACGGACCAGGACGCAAAATCACCCACATGCCTTCTTCCTTGCAGATCCGCATGAATTCAGCGATGTTGTGATTGCCCGTTTGAAAATCAAACTGTCCTTCTTCCGTTTCGTGGTAATTCCAGAAAATGTAAGCTGCAATGGTATTGCATCCCATGGCTTTGGCCATTTGAATGCGATGCCGCCAGTATTCAGCCGGAATGCGTGCAGGATGCATCTCGCCGCTTATGATGCGAAATGGTTTTTGATCCAGCAGGAACTGGTCTTTGGAAAATGTAAACGAATGTTTAGTCTGCGCATGCAGTGTTGTGTAAAGCATGCAACCAGCCAGCAAAACCAAAAACATTTTTTTTACCATAGTGGCAAGTGGATTTGAATTAAGCATCATTGCAATTCAGCAAAACAATTGTGTGCAAATCTTTCAGAGCGCCCTGTCGAGGTGAACATAGCCACCATCAACATGAATAAGTTGGCCGGTTGTGTGGCTCGATTTTTCAGACAACAAAAACACAACCATATTCCCAATTTCCTCAGCAGTTGTCATCCGCTGACCGAATGGAATTTTTTGTTCAATCGACCTCAGTTTTTCTTCAGGATGTTCAAAGGTCTTTATCCATTTTTCATAAAGCGGTGTCATGCATTCGGCAACAATCAAAGCATTCACACGAATTCCGTATGGCAATAATTCAACTGCCCACTCACGGGTGAGTGCATTACGGCCTCCATTGCTGGCTGCATACGCCGATGTGCCCCCCTGCCCTGTTTCAGCAGTTTTAGAACCAATGTTTACAATGGCGCCTTTGCTCTTCTTCAGTTCAGGTAAAGCATGATGCGCAGTGAGATAGTAGTGTACAAGGTTTTTATGCAACGATGCCATGAACTTATCGTAGTCACCGTTTTCAAGACCAACACCATCGTTCACACCCGCGTTGTTTACCAGGCCATCAATACGGCCAAAACGGGCAACAATATTTGCCACAGCATCTGCACAGGCTTTTGGCTCCGTGAGTTCAGCAGTTTCATAATGTGCTGTGGCTCCGCTTTTCATTAGGTCCTGTGTAGCGGCATTATTGTCTGCTTCGTTCCTTCCAATGATCACTGGAATAGCGCCTTCTGCAGCAAGCACTTTGCAAATACCAAATCCAATTCCTTTGGCTCCACCGGTTACAATCACAATCTTATTGGCAAGTTGTAAGTCCATCGTTGTTATTTTAAGTTGTAAAATTTTTCAGCATTATTTCCCCAAAAGTTCGCCTGTTCATCGGCAGAAAAAGATTCGAAATAGCGCTGGGCGATCTCCACTACCTGCGGGTAGGATGCAGCAAGCAGGCATACAGGCCAATCACTGCCATACATGATTCTTTTTGTGCCAAAACTTTCAACGATTGCATCCATGTACCTCTTAAAATCATCTTGTTTCCAATGATGCCAATCTGCTTCGGTAACCATTCCTGATAATTTGCAGCTAACATTTTCCAAAGGTTTGAAAGCACTGATGTATTCCTTCCAACCCTCCAAACTGCCCGACTTGATATCGGGTTTTGCAAGGTGATCAATTACAAAAGGCTGGTAGGGAAATTTTTTTGCAAATTCAAGTGCAGCAGGCAATTGCTTGTGAAAGACAAGTATGTCGTAAGTAAATGAGTATTTTGAAAGTATTGAAATGCCTCTGCAAAAATCGGCACGCAACAGGAAATCATCCTGCGGCTCCGCCTGAACAATATGACGGAATCCTTTGAGTTTTTTTTCTGCTGAAAAATGCGCCAGCCTTTCATCGAGATCGTGGGCCCGCAAATCAACCCAGCCTACAACTCCCTTTATCCAATCATTGTCACCAGCCAATTGCAACAAGAAATTCGTTTCAAATTCCGATTGGTCTGCCTGCACAGCCACGCAACCATCAATGCCGCTTGCAGCAAGGATTGGGCGTAGATCATGGGGAAGAAAATCGCGTTGAATCACGTTCATATCATCCGTGATCCATGCGTCCCTTACCGGATCATAATTCCAGAAATGCTGATGGCTGTCAATCTTCATAGTACCGGTGAATATGCTTTTGCTACCTGCCTGCTGGTGCCAAGTCCATCAATTCCTAATTCCATTACATCACCTGGTTTTACATACACTGGCTCAGGTTTAATGCCGAGACCTACACCGTGTGGTGTGCCTGTGCTGATAACATCGCCCGGAAGCAAGGTCATGAACTGGCTGAGATAATGAACAAGGAAAGGGATTTTGAAAATGAGGTTGGAGGTATTGCTTTGCTGAAACAATTTTCCATTTACTGTCAGCCACATCTTCAGGTTGTTTACATCCTCCACTTCATCAGGAGTAGCCAGGAAAGGCCCTAGCGGCGCAAAAGTATCGCAGCCCTTGCCTTTTGACCATTGTCCGCCACGCTCCAGTTGAAACTCACGTTCGCTATAATCGTTATGAAGGCAATAGCCTGCAACATAATCAATAGCATTGGCTTCATCTACATAGCTTGCCTTCTTACCAATGACAAAAGCAAGTTCCACTTCCCAATCCGTTTTGTTGCTGTTCTTTGGAATAACAACATCATCGTTGGGCCCGCACAGGGCAGTTGTTGATTTGAAGAAGATGATGGGCTCAGTTGGAATAGCTGCGTTGGTTTCCCTTGCATGGTCAATAAAGTTTAGCCCAATGCATACAATTTTAGAAGGCCTTGCAACAACAGAACCTAAACGCACACCTTCATTCACCAATGGCAAGGCAGGATTTGAAGAAAGGTATTGCTGCAGTTTTGCCAAACCGCCTTCCTCAAAAAATGCTTCGTTGTAATCGGCAACAAAACCCGATACATCGAAATACTGATTGTTGATAATGACACCCGGCTTCTCTTTTCCGGGCTCGCCAAACCTGATAAGTTTCATGTTGTGTTATTCTAATTAATTAAGATTGCTTTGCTCATGAGCCTGCTTTTATCCTGGCACTGTTAGTTATTCAGTGTAGTAAAGCCACCATCAATGGGATAGTCACAGCCAGTGATGAATGATGCTTCATCGCTGCACAGGTAAAGTACAAGGCAGGCAATTTCTTCAGGCTTTGCCATCCTGCCAATGGGCTGAGATTTCGACAATTTTTCAAACATCTCTGCTTCTTTTCCGGGGTAACTGTTTTTCAGGAAACCATCTACAAATGGCGTGTGCACCCTAGCCGGTGAAACGGAATTGCAGCGTATGTTCTCATGGATGTAATCCTTTGCCACACTCATGGTCATTGATTTCACTGCACCCTTTGCAGTTGAGTAAACAAAGCGGTCGGAAAGACCTACCAGTGCAGCAATAGAAGCCATATTGAGAATGACGCCACCACCAGACTTTCGCAATTGGGGAATGCCTGCATGCAAGCTGTTGTACACACCCTTTACATTTACAGCCATCACCTTATCGAAATCGGCCTCACTGGTAGTTTCAGCATTTCCAATATTCGAAATGCCGGCGTTATTTACCAGGATATCTATGTTGCCGATTTCTTCAAAAACACTGGTAACATTGGTCTGGCTGGTGACATTGCATGCATGTACAAATGCCTTACCGGCAAATCCTGCAATCTCCTGCAACGTTTCATTGCCGGCCTGCTCATTCAGTTCAATAATGTGAACTTCGGCTCCCTGTTTTGCGAACAGAACTGATATAGCCCTGCCTATGCCGCTGCCACCACCGGTAACAACAGCCTTCTTATTTTCCAACGAAAACATGATAATGAAATTGAATTATGACAATGCATGAAGAGGTTCATGCTTCTTTATTTTGTAACCTTTCAACGCAAAAAACAACACAACCGCAAAACACACAAGCGGCACAATATATCCGTTCTGAATGCTTCCTGTTTTATCGCTAATGATACCCAGGATTGGCGGCAATGTTGCGCCTCCTACGATGGCCATTACAATAAGGCTCGATCCAAGTTTCATGTCATTTCCCAAATCCTTGATGCCGAGTGAGAAGATGGTAGGAAACATGATGGACATAAAGAATGAAATGGCGATGAGTGCATACACGGTGACCATTCCACTTCCTGTAATGGCTACGATGGAAAGTGCAATGTTGATTGCTGCATACAAGGCAAGCAACTTATTGGGTTGAATAAAACGCATGATAAAGGTTCCAAAGAACCTGCCTGCCATGAATGACAATCCGTAGCCCCAGCCCAAGTATGTCGCTGCAGTTTTTTCGTCGAGGCCGGCAGCTTTGGTGCACATCCTGATAAAGAAACTTCCTACGCAAACCTGGGCACCTACATAGAAGAATTGTGCAACAACTGCCCAGGCCAGGTGAGAGTGCCTGAATGCGTGTACAGGATTTCCACTTTCCTTGTCATCGTTTTCTCGTACATCAGGCAGGCGGGTAATCAGAAATAAAACTGCCACAATGAATACTGCAATGCCTAACACGAGATAAGGCATTTTTACACTGTTGGCCTCGCCCTGCAGGTATTGCTGCAGTTGGTCGGGCTGCATGGCATTGTATTCTGCATCACTCATTTCGCGGCCTGAAAGAATAAACCTTCCCCCAATCAACGGAGCCAGCACAACTGCAAGCCCATTGAATGACTGCGCAAAATTCAGACGCCGTTCACTCGTTTCGGGTTTGCCCAGCATGGCTGCATAAGGATTTGCAGCAGTTTCCAAAAAAGTGAGACCGCTGGCAATAATGAACAAAGCGCCAAGAAAGAAAATGTATTGATGCGTATCGGCAGCAGGAAGAAATAAAAAACAACCCAACGAAAAAAGAAACAAACCACCCACAATTCCTGCCTTGAAACCAAACCGCCTCATGATATAACCTGCAGGAAGTGCCATGGCAAAATAGGCAATGAATACTGCAGAGTCAATTAATGAAGATTGAAGGTCATTCAGGCGAAAAGCCTTGCGAAGGTGAGGTATGAGGATGGGGTCGAGATTATGAACGAATCCCCAGAAAAAAAACAAACTGGTTACAAGAATAAATGGAATCAGGTATTTTTTAGAGTCACCTGCCTGCATCGATGGCACAGGCTGCATGTTGGAAGGAATCGCCATATTATTACCTGATTTTTTCGGTTAACGAAAGTGCATTATTTTAAGATATTTTCAAGCCTGCCAGACATAATAAAAAAAGTTTGAAATGAAAAAAATTTAAAATGAAAAAAGCCCCGCAACAAAATGCGAGGCTTTTTATCATTGAAGAAGTTAGAATTAAGCAATTTCAACTTCAGCGCCAGCTTCTTTCAGCTTAGCAACCAGGTCATCAGCGGTAGCTTTATCAACGCCTTCTTTTACAGGCTTGGGAGCACCGTCAACCAGATCTTTCGCTTCTTTCAGTCCGAGGCCAGTCAGGTCTTTTACAATCTTAACTACGTTAAGTTTGTTAGGGCCGGCGGCTTTCAGAATTACATCGAAAGAAGTCTTTTCTTCAGCAGCAGGAGCAGCAGCGCCAGCAGCAGGAGCAGCAACGGCTACAGCAGCAGCTGCAGGCTCAATGCCATACTCGTCTTTCAGGATTTTAGCCAGTTCGTTAACCTCTTTTACAGTAAGGCTAACCAGTTGTTCAGCAAAAGCTTTCAAATCTGCCATGGTTTTTTGAATTTTTACCGCCTTCATGTCCGCATTTTCGGGATCCGGCGGCAGGTTTAAAAAAATTTACTCCGGTCAATTTTTGCCTCCCGGAGTTTGAGGCAGTTATTTATTCGCAGAAGGCCGTTCGCATCTCGCTACACGCAAAACTTGCGCAGGTTGAAGATTGCAGCTTTCGGCTTCTTAATTGGCTCTTTCTTCCAAAGCCTTTACCAGGCTTGCCAGTTTGTTGCCAGCATTCAGGCCGCTGATAACATTTTTGGCTGGCGATTGCAACAGGCCAATGATTTCGCCGATGAGGTCGCTCTTGCTCTTCAGGTCCTTGAGGGTAGCAAGTTGGTTGTCGCCAACAAACACGCTGCCATCAATGAAAGCCGCCTTCAGGGCAGGCTTTTCGCCTTTGCTTTCTGTGCGAAAAGTGCTCAGGATCAGCGCAGGTTCTTTAGGATTTTCGCTGAAAAGCAGTGCAGTTACACCGTTCAGGCTTTCGTAAACACCACTGTATTTTTCTGAATCAATGGCTTCGAGCGCCTTTTTGATAAGCGTATTCTTTGCCACTTTCATTTCCACCTGCTTGTTGAAGCAAACACGGCGGAGCTTGTCAATCTGGCTTACAGTAAGGCTTTCGGTATTGGTGATATAGAAGTTGTTGTACTGGCTGAACTTGTCCTTCAGTACTTCAATCACTTCATTTTTTTGATCTTTAGTCATTGTTGTTCTTTTTCAAAGTTGAAAGAATCAACCACTCTTAAGCCTCTCCCCGGGGAAAGGACCAAGGGGCAGGTGCTTAGTGAATGAACGTTTTGGTGTCTACCGGAATACCAGGGCTCATAGTGCTGGCCAGGCTGATACCTTTCAGGTAGGTGCCTTTTGCAGTAGAAGGCTTCAGCTTGATGATAGCATTGATGAGTTCGTTGGTGTTTTCAGCAATCTTTTGTGGGGTAAAAGATACGCGGCCAATAGAGGCGTGAATGATACCAGCCTTGTCAACCTTGAAGGCTATCTTACCACCTTTCAGGTCGTTGATGGCACCAGCTACATCATTGGTAACGGTACCAGTCTTGGGGTTTGGCATCAGGTTACGGGGGCCGAGGATTTTACCCAGTTTACCAATCTTTGGCATTACGGATGGCGTAGCTACTATTACATCCACATCTGTCCAGCCACCTTCAATTTTCTGAATAAACTCATCGAGGCCAACATAGTCAGCGCCGGCACCTTTTGCTTCTGCTTCCTTGTCAGGAGTACAAAGCACAAGAACACGCTTGGTTTTACCAGTGCCATGAGGCAATGATACAGTGCCACGGATAGCTTGGTCGGCTTTCTTGGGATCTACACCCAAACGGATATGAAGGTCAACAGAGCTGTCGAACTTGGTACAGTTGATTTCCTTTACCAGGGTTGCTGCTTCGCTAAGGGAATAAAATTTGCTTTTATCAACCTTGGCGGAAGCCACTTTTCTTTTTTTGGTCAGTTTCATGTTCTAATCTTTTAAAGAAGGTTGATAAAAATTAGTTGTTTTCCCAGGGTGCTGCGCCGTCAATAGTGAGACCCATGCTGCGGGCTGTGCCAGCAATCATTTTCATAGCACTTTCAACAGTGAAACAGTTGAGGTCGGGCATCTTGTCTTTGGCAATTTGCTCCACCTGTGCCCATGATACTTTTCCAACCTTCATCCGGTTGCTTTCCTTAGAACCCTTCTGGATTTTGGCAGCTTCCATCAACTGCACAGCAGCAGGTGGGGTTTTAATGACAAAGTCAAATGATTTGTCGTTGTAAACAGTAATAATAACAGGAAGGACCTTACCCATTTTATCCTGGGTACGGGCATTGAACTGCTTACAAAATTCCATGATGTTAAGACCCTTTGAACCAAGGGCAGGCCCGATTGGGGGCGCAGGGTTGGCTTGTCCTCCTTTGCACTGGAGTTTTACATAGCCTGTGATTTCTTTAGCCATTCTAAAAACTTTTTTTGGTTATAGCGTCCGAATGCCATCGGGCAAACAAACTCCCAAATCCTTATCCGGGCATTGCTGCTATCCGGATGACAAAGAACTTTTTGGGGCGGCAAAAGTAGGCAACACAACCATATTGGCCAAGCATTTAACAAATTTATTTTCAGCAGCTTCGATACCTCTTTTTTCGGTAGTGCAATTGTAATTCAAGGGTATACCGTCCAGGAAATGCTCAGAAAAATTCTTTTGTAGTGATTGATTTTTTCGGCGCCAAACAATTGTTAGCCAACCCTATGACAATTATCATAGACCTCGCTTTGGGCGGTTGGTAACTTACACCTGCAATCAATTTTATAGAAATCTAAAGCGTTCGATATATGAACAAAATCATTGCTCCTGTTGACTTTTCGGCCGTTTCAATTAATGCTGCCCGCTATGCAGCAAACATGGCTGCCGCTTTGAATAAAGATTTGATGCTTATTCATATTGTTCAACTTCCGGTTGTTTACGGCGATGTCCCGATGCCTATCGGCGAATTTGACGTATCGACCGCAGAGGCTACAGGCGAAATGGAGAAACTGGCAAAACAATTTGATGAAGAACTGAATGGACAGGTGGTAATTCATACCGAAGTGAAAGTGGGAAGCCCGGTATATGAACTGGTCAACCAGGCAAAACACAAAGGTGCCTATGCCCTGGTGATGGGTACACATGGGGCTGGAGCCGTTGAAAGATTCTTCTTAGGTTCTACTACACAAAGCCTGGTAAAGGAAGCTGAATGTCCTGTGCTGGTCATTCCTCCGGATTACCTGTATAAAACCCCGAAAAAAATTGCCCTTGCAAGTGACTTCAAAGATGTCGTAAGAAAAACACCCGAAAAAGCCATCCGTACAGTTGTTGAAGATTTCAGCGCCAAGCTGGAGATATTGCATGCCGATCCAAACTACAAGGAATACGAACCGGCCGCTATGGAAGAAGGCCTGTTACTCGACACCATGTTCGACCCACAAAGGCCAACATTCCATTTCCTGCACAGCGGGTATACAGAAGAAAGCATCCTGACTTATGCCAATGAAAACGATGTGGATTTGCTGATTGTAGTGCCCAAGGAGCACAATTTTATCGATTCCATTTTCAGACATCAGCACACAGGACTATTTATCCGGAATGCTACCATTCCGATAATGGTCATTCATAGTCCGCATGAAAACAATCAGTGATTGGCGCTCAGGTTCCGGCTCTGATGAAATCCTGGCCCCGATGGGGTCAGGATTTTTTTTGCGACTGCGTAGCCCATGCCAGTTGAGCCCAGCCAACTATGAGCGAAAGGCCGCCTACAGGGGTAATTGCGCCTAACCATCTAAAATCGAAACGGGTAAAATAGCTTAGTGTAATAAGGTAGAGTGAGCCTGAAAACAGACCGGTTCCCAGGTAAAAAGCAAAAACGGCCGTTTCCAGTCGCTTGCTTGGTTTTATGCGGTAATACATACCGGTTGCTACCAGCGCCAGTGCATGATACATTTGGTACTGCACACCGGTTTGAAAGCTGACAATCTGGTCCGGCTCCAGCCTTTCTCTCAAAACATGCGCACCAAAAGCACCCAACACCACTGCAAGGCCTCCCAAAATCGCTCCCCAAAAAACCGTTTTGCTACTGGTCATGATAATCTATTATCGTTTGCAGCAAAATTGGGGTTTTCCCTTATTGCATGCACCAATGGTTCTTCGTCAATATGGTCTTGTGTATAAATGATGTGGGCCTGGTTGTAAAATTTTTCACGATGCATTAGTAGGTTCCGTAGGATTTCAATTACCTGTTCCTCGTCTTCGGCACTAGCTATCAGCGGGCGTTTCTGCTTCATTTTCCATATCCGGGCCGCCACATTTTCCAATGGTGGGTTCAACCATATTACGAGCCCATGCCTGAGCATGTACTGCATATTGTTGAAAAAACATGGCGTGCCGCCACCGGTGGCCAGTACCAAATTATGAAGGGGCAAATCGTTCTCCAATGCCTCTTGCTCCATGCTTCTGAACTGCTCCTCGCCTTGTGTGGCAAATATTTCAGCCACCGTTTTACCCTGCTTCTCCTGAATCAACTCATCAAGGTCGATGAATTGGCAACGGAATTTTTCGGCAAGTTTCTTCCCAAGGAAACTCTTGCCAGCTCCCATTATTCCGACCAGGTAAATATTTTGCATGAATCAATATTAAAGCAAAGCGTTGTTGATGCGCAAAAGAAAATGGCCAAGCTTTGAAGCCTGGCCATTTTCAATTATTTGTAAGTTGCTAATTACTTTATCAAACCATCTTTTCTCATTTGGGCCCCTAGTACATCACCCAATTCATTAATTGACTTCTCCAATTTGCTGGGGTTAGTAGTTGATGTAACAGCACTCCAAATCAGTTTGTCGGCCTTAAGGTCATAGATATTGGTTTCGATATAATAAATCTTGTCTTCAACATAGTAACCGGGTGTAGAATATGCACCATAGCCATACCCGTAGTAGCCGCGGAACCCACCGTAATACGGATAAGTAGTAGTACCGGGCACATAGCTTGTTTCTTTTTCCTTGTCTATTAGGCGGGTAACTAACGCCCCATCAAACCCATCGGCTTTTATAGCTGCAGTAATTGCTTCAGAATCTGCTCCCTTTTCAACAACCACTTTGTATGAATATGAAACAACACCTCTTCCCTGCAACCTTTTCACAATCTGCTCTTCTGCCTGCCTTCTTGCCGTTTCGCTTTGTGCAAATACTACCACCAGTATCTTTTTCATCTCGTTCATCGTGGTGGTGCTGGAAGGATCCTTCCAACTTTTTTCGATAACCGTTGAAGGACTACACGATGCAAATGCTGCGGCCAATGCAGCCATCATTAAATACTTTTTCATAAATCTTCAGGATTAAAAGTTTTTTTAATTGAGGCATAAAAATATAGAATCCTCACCGAATAACTGATGATTAATCTATAGCCAGACACATAACCGTTACATCCTTCTTCAGGTGACCAGACCGACGCAAAACCCTTTCATTTTTCGTTTTAATGCAAGAATGAAAGTCCTTGAAGTCTATCCAATTACCATTTCTTAAAAAACTTTATCAATTACATTTGCCACATTCAAAGGCGACATTATGCCTGACAAATTCCCATTAAATACCTTCAGCAACTGCTATGAATGCCATTAGGAAAATTCCACTCGAACAATTAGGATACCACTTTGTTGAACCCGCCTACCTGCCCGAAGGAGAGGACGAATATTACCTCCGCAATTTCCAGAACCGTAATGGCATTGAATACCGGCAGTTGACTGCCTACGAAATCGAGGTACTGGTGCGCAATCGTAATACAAGTGACGATTGGAACAATCTATTGGTAAGCGATGCCTTTAACCCTGAGCTGGTGAAGAACTGTAAGTTTTACGGGCTTGTGCGCATAGGCAAGTTAGAGCCTTACTTCCTGGAATTCAGCCAACTGAAAGTGGCTGTTGGCCTGTACAACAGTACCATCATCAGTTGCGATTTTGGCGACAATGTGGTGGTGGACAATGTAAACTACCTGAGTCATTACATCATCGGCAGCGAGGCAATTATTATTAACGTCAACGAACTGATGACTACGCCTCATGCCAAATTTGGCAATGGCGTGGTGAAAGATGGCGAGCCTGAGTCGGTGCGTATCTGGATGGAATTATGCAATGAAAATGGTGGGCGAAAAGTGATTCCTTTCAACGGAATGTTACCCGGCGATGCCTGGATTTGGTCAAAGTACCGCGACAATGATGCGCTGCTTGACCAGTTCAAAAAATTTACTGAGGAGAAATTTGACAAGCGACGTGGCTATTACGGCAAAGTAGGCGACCGCACTGTTATTAAGAACTGCGCTATCCTCAAAGATGTGTGGATTGGCAGTGATGCCTATCTGAAAGGTGCCAACAAACTCAAGAATCTCACCATCAATTCCAACGCCGAAGCTCCCAGCCAGATTGGCGAAGGCTGCGAAATGGTGAACGGCATCGTGGGTTTTGGATGCCGCGTTTTTTACGGTGTCAAGGCTGTACGATTCATTATGGGCAGCAATTCGCAACTCAAATACGGTGCCCGACTTATTAACTCCTACTTAGGTGATAATTCAACCATCAGTTGCTGCGAAGTATTGAATTCACTCATTTTTCCGGCTCATGAGCAACACCACAACAACAGCTTTTTGTGTGCTTCCGTTTTAATGGGCCAAAGCAACATGGCTGCCGGTGCTACTATTGGCAGTAATCACAATAGCCGCAGTCCTGATGGTGAATTGGTTGTAGGCCGCGGCTTCTGGCCGGGGCTCTGCGTAAGCCTGAAGCACAATAGCCGTTTTGCCTGCTTCACCATGATTGCCAAAGGTGACTACCCGTCTGAGTTGGATATTCCACTCCCCTTTTCGCTGGTAAGCCAAAATACAGCTGCCGATGAACTGCGAATAATGCCGGCCTATTGGTTTTTTCACAACATGTATGCACTTGCCCGTAACGCATGGAAATACAACGACCGCGACAACCGCACCAACATAGTGCAGCACATAGAGTACGACTACCTTGCCCCCGACACCATCAATGAAATGTTTGCTGCTATTGAATTGCTTGAAAAATTCACCGGCAAGGCCTGGTACAAACGTGAACAAAAACAAGGAACAGAGGCCGCCTGGATAAAGAAAGGAAAGTCCCTTCTTGAAAACAATGACCCACAAATGCAGGGGCTTCGTATTGAAGCAGATGGCTTTGAAAACAATCAACGCCCGACCGTAATTTTAAAAGCAGCTGAAGCCTGGAACACCTACAGGCAAATGATTTTGCTGTATGGAATCACGCACCTCACAAAAATTGTAGAACAAGCTGGCACCCTGCGCAAAGCAAAAAACAAAATGCCGGAAAAGAAGCGTAGGGAAGCGTTTTTGAATATTGGCGGTCAGTTGGTAGAAGAAAAGGGCCTGAACAACCTGATTAAAAACATTTGCTCAGGCAAAATCAAATCATGGGACCAAATTCATGCATTTTATCTGGAACAAAGCAAGCAATACGGACAAACTATCAGAAATCATGCGCTTGCATCGCTGGAAGAACTAACCGGAATATCGCCAAAGGAACTGAGCGAAGCACAGTTTCGTGAACTTCTTCAAAAGTATATTGCCATCAAAACAGAAATATGCAGCAAAATTGAAGCAAGCCGTTCCAAAGACTATTCCAACCCATTTAGAAAGATGGTTTATAATTCAGACTCGGAGATGGAGCATGTGATTGGAAGCCTGGCCGAAAATGCTTTTATCAGGCAGGAAAAGGCGGCACTCACATCTTTGAAACGGCGTATCAGGAAACTGGTTTCATGAACATCCTATGAATAACATTAAAGCCGGCCAAATAGCCGGCTTCCTATTTTTGTTACAATCAATGCGTGAACTATGCTAAAGGTTGGAGTTTTTGGTGCAGGCCAAAATGGCAAGCTTCATCTTGACAATTGGAAAGAAATTCAGGATGTTGAATTGGTTGGTTTTTTCGAAACTGATGATGATGCCGCTGAAGAAGTAAAAGAACGCTACAATCTTCAACGCTTTTCCAATGTCGATGACTTGTTGCGCAATGTTGATGCAGCAGATATTCTGTCACCAACTGTCCATCATTTCGAACTCTGTAAACAGGCACTTCGCCTGCAAAAGCATGTGTTTATTGAAAAGCCACTGGCAGCAACCATTGAAGAGGCCAATGAAATAGTAAAGCTGGTGAAGGAAGCCGATGTGAAACTGCAGGTGGGCCATGCAGAGCGATTCAACCCGGCATTTTTGGCTGCCCGCGGATTTATTTCGAGTCCCATGTACATTGAAGTGCAGCGTCACGACCAGTATGGCCCAAAATGTGAAGAAATAAACGTGATACTTGACATGATGATTCATGACCTCGATATCATATTAGCACTGGTAAAAAGCCCTGTAAAGCATATTGAAACAAGCAGCGTAGCCGTAATGACTGAGTCGCCTGACATAGCTAATGTACGCCTTGAGTTCAATAATGGCTGCGTGGCCAATCTTACCAGCAGCAGAATTGGCATGAAAAAAATGCGAAAGGTGCGTTCCTTTCAACGCGATGCGTATGTCGGCATTGATTTTCTTGCCCGCACTGCCGAAATCATCAAACGGCAGCAACAAGGCGATTATCACCCTTTTTCATTTGATGTAGAATCCATGCATGGCAATATTCCTATTTCCATTATCAACCCTGAAATAATTGACAACAACGATCTCAAGCTTGAACTCGAAGCATTCCGCGATGCCATCATTCAAAACACTCCAACCCACGTTTCCGCAGTGGATGGTTTCCTTTCTATGGAAGTAGCACAACAGGTGCTGAACAAAATAACGCAGGCCACTTCATCAGAAGGCTGATGCCAAAATGCACTATCCAAAGCCCATAAAAATTTCACTGTATGTGGCAGTCGATTGGATTGCTTCACTGCTGGCATGGATATTATTCTACCAATGGCGTAAGTACACACTTTTCGGCGATACAAGCGTTACCGAATCCTTACATGAATCAACCTTTTTGTGGGGGTTGTTAATCGTTCCGCTTGGATGGCTCATTCTCTTTGCTGCAGCCGGAAATTATCGCCGGAGTTTGTATGAAAAATCGCGGCTCAATGAATTCACCAGCTCAGTGATACTTACTGTCCTCGGGGTTGTGGTTATTTTCTTTGTCTTTCTTATTGATGATATCCGAAGCAACTTCGACATTGGTTATTACTACAGAGCTTTTGCCACATTAATTGCCCTGCAGTTTATTCTTCTGTTCCTGTGCAGGTTTATTGTTTTGTCTGTAGTGAAAAGACAAATAAACACAGGCAAAGCCGGATTTAATATACTGCTTGTTGGCGACAAAGAAAGCATTGGCAAAACCGCAAAGGAAATTGGCAAACTACAACAGATTACGGGTTGGCATGTCAGGGGATGCATCGTTACTGCCAACCCTTCGGACCTGAAATGGTTCAAAACACCCATACTGGGTAATATCTCCGACATCAAGAGTACCATTGATAAAAACGGGATTGAAATTGTGGTAATTGCATTTGCAAAAAAGCATGAGAGTGAAACGAAACAGGTACTGAATGACCTTGCAGAGAAAGATGTTTCCATTTTAATGGTTCCTGAAATCAGTGATATTGTAACAGGTGCAGTTAGAACCAGCAATATTGTAGCCGGGCAGTTCATAAGCCTGCACACAGGCCTGATGCCCGATTGGCAACAAAACATCAAAAGACTCATTGACATTGTAGTAAGCCTTGTTGCCATCCTGCTGTTGTGGCCTTTGTATATTTTTGTCGCCATCAGAGTAAAAATATCATCGCCCGGCCCGATTATCTACCGCCAGGAGAGAATTGGTTACAAAGGAAAATCTTTCCAAATCCTCAAGTTTCGTTCCATGGTAGTTGATGCTGAAGCAAACGGGCCTGCCTTGTCGCACGAAAGCGATACACGCATTACCAACTGGGGAAAAACAATGCGCAAATGGAGACTGGATGAATTGCCGCAGGTGTGGAATATTCTGCGTGGCGAAATGAGCCTGGTGGGACCAAGGCCGGAAAGAAAGTTTTTTGCAGACCAGATTGTAGCCCGCGAACCTTACTACAAGTACCTTTTGCGTGTTAAGCCCGGACTAACCAGCTGGGGAATGGTACAATTTGGCTATGCCAGCACGGTGGAAGAAATGCTGGAGCGGTTGAAATATGATTTGATTTACGTGGAAAATATTTCACTGCTGCTCGATTTCAAAATCATGATTCATACGCTGCGTATCATTTTTACGGGGAAAGGGAAATAGTTGAACTTTGCGCTTATACCATGAAAGTAAAATACACCACAGCAAACCTGCCTTTCAGATATCCCTTCACCATTTCAAAAGGTACCAAGACTCATCAGCCATCATTAGTTGTACAACTCGAACACTTCGGCATCACCGGCCTGGGAGAGGCTCCTGCCATAGTGTATTACAATATTACTGTGGACAAGATGGTTGCAGATCTTGAAGCGAAAAAAATATTTGTGGAGAAGTTTGCCTTTACCGAACCCACACGTTATTGGCATTACCTCCATCATCTATTTCCGCAAAACAGTTTCCTGGTTTGTGCGCTCGACATAGCAGCTTGGGATATGTATTGCAAAATCAAAAAAAAGCCTTTGTATAAATTCTGGGCAACGGGTGACGAATCTATGCCATTAACCGACTATACTATCGGCATTGATTCCATTGAAAAAATGGTGGAGAAAATGGTGGAAAAACCATGGCCTGTATACAAAATAAAACTTGGTACCCCGCAGGATATTGAAATAATGGAAGCACTGCGCAAACAAACAGATTCAGCATTCAGAATTGATGCCAATGCAGCATGGAATGTGGATGAGGCACTCGAAAAAATCAGTGTATTTAAGGACCTGGGTGTTGAATTGATAGAACAACCACTTGCTAAAGACGACTGGGAAGGAATGAAGCGTTTGTATAACGAAAGTCCGCTTCCGCTCATAGCCGATGAAAGCTGTGTTTTTGAACAGGATGTGGCACATTGCGAAGGGCATTTCCATGGCATCAATATCAAACTCACCAAGTGCAGTGGTATTACACCTGCACTCCGTATGATAGAAGATGCAAAGAAGCGAAACATGCGTGTGATGCTCGGAAGCATGAATGAATCGAGCATTGGCTCTGCAGCAATTGTACACCTGATGCCGCTTGTCGATTACGTAGATGTGGATGGCCCACTACTGCTCGCCGAAGACCTTGCTACCGGCCTCCATTATGACAATGGAACCGTAATGCTTCCACAG
>JBBIOQ010000045.1:0-30463 GCA_037443285.1 Sphingobacteriales bacterium | reverse complement strand
ACCGCCACAAGCGCTGATCACCTGGCCTGTTACATAGCTTCCCATATCACTGGCCAAAAACAGCGTAACATTGGCAATGTCTTCTGCAGTTCCAAAGCGACCTAAAGGAATGCCGGCTTTGTATTTATCAGCAGCTTCCCCCTCTTTCAGGTAGCTGGTCATATCGGTTTCCACAAAGCCCGGAGCAATGGCGTTGCAGCGAATGTTGCGGCTGCCGAGTTCTTTAGCCACACTTTTGGTGAAGCCTATTACGCCGGCTTTCGATGCCGCATAACTGCCTTGTCCCGCATTTCCCATTTCACCAATTACACTGCTCATGTTGATGATGCTGCCACTGCGTGCCTTCATCATTGTGCGAATCACCTGCTTGGTCATGTAGAACACGCCGTTCAGGTTTACCTGGATTACATCGTTCCATTGTTCAGGAGTCATGCGCATCAGCAGGTTGTCTTTGCTGATGCCAGCATTGTTCACCAGTATGTCAATGGTGCCGAATTCTTTCAGCACATCATTCACCAGTGCTTCACATGCTGCGTAGTCGCCTGCATTGCTTTGATAAGCCTTTGCCTTCACGCCCATTCCAACCAGCTTTTCTTCCAGAGCTTTTGCTTTTTCAGCGCTGCTGTCGCTAACATAAGTAAATGCGACATGCGCACCCTGCTCTGCAAATTTGATGGCAATGCCTTCGCCAATGCCGCGGGCTGCGCCGGTTACAATGGCTACTTTATTTTCGAGTAGTTTCATACAATAAAATTGAATCAGTTGATTTATGAAATGTTTGCAAATGAAAGGATTTCTTCCAACAGCTTTCTTTCATTACTGAGGCGAGGCACTTTGTGTTGTCCACCCAGCTTGCCTTTGCTGCGCAGCCATTCTTTGAATGTGCCTTTGGGTGCGGCATGCAAAATCAGTTCACGCAGCGCAATGTTTTTGTAACGCTTGGCATCATAGTCACTGTTTACCTGTCGCAAAGCATTGTCGAGTTCAGTAGCGAAATCAGCTAAACTTTCGGGCAGTATTTCAAACTCCACCAGCCACTCGTGTGCCCCATTGCTTGCTTCCGAAAAATAGACCGGTGCAGCAGTGTAATCATTAACGATGGCCCCGGTTTTTTCGCAGGCAACGGCAATCGCCTTGTCGGTATTCTCCACAATCACCTCTTCGCCAAAAGTGTTGATGTAGTGCTTTAGCCTTCCGCTCACTTTTATGCGGAATGGAAAAGTGGTGGTGAACTGAATGGTATCGCCGAGCAGGTAGCGCCAAAGCCCACCCGTTGTCGAAATAACCGGCGCATAGTTTTTTCCCACTTCCACTTTGGCAAGGCCAATAGTTTCTGGATGGGGCTTTCCATATTCTTCAATGGGCATGAACTCGTAGAAGATACCATGGTTCAGCAACAGCAACATGCCGTCTTCGTTCTCTTTGCTTTGCGCAGCAAAAAAACCTTCACTGGCATTGTACATTTCCAGGTAGTGAATGGGTGCCCCGATTATTTTTTCAAACTGCTGGCGGTAAGGTGTGAAAGACACGCCGCCATGGAAATATAATTCCAGGTTAGGCCAAACCTCAATGATGGTTTGCTTGCCGGTAAGTTCCAGTATCCTGCGCAGCAGCACCAGGGTCCACGTGGGTACACCACTGAGCGAAGTCACATTTTCCTGGATGGTGTTTTGTGCCAGGTTCTCAATTTTCGATTCCCATTCGTCCATCAGCGCAATGCTGAGTTCTGGGGTCCGCAACCATTGTCCCCAGAAAGGAGTGTTTTGCAGCAGCACTGCACTCAGGTCGCCGTAGCGAATGTTTTCATTAACCTGTGCCAACTGGTGGCTTCCGCCAATCACCAGCCCCTTGCCGGTAAGCAAATCGCTTTCAGGATAATTTAAATAGTACAGGGTAAGCACATCCTTGCTTGCCTGGTAATGGTTCATATCGAGGCTTTCCTGGCTCACCGGAATAAACTTGCTCCTGTCGCTGGTGGTACCGCTGCTTTTGGCAAACCATTCCACAGGTGTATTCCACAACACATTTTCCTCCCCCTCCATCATGCGTTCAATGTAGGGCTTCAGGTCGTCGTATTCATGAATAGGTACGGCCGCTTTGAATTTGCTGATGTGAAAAGTGTTGGTGAAATGGTATTTCCTGCCAAACTCTGTGTACTGTGCTTCGGTAATGAGTTGCTGCAGCACATCTCGTTGAGTATCCACCGGGTTTTGCATCCATTGTTCAATGGCTGCAAGCCTCAACCTGGCAAGACGGGATATGGCCGGACTAAGCAATTTCATACGATGGCGGCAAAATACTGAATGCCTCACAAACTTGGTGCGTTGTACATGACGAAGCGCAGAATAAACCTAGGCGGCTGGACGTACTTTCACCTTGAAAATTATTGCAGGTGGTGCGCAACGCTTGCAGCATCCACCGTGTCAACACAGCTAAGAACACATGATACCCACCGGAGAGGTTGTAGCAAAATGCCTTCGCAACAATGCGGCTGCCCAGAAGCAGTTGTATGATGCGTATGCACCTCAGATGCTGGGGGTGTGCTATCGATATACCAAAAACATGGACGAGGCTGGCGATGTTTTGCAGGAAGGATTTGTAAGAGTATTTCGCAACCTGCACCTGTGGCGGGGCGAAGGGGAATTAGGTGCATGGATAAGGCGGATAATGGTAAACACAGCCCTCAACTGGCTGCGCGACCACCGCAAAATGCAATGGTTGGAGGATAGCCAAATTCCCGAATCGTATGATACACATGCGGTTCCCACGCCGCTCGAAAGCCTGGAAGCAAAACAGGTAGCCGACCTCATCAGGCAATTGCCGGCAGGATATCAAACCGTATTTAACCTGCATGCAGTAGAAGGTTTCAGCCATGTGGAAATCGCAAACATGCTCGGTATAAATGAAGGCACAAGCAGGAGCCAATACCTGCGGGCAAGAAAACTATTGGCGGAATGTATTGGAAAGATGGAAAAGGAAAACAAAACACATTATGCCGGCTGAAAACGAATTTGAAAAATCGATACGGCAAAAGCTGGACAGCTTTGAAGTGGTGCCACAGCCCGCTGATTGGCAGGCTGTATATGAAGAATTGCATCCTGCCGGAAAACGAAGGCTGATTTGGTGGATAGTGCCCTTGATGCTGGGCCTGGCATTATGCGGCGTTTGGCTGGTGAACAAGAAACAAACATCAGGCAAAGTGCCAACCGCTCAAAAAATTGAAATAAAAACCGAAGCAGGCAGAGAAAAAAATAACGGTACCGATGCTTCAACGAAGCACAAAGAACCAACAAGCAGTATTGGAGTTGGATTGGCAAACACCGAAGCAGAAAAGGGAAATAAAGAAACCAATGGTGGGTTAAAAGCTGGCGGTACCATTGCAAAACCCAACAAAGCAAAATCAGTTGATGTAATTGAAGGAAAAAACAAAGGAGCCTTTTCAATTGCCGGCACTTCAACACAGGCCTCAAAACTGCAAGCAACAGATGAGTCATTTGAATTGCATGCCGGCACCGCGGTCACACATGCAATGGGCGAACACAAGCCCATTATAGTTGAAAATTTCGATGCCAACCAATTATTGCATCAACGTGCTTCCTTTTCTGCGGAAAAGGTAATGAACGATACATCGGTTGCTCCACCCGCAACACCAACTATCAAGTCTACATGGAAATGGGGCGTTTACGCAGGTGCAGGATTGAACATGGTTACAGAACCGAATAGCTCTAATAAATCGCTTGCCGATTTCTCAAGCGGCGGAGTAACCAGTGGTGGAATTTCAAGAGTTTCAAATAGTGTGACCACGCAATCGGGCTGGCATGTTGCCGCAGGCGTACTTACCGAAAAGCGATGGAACAAAAACTGGTTGCTCCAGGCTGGTGCTGGCTTCAATTACAGCACATGGGCATCGGTCACCGATATTTTCGTTGATAGTGTTATGACCACAGGCGGTTTGTACAACACGGCCATGATTAGCAAAACCAACAGCAACTATCAATTTTGGATGGCCGAATTGCCTGTGCAGATTGCTAACCGGATTGCTGGCAACAAACAATCTTCCATCTGGTGGACAGCAGGGATCAATAGCCAATTTGCGCTATCGCTAAAAGAGAAAAGTCTTCGTGTTTCCTATTTATCATCGGTACCAGGTGCAAGCGAAACAAAAAGCGTCACAGGCTCTGCAACCCTTTACCAGCCTCAGTTCCGCCTGGGCTTCATGTATGACCATGCCAGCAACATGCATTGGCAACTGGTGCCTATAATGAACTATTCGCTGGCACATGTTTTTGACAACAGCAGCAATACAAACCTGCTCAACCTTCAACTGCAGTTCAGGATGTTTTTGCAGAATAAGAAGTAAACAGTAACTGAAAATTATTTAGTCTGTGCAACGCTTGCCTGCGTTCATGTTTCATTCATTCAAAGCAAACTAACGGGTTATGAAACAGTGGTTGTCAATAGCAGCAATTTCATTTGCAATAATGTTCGCCTCCTGCGTAAAGGATGAGTACAAACGTTCTTATACCTACTATCGCCCGGTTTACAAAACAAAACAGCAGGTGCGAAATGAGGTGCAAAGCAGCTTGCCCCGAACCATTGGCACTGCCGGCAAACTTTTTTACAAGGATGGATATGTATTCCTGAACGAATTGGAGAAGGGTGTTCACATCATTGATATCAAAAATCCTTCGCAGCCGAAAGTGGTTTCATTTGTAGCCATCCCCGGATGTGTGGACCTCGCGGTTCGTGGCAATATCCTGTATGCCGACCTCACCACCGACCTTATTGCCATCGACATCAGCAACCCTTTGCAGGTGAAGGTGACACAGGTATTGGAGGGTGTTTTCCCGCACCGCTATTACAACGAGTTCCGGGCCGACACTTCAAGGGTCATTATTGACTGGGTTCGTGTAGACACTTCGGTTTGGAATACGGAACATGTTAGCTGGGGATTGGAGGAGAAACAGTTTTTTGCAATGACAAGCGACTCTTATTCAAGCGCATCGGGCACCGTTACCAATGGTGTGGGAGGCAGCATGGCACGTTTTGCACTGAGTGATGACAGGTTGTATACTGTCAGCAGTTCCGACCTGAAACTATTCAATACATCAGTTCCCGAAAAACCTTCGTACATCAAGCAGGTGAACATTGGTTCCTGGAGTATCGAAACCATTTTCCCATATGGTTCCAATCTTTTCATTGGCTCACAAACGGGCATGTTCATCTACGATATTTCAAACAAGGACAATCCAACCTATCTCAGCAAATTTGAGCATGCCCGTGTATGCGACCCAGTTGTGGCAGATAGCAAGTATGCCTACATCACGCTGCGCAGTGGCAGTGCCTGTGGCGGATTTACCAACCAGGTAGATATAGTGAATATTGAAAAACTCACCAGCCCCTACCTCGTCAAGTCCTACAGCCTCACCCACCCGCTTGGGCTGGCAGTGGACCGCAACTACCTGCTTATTTGCGATGACACCGAAGGCCTTCGGATTATGGATGCCTCCGACCCATCAGCAGTGAAGCAAATTGGCCAGTTGAAAGGGTTCACCAGTTATGATGTGATAGCACTTGGTGGCCTCGGCCTGGTATCTGCACAAAACGGCTTGTACCTGGTAGACTATTCAAATCCAGCCAATCCTGCGTTGCTAAGCACTGTAGCCTATTCCAAATAACTGCCCCAATTTGTTTTGGTATGAAAAAGAAAATATTGCTCTTCAGTCTTTGCATGAATATAGTGCCACTGTACATGCTGGCACAAACAGCCAAATGGATGCCGGTATTAGTGCCTGAAGCGGGACTGATTATCGGCGCAGCCGAACCCTCGGGCGACTGGCGTGCCAATGCACTGCTGGCCAAAAATGGCTGGCAGTTGGGCCTTGGCGGCGGCATGGATTATTACCGTTACCGCTCAGTACCTGTTTACCTGCAAGCACGCAGGCAGTTTGGAAAAACGAAAATGAAGCCTTTTGCCTTTGCCAGTGGCGGCCTGAATGTGGATGCCTTGACCGAATCAGAAAAGGCTTCTTCTGACCCCATTATAACACTCGCCATTTGGCGCGAAAACCTGCCTGCAAACGCTGCCCACCACTACGACCCAGGATGGTATGCGGAGGCTGGTGCCGGGTATGCTTTCCTCAACAAAAAGCAGCACGGGCTAATGCTCTCGGCAAGTTGGGTGCAAAAAACAACCAAGGAATGGTATGAAACAACTACCTGGGCCGGCTATGTAAGCCAGCCTTCGCAGGAATCTACCATGCATTATTTCAACCGTTTGGTATTCAGGGTGGCATGGCAGTTTTAGAATGATGTATCCAGCAAGTTTGCATCCTTAACATAGGTGCTGTTTGCATTGCCTGAATGAGTTACATTAGAACAAAATTCCGGCACATGACGACGATCGCTTTGTACAACATTAAAGGCGGTGTGGGCAAAACAGCAGGCTGTGTGAACCTCGCCTACCTGGCATCTGAAGAAGGTAAAAAGGTTTTGATTTGGGATCTCGATCCACAAGGTTCTGCTTCGTTCTATTTCAAAATAGATGCAAAACTGAAGGGTGGTGTAAAGAAAATACTCTCTGGCGACAGCCAGTTGGAAAGCCATGTTCATCCCACCGAATTTGACAACCTGTCGCTGCTTCCTGCCGATTTCAGCAACCGCCATCTCGATGTGGTTTTTGATGAAACCAAGCAGGCCAAGAAGAAATTCAAGAACCTGCTGGCTGAACTGCAGGGCCATTACGATTACCTTTTTATTGACTGCCCACCGGGCATAGGACCCTTAAGCGAAGCTATTTTCAGTGCTTCTGATTTTGTGGTACTCCCAACCATTCCCACGACGCTTAGCATTCGCACATTGGAAATGGTGCAGGCTTTTTTCGATGAAAACGAACTCGACCAATCGAGGCTGATTGCCTTTTTCAGTATGGTAGACATTCGTAAAAATCTGCACAACGAAATCATTGGCAAATACTTTAAAAGCAAGCATTTTCTCCGTAATTATATTCCTTACCTCAGCACGGTAGAAAAAATGGGCACCCACCTTTCCCCCGTGGCATGGTTTGCTCCATCCAGCTATGCTGCCCAATGTTTCCGCGACATTTGGAAGGAACTCAAAAAGAAAATGGGCAGCTAAGCCTTGGCTCCGGTTTTAACAGCATCCTCTCAGATAGCTGGATACTTTTGCACCTCTTTCGAATTAAATTTTTTAGAAATCAATACATTTTATGCATAGAGAAATTACGAGCTGGTATAGCCCGGCACTGGGCAAGGAAATGCCAATAGCCACCTACGGGCATTATGGATTTGCATTATTGCTGGTTCCAACAGCAGCGGCCGATTACCTGGAATACGAACGTTTTCAAATGATGGATGCGCTGGCACCCATTGTGGAGTCTGGAAAAGTGAAAGTGTTCAGCATCGACAGCATCAACAACGAAAGCTGGCTGAACAAGCAGATGGAAGGTGCACACAAAGGCATCCGCCACAACCAGTGGAATGAATATGTTTTCAACGAAGTGATACCCTTCATCAAAAGCAAGACCTCGAACGACACACAAATCATTGTAAGTGGTGCCTCATTTGGTGCACTGCACAGCATGAATCTTTTCCTCAAACGCCCCGACTTGTTTAATGGCGTCATTGCCATGAGTGGCGTGTACAACCTGATGGAATATACCGATGGATTTTACGACGAACAGGTTTATTACAACAGCCCTGCGCATTACATGCCCAACCTCAACGACCATTGGTATCTCGAGAACATTCGCAGAAGCCACCACATCCATATTTTTTCGGGCGAGGGTCCGTACGAGGCACCATGGTCGGCACGTGAGTTTGCCGATGTATTGTACGGCAAAGGCATTACTTACCAGTTGGACATCTGGGGACCCGAATGGCGGCACGATTGGCCTACCTGGCGTGAATGTTTGCCATATTACCTGCAATCAAAGTTTTGAGCAATGAAGGAGTTGAGCAACTCCAATGAAAAATACCTATTGCAAGAGCCGCTATATCAGCGGCTTTTCGCATTATAGAGATGGACAACTTCAAAGTCACAAGCAGCGCACATGAAGTACACCGTTTATATTTGCCACCATGCAACCCGGCAAAATAATCATCATCACAGCTCCCAGCGGCGCTGGCAAAACCAGTATCACCCGATACCTGCTGCAGCATTTTCCACAGCTTACATTTTCCATCAGCGCAGCAACGAGGCAGCCCAGAGGCAATGAAATGAATGGCAAGGACTATTACTTCATGAGTGAAACAGAATTCAGGCAGAAAATTGAAGACAACGAATTTGTGGAATGGGAAATGGTATATGCCGGCAAATACTACGGCACGCTGCGCAGTGAAGTGCAACGCATTTGGAATGAAGGCCGGGTACCTGTGCTGGATATTGATGTAAAGGGAGCCATTCATGTGCAGCAGCAATACCCCGGTTGTTGCCTGAGTATGTTCATAAAAGCGCCTTCTATGGAAGCACTTCAAAATCGTTTGGAGTCAAGAGGAACAGAAACCCCTGAAAGTATTCATACACGCCTTAGCAAGGCTGATTATGAAATGAGTTTTTCCGACAGGTTTGATGCAGTGATTGTAAATGACAAACTCGAAGTGGCGCAATCTGAAGCAGCCACTTTGGTCAACAATTTTCTTAAAGATTAATTTGATGGTAAAAATAATATCCACTGAAAATTAGCATCATGGTGCGAGTGGGTATAGCCCCCGACAATTCGCTGGTGCCCTTCTCATTTCAAAACGATTTTTGGCAAAACGGAACGCTGCAATTCAATGAGAACAATTCAAATCAATCATAGCTGGGCAAACAGTCGTGCATCAAGTTGAAATGGTAAAGGCTGTGCTGCCTTTATCTTTTTGAAAAGTGGAGAAACTGTATTCAGCACCACATTCATTTCGCCCGGAATAATGACCGAGGGTACAATAAAACCTGCAAAGCTTTTGTCTTCTAGAATTTGTTGCCCAAGCCATTGAGAATAGGCAATATTATTTGACCAGTCCTTTTCCAATTTCTTCACTTCAACCGTATAAAGCTGTACAACGGCAGGAATATTGAAGGATATGGTTGCAAGATTCACCATATCTGTTTTGCCCTGTGCATGCACAAATTTCTCGAGTACCGACAATGATAATGTTTGACTGCAATACAAGCAGGCAATGCCCGGTGGATTCCACCGGCCGCCATATTTTTTGGCGCCTAACCCTTCCTTATCGGATATGAAATCCTTGTGGCCGATTCGGTGAACTATCATATGTACACACCATATGCTATGCGGCCCAACTCCTGCTGCAGCAGCCCGATACCCGTAATAGTTTTGAGCGATTCAAAACTGAGTGAATGGCCCAATACTGTTTTGGGAGTACGCAGCCATTGAACAAAACTCGGGGTGCTTTCGAATAATTGAAGACCGGTATCTGTCAGCCTTTTGAGGTAATGCAACAACTCGGCCTGCAACCCGCTGAAAGGTTTACCTTCTTTGAGATAGCGCTGCAAAGTGCGGTCGCTGATGTGCAAAATGGCGGCCCACTCAGCCTGGCTGAAGCCCAGCTTTTTATTAAGCATGCCAAAGCCTTCGGCAGAAAATGAATTTGCATTTATATGGTAGGCCGTAGCTGCATCCTGCAGCAAATTGCCAAGTGCCGGCGTTTGAGGTAGTGAGTATTTCAAAGGCTTCTTTTTCATATTTACGCCAATTGTCGTACAAGTATACGTCATTTTTCCGTATTTTTAAATACTCTCTTCTTCTTTTGGAATATTTTCAGATTAAGGATTGATTTGCAAAGAATACTTATCTCATGCCATTCAGTAACAAGACAATTTTCATTACAGGTGCCAGTCGCGGTATTGGCAAAGCCATTGCCCTTAAGCTGGCAGCAAGTGGTGCCAACATAGTTGTGGCATCAAAAAGTGTGACAGAAGACCCGCGGCTTGGGGGCACTATTTTCAGTGCAGCCGAAGAAATTGAAAAAGCTGGAGGAAAGGCTCTGCCCATTCAACTTGACATCCGCGATGAGGCCGCCAGTAGGATGGCGATGGAAAAAGCAGCGGCGCATTTTGGAGGCATAGATATACTCATCAACAATGCCAGTGCCATCAACCTGTTGCCCACCGAAAAAACAGAGCCCAAGCGCTACGACCTGATGCACGACATCAATGTGAGGGGCACATTTTTTCTTTGCCAGGCAGCCATCCCTTTTTTAAAGAAAAGCACCAATGCGCACATTCTCAATTTGAGCCCACCCATCAACATGAATGCCAAATGGTTTGCAGGTCATCTTGCTTACACCATCAGCAAATACAACATGAGTATGATAGCATTTGGTTTGAGTGCAGAGCTAAAACAATATCGAATTGCAGCAAATACACTGTGGCCCAAAACAACCATCGCCACAGCAGCCGTTAATAATTTGCTCGGCGGTGAAATGCTCATGAAAATGAGTCGCACTCCCGAAATTATTGCGGATGCTGCATGGCACATTCTGCAAAAACCTGCCGACCGCTGCACTGGCAATTTCTTTATTGATGAAGACGTGTTGAAGGCAGAAGGTGTTTCAGATTTTTCACAGTATGCCTATGTGCCGGGCAACACTAATTTTTACCAGGACCTATTTGTTGATGCCTAATCATCTGTCCTTATTTCACACGCCACAACCTATGCAGGCATGAGCACATTTCTCTCCTCCAACCCCATGCTCGACCTTGCCCGCGACTATGTTTTTCATACCAGCGAACCAGTGTTTCTCACTGGCAAAGCTGGCACCGGCAAAACCACTTTTCTCAAACAACTTAGGCAGGATTGCCCTAAGCAGTTTGCTGTGCTGGCACCTACGGGAGTGGCAGCTATCAATGCCGGAGGTGTTACCATTCATTCATTTTTTCAGTTGCCATTTTCGCCATTTGTGCCGGCAGAAAATTCTAATGCCGCAAATGACAGCAGCACTACGAGCAAGCACAGCCTGCTTGGCCGCCTGAAGTTCAACAAGGAAAAGCGTGACCTGATCCAAAGCCTCGACATGCTGGTGATTGATGAGATCAGCATGGTGCGATGCGATGTACTCGATGCTATTGATTGTATACTGCGTCACTTCCGAAATGACAGCCGGCCATTCGGAGGTTTGCAGATGTTGTTCATTGGTGATATGTACCAGCTGCCACCAGTAGTGCAGGAACAGGAATGGCAGCTTCTGCAGGAGTTTTACAATGGCCCGTTCTTCTTCGACAGCAAAGTGATTGCGCAGCAACCACCGGTTTACATTGAGCTGCAAACAATTTACCGCCAAAGTGATAATGAATTTATTGACCTGCTGAATGAGGTTCGAAACAACCGCCTGACGCAGGATGGCTTGACGCTTCTTAATAGCAGGTATCAACCCAATTTCATACCAAAGAAATCAGACAACTTCATCACACTCACCACGCACAACCGCAAGGCCGATGCCATAAACGAATCGGAATTGAATGCTTTAAAAGAAAAGGAGTTTGCTTTCAAAGCTGACATCAAAGGTGACTTTAATGAAAAGAATTATCCGGCTGAAGACAACCTGCATTTGAAAAAAGGCGCACAGGTGATGTTTCTGAAAAATGATGTGCAGGGAAAAAAATATTACAACGGGAAGATTGGCGTGGTTGAAGGGTTTGAGGAAGATGGCATCCTGGTAAAATGCAGCGATGCGCCTGAACCTATTTTGGTGAAGCGTGAATTGTGGCGCAATGTGCAATACCAGCTCAACAGGCAGTTGCAACAAGTGGAAGAAAAGGAAACCGGCACGTTCACACAGTTTCCATTGCGCCTTGCATGGGCGGTTACTATTCACAAAAGCCAGGGACTTACATTCAGCAAAGTCATCATCGATGCAGCAGCTGCCTTTTCACCCGGACAAGTATATGTGGCTCTGAGCCGCTGCACATCTTTGCAAGGACTGGTGCTGATGACACAAGTGCCTCAATCGGCGGTGTTTACTGATCGAAGAGTGCAACAGTATTCTTCGGGTGCCAAACGACTGGACGATTTGCAAAAAATTTTTGTGCGCTGCAAAATGAATTTTCAGCAACAGTTGCTGCTGCAGATTTTTGATGGTCAAAAACTGCTCAAGGCTGCGCAGCAACTGATGAAAGTGGTGGGTGACCACGAAAAAAGTTATGGTGAAAAAGCCATGCCGTGGGCCAATGCGTTGTTGGATACTTCAACACAACTGGAACAAACAGCTTCAAAGTTTTGTACACAGGTTGGCCAGCGGGTTTTTGCTGAGGCTACACTGCCTGAAGAAGATGCATGGCTGCAGGAAAGGATTGAAAAAGCCTCAGCATGGTTTTCAGCGCAACTTGAAACACATGTAATCCCTTCACTCAAAAACCACCCGGTTGTTTCGGATAGTGAGGAACATGCCCTGGCATTTGAACATGCACTTGCCTTTGCCTGGCAGTTAGCCCATCGGTGGAAGCAAATGGTAACTGCCTGCACTCATGGTTTCCGTCCGGCCGAGGTGCTCCGTGCAAGGTCGAAAGTGAATATTGCAGAGATAGTGGGAACGGCGTTTGCCGGTAGCGCCAAACGCAGGCATTTCGATGAGTCGCCGCATCCTGCGTTGTACAACCGACTGCGAAAACTGCGTGATGAATTGTGTGCAACACTCAATAAGCCGCTGTACTTGGTAGCAGGCTCTAATACCTTGCACGAAATGGCATCTTACCTTCCCCTCACACCTGGAGACCTTCTGAAAATAAGCGGCTTCGGTCCGCAAAAACTCAAAGAGTTTGGAAACGAATTCCTGGAAGTAATTATTGATTATGCCACAGAAAACAACCTGCACAGCCTGGTTGAAACTAAAACACCTAAGCGCCAAAGAAAATCAGAAAAGACAGACACAAAAATTCCGAAACCTGAAAAAGTGAATACCCGGCAGGTTTCATTTGAAATGTTCAAAACAGGAAAGTCCATTGCAGAAATTGCCGAGGAGCGAAACCTGCAACCTGCCACCATCGAAAGTCATTTTGTGCCCTATGTACTCGATGGCAAAATGCCCAGAACAGTATTGGTTAACGACAACCTATTTGAAAAAATCAGGGAGGTGTTTACCGAAACAAAGAATGAAAGTTTGGGCGAGGTAAAAAGCATTTTAGGCGACGAAGCCAGCTTTGGCCAGATAAGGCTGGTGTTGGACTGGATGAAACGGCACGAAGAATGGCAACCTGAAGCAACTTCAGGTCAGGATTAATTTCGTGGCCTCCATGTTTATCAGTTGAGATTTTGCAGCATTTTCCTTGGCTTTAATGCCAGGGTAATAGTACCCGCGGCAGCCTTCAACTGCCGACTCCTTGCCAATAACTATATTTGCCGCCATCAAAAAACATCACGCCAATGACCAACGGATTCAACCCCGACAAACAACATACCTTGGGTGCCGAAGTATCCATTGAAGGCACAGGACTTCATACAGGTGCATTTGTGCATATGAACCTGAAGCCGGCAAAGCCCGGGTACGGGTTTGTATTCCAACGCATCGACCTGCCGAACCAACCCACTATTAAGGCCGACTGCGATTTAGTGGTTGATACTTCGCGTGGTACCACCCTCGAAGAAAATGGAGCAAGGGTGAGTACTGTGGAGCATGTACTTGCTGCACTGGTTGGCATGGGTGTTGACAACTGTCATATCGAAATCAATGGCCCTGAATTGCCCATAATTGACGGCAGCAGCATGCCTTTTGTTGAAATTATTCAAGACGCCGGAGTAATTGAGCAGGAAGCTGCCAAGTCATGGTACAGCATTGATGAAAACATATCCTTTTACGATGAAAGCAGGCGGGTGGAAATAACGGCACTGCCTTCCAGAGATTATAAGATCACCACCCTGATTGATTTCAACAGCCCTGTGCTGGGCACCCAGCATGCACAGCTGAAAAAAATCGCCGACTTCACTACAGAAATTGCTCCTTGCCGCACATTTGTTTTCCTTCATGAGCTGGAAATGCTGCTGGAGCACAACCTGGTAAAAGGTGGCGACATCAACAATGCCATCGTGGTGGTGGACAAACCCATTACCCAGGAAGCAAAGGAGAAACTGAAAAAAGCATTCAAACGGGAAGAAATTGAAATACAGGGAGAAGGCTACCTCAACAACCTGAAACTGCGTTACCCCAACGAGCCCGCCCGCCACAAGCTTCTGGATGTGGTTGGCGACCTGGCTTTGATTGGATACCCCGTAAAAATGCACATCATAGCCCACCGCCCCGGCCACGCCGCCAATGTGGAATTTGCCAAACTGGTGAAGCATTACATACGCAAAAACAAGCATGTAAAAGACGTTCCCAGCTACGACCCCTCGCTGCCGCCCGTATATGACCTTGCGGGTATCGAGAAAACATTGCCGCACAGGTTTCCCTTCCTTTTCGTTGACAAAATCATTGAGCTGACAAATAAGGTAATTGTGGGAGTTAAGAATGTGACCTTCAATGAATGGTTTTTCCAGGGCCATTTTCCCAACAACCCGGTAATGCCAGGTGTTTTACAGATTGAAGCGCTTGCCCAAACTGGCGGCATCCTTTGTATTAACGCCATGCCTCCCGGCGAGTACGATACTTATTTCCTCAAAATAGACAATTGCAAATTCAAAGCCATGGTAAAACCGGGCGACACCATGATCCTGAAATTGGAGTTGGTGGACCCCATACGCCGGGGCATTTGCTCTATGCGGGGTACTGTTTTTGTGGGAGGCAAAATCTGCGCCGAGGCTGATATGGTGGCACAGTTGGTGAAGCGATAGTTGGTATTGAAATACTAAAACAAGGCATTTCGATCGCAAAAACGCCAAGAATAGGGCTTCAGGCCTATTTTTGACGATAATTGAAAATCATTCAGACCGTATTCAGGAAAAGGCTGTTTCCTGTACACATGGAAAAACTATGATTCATCCGCTTGCATATATCCACCCCGATGCCCGACTGGCAGACAACGTAAAGGTTGACCCGTTCACCGTAATACATGGAAATGTAACCATTGGTGAAGGCACCTGGATAGGTAGTAACGTCACCATCATGGAAGGCGCCCACATCGGCAAGAACTGTAGAATTTTTCCCGGAGCCGTTATTGCTGCCATTCCGCAGGACCTCAAATTTTTTGGCGAAAAAACCACCGTTGAGGTGGGGGACAACTGCACCATCCGCGAATTTGTAACCATCAACCGGGGCACCATCGACCGGGGCAAAACGCAGGTAGGCAATAACTGCCTCATCATGGCATACAGCCATATTGCTCACGACTGTGTTATTGGCAATAATTGCATTATGAGCAACAGTACCCAAATGGCCGGTCACGTATCGATGGGCGACTGGGCTGTGATTGGTGGGGTAAGCGCTGTGCATCAGTTTGTAAAAATTGGCCAGCATTGCTTCATTTCAGGTGGCTCACTCATTGGAAAAGATGTGCCGCCATATATTAAAGCTGGCCGTACACCACTCAGCTATGCAGGTGTGAATTCAGTAGGCCTTAAACGTCGTGGTTTCAGCAACCAGCAAATCAACCATATTCTCGATGTGTACCGCTGCATTTACAACAAGGGCATGAACACTTCGCAGGCGTTGGAATACATAGAAGAAGAACTTCCCATCAGCGATGAAAGGGATGAAATTGTCACCTTCATCCGCGAAAGCGGCCGTGGCATCATCAAGCGCTTCACCAAAGGTTCGCTGGATGAATAGCCGTTGATGACAGCGGTAATTACTATCAAAAAAGGCACTATCCGCTGATGCACCTATCCATTACAAATCTTGGTAAACGTTTCAACAGGAACTGGATTTTCAGGGGCCTGACAGAGACGCTAATTCCCAATACTGCCGTAGCCATTACCGGCCCCAACGGTTCGGGCAAAAGCACCCTGCTGCAGGTATTGGCAGGAGCGGTTGAGAAAAGCGAGGGCAGCATGGAATGGGTAATGAAAGGCATTAAGGTGCCTGAGGAAAAACAATTCACACAGGTGTCTGTCTGCGCCCCTTATCTCGAATTGATTGAAGAATTAACCCTTGTTGAATTCCTGGAGTTTCATGCCAGTTTCAAACCTTTTCGCGATGGACTTGGCATAGCTGACATCGTAGGGCTTATGAGTTTGCAGCATGCAGCCAACCAGCAAATCAGGTATTTCAGCAGCGGCATGAAGCAACGTGTGAAACTGGCCCAGGCTGTATTGGCCGACACGGCATTTCTATTGTTGGATGAACCAACCTCCAACCTCGACCTCAAAGGAATTGACATGTACCAGCAATGGATGCAACAATTCAGTGCCAACAGGTTGGTGGTAATTGCCAGTAACGATGAAAACGAAATTGGTTTTTGCTCAAAGCGCATCCACATTTCCGATTACAAAAAATAGTCTTCAACATGCATAGCCCCTTTCACCGCTTTGCTGATATTGAAACAAAGGAAATTGCGCCCGGTTTCTTTTCAAAGCTGATTCACACGAAAGCAAACACTATCAATTTTATCGAAGTAGCAGCAGGCAATACGGTGCCGTTGCACCACCATCCACAGGAGCAACTCTCTTTTGTATTGGAAGGAAAATTTGAAATGACGATAGAAGGCGAAATGCAGGTTTTGGAGCCGGGCACTTTTTGCACCATTCCATCTAATGCCCTGCACGGTGGCAAAGCCATCACCAATTGCAGGTTAATCGACATTTTCAACCCGGCACGGGAAGATTATCGGCTGTTGGGCGGACTGGATATTTCTTAATGGGAAAAAGTAGTACGGGTTTGGGTATTGTAAGTAGTACCCGGAATTATGGTGGTTACAACCAATTGCGTATCTGAAATGGTGACAATATCGAACACCTGGTTGGTGGTGGATGTAATCACCTGCAGTTGTGTTTGGCTGCTTTGAAAAGACCAGGTTCCTGAAGAAACAACCTGTGGGTCAGTGGTGTTGCACTTGCTGGCACCTTCATTTACTTCATAGGTTGTATTGCTATTGAAAATCGATACGTTGTCTATCTGGCAAGCTTTTAGCTGACTTGTTACATCTGAATAGGCTGTGGACCCTGGTTCAGTACCCGTGTAGGTTCGGGCTTCCAACTTGGTAACCTTCCAACTTGCCTGCGTGAGCAATACCGTTCTTGTTTTTTGCGGAGTGGTGTTATTAACTGGTTTGTTGCAGGTTGTAGATGCCAGCAATATGAATGCCGAAGCGGCAAAAAGAATTCTTTTCATGAGTGTAAGTATTAGCGTTTGCCAACAATTTGACCTTCTATCTCAGAGTGCCGGTTGTGTAGTTGCCTGCCAGATTCAGAATTGAAGGTAGTATAGCAATACAAAAACCATGCTATGAAGCTTATCCCCCTCAGACTATTTTTGGTGGATAGCTTCCTTTAGCAAGGCGACTTCCTTCTGCAATTCCTCAATGATTTTTTCCTGCTCCTGAACCGCTTTTACCAACGGCACCACAAAGCTTTCATAGCTGAGGCTGTATAGTTCATTCACACTTTTCACCTTGCCGACTCCACTGAATTTATAGTCAGCATCCTTTGCAGCCTTTTCTACCTCTTGTGCCAGGAAACCGTTCATGCGCATGTTATCTATGTCGTGTTTGCCCGGAAATTCATTCGTGGGGTTGTTGCCGGTTACCCGCGCCATATCATCCACGTTTTGCCGATAGCTTACCGGCCGCAGTTTTAGAATGAAGTCGAGGCCTTTTACATCATCGCGTATGTCAGACTTTAATCTTGCATAGCTGTATACGCTCCATGGTTTGTAGCCGCCGATCCATGATGTGCTGGCATTGCCAAGAAATACCTGGTTGCTTGCCCCGTTGAGCCAGCCAGCATTCCCAATGCTTACAGTATTGTTGTACGTGCCAAAATTATCAACGCCGGAACCAGATCCAATTGCTATGTTATTTCCACCGCCAACATTGTTGGCTAATGCACCGGCACCAACAGCCGTATTGTTGAAACCTGAGGTGTTATTTTGTAAAGCACCGCTTCCTACTGCAGTGTTGTTGTAAAGAACATTTGCTGCAAGGGCATTGTAGCCAATCGCTGTATTATTATCAGCACCAAAAAAACCACCTCCTACCACATTGGCTAATGCATTGGCGCCAATGCCGGTATTGTAGAAGGCTACGGTGTTGCTCCTGCCGGCGCTTACGCCAAGATAAGTGTTTGAGTTGGCAAAACTGATCTGCCCTGCCGGTTGCCCGTTTACTTTGAAATTAAGCGGACTATTGTCGGCTGTGCCTAGTGAAAGTGTGGAAGCATTCGTGTTGTTGCCATTCAAACTCCAGCTCGAAAACTGCTCCGCGGTTCGCCACAATGGGGTAGCTGGTGTGCCCCAGTTCACCATCAATACATTGTAACTGGTGTCCATCACCAATAATCCTTTGGCAGGATTTGAGATGGCCGTAAGGCCTGAATAGGTGTTTCTGGGTATCAGTATGCCTTTATTGTTGGTGGCTACATCCAGAATAGCGCTGGACAGTGGATTTGCAGTACCGATTCCAATGTTTTGTGCACATATTTGTGAGGTGATTATCACACTCAACATGCACCAGAAAGATTGTTTCATTTGTTTAGCTTTTCGATCAGGTGTCTGAAGATGATTCCAATTGACGCTATTCGATAACACGGATGCAGGCCGGGCGAACAAAAAAGCGATGAATGATTTTTACTATTCCTGCAGTTTGTACCAGAATACGAAAAATAGCAATCGGCTTTTGAAAATGCAATAGTGAATAATCTGAAAACTGGCGTCCTCATTCAGTTATTTTAGCCCTTGGGTAGGACTGCCCTTTTTGAGACTTTCCACTTCCTTTTGCAATTGTTCTATCAACTTGTATTGGTCTTTCAATGCATTTGTAAGTAAGAAGAACATTGCATGATAATTGACGCCCATGTAGGCGGTTGAATTGTTTTTAGCGTCTTTATAGCCTGTCTCACTTACCATGTATGGTGCAATGTCTTTTACTTCCTGCGCAATGGTGCCAATTTCCTTTTCACCCTTGGTTGTACCGCCGTTTCCGTTGTAATCAAACCAAACCGGATTCAAATCTTTCAGCACATTCCATCCATCGGTAAAAGGTTGAATATTTTCCTTTACCCGTTTGTCGGATAGAACACCCCAGGTAGATGTCCCGGGTTTGTATGCATCATCCACACCTAGCTGCAAGGCATGGGTTGGATTGGGTTGCCGTATTCCAACACCATTAATGTTGAAATCTACCGTCATCAGGTCAATTACATTCGGATTGGTGAAGTTTAATTTACCCATGGTGCCCTGGTTAATAGTGAGGGGTTTGCCTCCCGCATTAGTGTTTGAAATCATTATGCCTGCATAGGCATCGTAAGTGCCGGCTTTTACTTCCAGCAAGGCAGTGGGTGCCGTGGTGCCTATACCTACTTTACCATCCAGCATTACCGTTAGCGTATTCGATTTGCCTGTAAATGTGGTTCCATTATGACCATTTCCAACCATGAAAAGTGCGTTGGGCACATCTAAGTTGTTAACACCAATGGCTGTTGAAAATCGTGCAGACGCAACCGTTGAGTTTCCCATTGCCGTACTAAAATCCCCTTTGGCATAGGTGCTATAATTCAATGCAGTTGATCCATCGCCTTCTGCCAAAGCGTAATACCCAAGTGCAGTAGCGGCAAATCCTTTAGCCTGGCTACCAATCCCTGTTGCAAATGAGCTGTTTCCATCCGCTCTTGTATACCAACCAAAAGCAGCCGAATAAAGGCCAACATTTGCCTAGTTCCAATAACCAGTATAAGCAAGGCCGGCCCGAAAAGCTGATTTGGTAGGGTACCAGATTAATTTACTACCGGTGCTGGTAGTGTCCAACCCAAACAGGACGGTTTTCCCTTCACCAATATTCAGCGTGCTTTGAGGTGTGGTTGTACCAATACCTACATTCTACGATTCAGCTCTTTGGAAAAGAATTGTAACAAAGCATATTAGCATCACAAGTTTCATAACTGTTCTTTTCAGAGATTTTGAAATCCTTATTGTGGTCCGATAGCTATGATTTTGACAGTGAAGTTTGGGCTTCGGGAAATACTGAGCGGATTATGCACAAACAATGTGGCGCCGGTTGTGCTCACGCCAGAAACGGTCATCACAACTTCGGCAAAGCCGCCGGCGCCGCCGGTGATGTTGCCTACAAATACATCGGGTGCTGATGAAAATGCTTCGGGAAAAGTGAACCCGATATTATAAGTTCCTGTTGCCGCGATGGTGGTGCTTACTGTAACTGTAGTTGTTACTTTCTTTTGCTGTGTTCCATCACTGCTTCGAATTATGCCTTTGCCGTTGCGTACCGTCAGGTTGCCGTATGTGTTTACGGTAATTACGTTGGCATCACCCAATTGAATGGTGTTTGAGGCCGACACTTTTGCATTGTAACCTATGGCTGTGGTATTCAACAAAGTGCTTGATGAAACACCTGCATTGTAGCCCAACGCAGAGTTATAGTATCCTGTACCATTGCTCTCCAAAGCACTTGTGCCAATGGCTGTATTTCCAAAGCCAGAAGTAGTGTTGAGCATGGCTGCTTCACCCACAGCAGCATTTAAAAAGCCTGAAGTATTGCTATACAACGCTTGATCGCCCATGGCAGTATTGTTTCCACCTGTGAGGTTTTTGTACAAACTGAAGCGGCCTGTAGCCGTGTTACTACTGCCCGTAGTGTTAGTATAAAGCGATTTGGAGCCAACGGCAGTATTGCCCGTAGCTTCAAAGTTTACTGCACCAAAGCCATTGTTGTACAATGCGCTGTCGCCCACAGCTACCAGGTTGCTTTGTGTGGTGCTGCTATAAAGCGCCCAGTTGCCGATGGATACATTGGAGTACCCAGTTGTGTTGTTGTATAAGGCTCTTCTGCCAAAGGCATTGTTTTCATAGCCCTTGGTATTGGCAAATGCAGCACCTGAGCCAAAAGCTGAATTATAACTACCGGAATCATTGGCGGCAAGTGATGAAACACCAAATGCTGCATTGTTCACCCCGGCTTTGTTGGCAAACAAGGCATTGAAACCAGCAGCCGTATTACTGCTTCCTGTTGTGTTGTTATAAAGAGCCTGTGCGCCCAATGCCGCATTGTTACCACCGTTGGTATTATTACCCAATGCAAAAAATCCAAAGCCCGCATTGCCGACGCCGGATGTGTCGTTACCAAGTGCTGCATATCCTGAGGCTGTGTTGCCATTCCCGCCCTTATGTGCTGCGAGGGTATAGGACCCTATAGCCGTATTCCAAATACCGGTTGCATTGCTGGAAAGGCTGTTTACGCCAATGGCTACCTGTTCGCCACCATTTCCTGTTTTAAAAGCACCATAGCCAATGGCTACACTACTAAAGCTTTTGTCGAGGGGGGGGAGTATTGGTGCCAAGCATGATGTTGTTGGAAGTATCGATACCGCCAGCATATTGATTGTTGATACGAAACTGCAACGACCTTTTGTCGGTAGTGCCTATGAAATTGATAGCAGGGTCGGTGCTGCCATTGCCGGCAAGGCCCCATGCGTTTGCGCTTGTTGAGAGGCTTACCCACAAGCTGCCGTTGAAATACCAGAAGCCGTTTGTGTCGTTGTCAAAAACGAGTAGTCCCTTGGTAGGGCCTGAAATGGCTGTGCGCTGTGCCGATGTCATGCGGGGTACGAGCATGCCTTTGATAGTACTGGTTACATCAAGCTGGGCGCTTGCATCAGGAGTGTTTGTGCCGATGCCTACATTTTGAGCGATTAATTGCATATAAACTAATGCAACTGCAATCACCATAATCAATTTCTTCATAGTGATGTGTTTGAGAATTCTGATGGAAAAACCTTTTAAGTCTGATTGTGGGCCGGGCTGATCTTGTACTTAGGAATAAATAAGATAGGGCAACATTTTCGTTTATGCAGTAGCATGGCTGTTGAATCAGTCGGGAAATGGGAATAACGAGAACCTCAATTAATCCTGGATTGCACTTAACCTAATTGAATGGTAATTGTTAGCCTTCTTGAATTGTTTTGCCTTGGGCTGTCATCATAATAAACGTACAAGTACGTGACTAACCCATGCTGGCCATCAGCAAATTGAGGTCGGTGTATTTGAGGTCAAACCTTTCGCTGAGATGAAAATTTGTGAGGGCTCCTTTGAACATATAAATGCCCGAACGGATATTGAAATTGTTCCACAGATAGCTATCGAGGCCACCGGCATCGGCTACACTGAGCAGCAATGGCATCAGCACATTGCTTACGGCATGGCTGGCGGTGCGGCTGTAACCACTGGGAATGTTGGGCACGCAATAATGAATAACGCCATGCTTGATGAAAGTGGGCTTTTCATGCGTAGTAATTTCACTGGTTTCAAAACAACCACCACGGTCAATGCTCACATCAATAATCACGCTGCCCGGGCGCATGGCTGCTACCATTTCTTCAGAAACCACTACAGGTGTTCTTCCATTGGCAGAGCCCAAAGCTCCAACTGCTATTTCACAGGTCTTGAGTTGTTTGGCAAGAATTTTTGGCTCAATTACCGAAGTCCATACACGATGCCCAAGTGTATCCTGCAGGCGTTTGAGGCGGTACACATTGTTATCAAAAACTTTTACCGATGAGCCCATGGCCAATGCAGCACGTGCTGCAAATTCGCCCACTACTCCGGCACCCAAAATAATAACCTTAGTAGGTGGAATGCCGCTGATGCCACCGAGCAGAATGCCTTTGCCATTCGAAGCATTTCCCAAATAGTGGCCGGCAATAAGCATGCATGCGCTGCCTGCTATTTCGCTCATGCTGCGCACAATAGGATATGTGCCGCTATCGTCCTTCAGGTTTTCAAAACTGAGTCCGGAAATCTTTTTTTCCATCATCGACTGCAGAATGGATGCCTTCATTACACTCAGGTGAATAGGCGAAATAACCACCTGGTTCATTTGCAGCAATGGCAAATCATCTTCCACCACCGGAGCACTTTTTACCAATACATCGCAACTGAATATTTCTTTATGGTCCTGCTTGATTTTTGCGCCAGCTTCAGCATAGTCCTTGTCGCTGTAGCCACTTTCTTCGCCTGCCTTGGTTTCTACCCAAACATCATGGCCATTGGCCACCAGCACACCAACAGCTTCCGGTATGAGCCCCACACGGTTTTCCTGGAAAGCATGCTCTTTGGGCACCCCAATAAAAAGGTCGGCGCCTTTTGCCTTTACATCCAGTGTTTCCTCCAGTGTTTCGTAATTGAATGAACCGCTGATAATTGCTTTTGACATGGAGCTGTTTGAGTTGTGTTATGCGTTACAATTTGAAGTTGGAAGACCCTTGCAATGGCAGTTGTCTACCTCCTAAAATTACTGTTCATCCTGCAATTGCAGCAGCCTTGTTTCCGGACCTGTGATTGAAATGGCCAGGCGAAGTGTTTCCAGGGGCAATAGTGAACTGGCTTTTTCGGGCCATTCCACAATGCAAAGCCTGCCGCTGCTCAATACATCTTCTACACCTGCATCAATGGCTTCTTCTTCGTTTTTAAGGCGGTACCAATCCATGTGGTATACAGTTTGGTCATTGGGTAAAAGGTATTCGTTGATAATGGAAAAAGTGGGACTTGCCGAGTGGTCGGTACTGCCAAGAGCAGCGAGCAAGGCACCAGCAATGGTGGTTTTGCCTGCACCCATGGGTGCAAAAAGCGCAATCACATGATTGCTGCCCAAATTATCCAGGATCCATTTTGCTGCCTCGCCTAATTGGTCTTTATGGTAACTGAAGTGCATGGGTGCGCAAGTTCGCTCAAATTGGTCATTCAGCTTCAATGGGCTACTAATTCGAATTGTTAGCGAAATAGGGAACTAATTAGGTTTGATGCCACAGCGTTGCAGTATTGGAATGCACGACAATAAAATTTTTGCAACACAATCGGGTAAATTTGCAACTGAACGACCGTGGGAAGCCAAAATTGGATTCCTGACCAAACCGAGATAGAAGCATGGAAAAAGTTGAATGGAAAGTTGAAGGAATGACTTGTGCCAACTGTGCATTGAGTGTAAACCGCACCCTTACCAAAATGGGGATGCAGAATGTGGCGGTGAATGTGATTACCGGCGATGTAAGCTTTGAGGTGGTGGAAGGTGGCAACAGCATCCAAGAAGTGCAAAAGCAAGTGGAAAACCTTGGCTACCACGTAATCCAGGAAAGTGCGAAAGCAGTTGCAGGCGAAATACAACACCACAAGCCTAAACTTTCAAAATACCTTTTGAGGTTTTGGATATGCCTGCCTTTTACACTCATCCTCATGTTGCACATGCTTCCGGGCCTGCACCTGCATTTTCTTATGAATCCCTGGGTGCAGTTTGGGCTGGCACTTCCCGTGTTTGTAATTGGCATGGAATTCTTTGGGCTCAGTGGGTTGCGATCTATTCGCAGCGGTGTGCCCAACATGAACGTGTTGATTGCACTTGGTTCGCTTGCTGCTTTTGCCTACAGCACCTATGGGATATTTACACCAAACCCGGCAGAATACATGTTTTTTGAAACAGCAGCAAGCATCATCACCATTGTATTCTTCGGCAACTGGATAGAAGATGTAAGTGTTGCCCGCACACAACGCGAAATAAAAAAACTCACCAAAGAGCACAAGGTCACAGCCCACATGATTGCCTATGATGAACACCATCATGAGCACATTTTCCCTGTTGACAATTCTGCATTGAAAACCGGTGACCTTATTTTGATTCGCAGTGGCGAGCAGGTTCCATCCGACTGCAAAATATTAACCGGCGACGCCGAAGTGAATGAAGCTATCATCACCGGTGAGAGTATCCCGGTATTTAAAACAAAAGGTGAGCAACTCATTGGAGGCAGTGTTATTGCCAATGGAAATGTAAAAGCCTATGTTACTGCTGTGGGTAAGGATACTGTAATGAGCAGCATAACGGCCATGATGAAAAAGGCGCAAACAGAAAAACCTCCTGTGCAGCAACTCGCCGATCGCATAAGCGCTATTTTTATTCCGGCCGTTCTGGTCGTTGCACTTGTCACCTTTCTAATTAACCTATTTATTGCTGACCATAGCATTCGCGAAAGCCTGATGCGGAGCATTGCCGTGCTGGTGATTGCATGTCCATGTGCTATGGGCCTTGCAACGCCTGCGGCCATTGCCGTGGGCCTTGGACGTGCAGCACGTCATGGCATTTTGTATACCGATGTCCATCGAATGGAACTGTTCAGAAAAGTGCAGCAAATTGTATTCGACAAAACGGGCACGCTTACTACCGGAAAATTTGTGGTTGGGGAATACAAGAGCTTTGAAGAGGATGAGGAAGTTTTTCGGAATTTGGTTTTTTCCATCGAAAAATTTTCGAACCATCCCATTGCCAGGAGTATTGCCCAAACCTGGAAGACGAAAGAAATGGTTCGCTTTGCAAAAGTGGAGGAAATAAAAGGGGAAGGCATGAGGGCTCTGACCAAGGAAGGTATTGAGTACAGAATTGGTTCAAAAAAAATACTGGAAAATCCTCCTGCTGAATTACACCACTTATACGTTACCAAGAACGGGCAACTGATTGGATGGATCGATATAGCCGATGAAATAAGACCTGAGGCTAAGGGCGTGATAGATTATTGCAAATCAAGAAAAATAAAATCCATTTTGCTAAGTGGTGACAGTTATGAAAAGTGTCAGTCTGTAGCACACGCACTTGGCATTGACGAAGTGCATGCGGAGAAAACACCGGCAGAAAAACTGGCGTTAATCGATGCAATGGCCAACGCCAAACCTACTGTAATGGTGGGCGATGGCATCAACGATGCGCCGGCATTAGCCAAGGCTACCATCAGCGTTTCACTCGCCGAAGCATCGCAACTCGCCATTCAAAGTGCATCTGTAGTGCTTACCAGCAAAGGCCTGCAACATTTACCGGAAGCTATGCAATTGGGCAAACTAACTTATGGCACTGTGAAGAGCAATTTGTTCTGGGCATTCTTCTACAACATCGTTGCTATTCCTGTAGCCGCAGTTGGTTTGTTGCATCCCACCTTTGGTGCGCTGGTAATGGGCGGCAGCGATGTGGTGCTTGCGCTCAACAGCCTTTGGCTGGGCGTAAGGAAAATCAGGTAACTCCTAATCAGAAAATTGGCCTTCATGAAGTATGGTCAAATTGCCCTGCTGTATAGCCTGTATTCTTTGACAATTTCACCACCGAGCCTGCGCATCATTTTATGCATGGCCTGGTTTTCTTGCATTACATAACAAGCTTCGCCACCACCAAGGCCGCATTGTTCAGTAAAAACTGCTGTGTGCGCATACAGGCACCAATCAATACCGAGTCCACGATAAGCAGGCAGAATGCCAAGAATCATTATCCTGAACCGAGTTATATAATCCTTGCTACGCAACAAATAATACCAGCCAAAAGGAAACATTTTACCATTCGGAATTTTGGCAAACACCTGGTTATAGTCCGGCACGGTAAGTGCAAATCCAATGAGTTTGCCTTCCTTCTCTGCAAACACCAAATTGCCGGGTTTGATCAATTGCCTGATGTCGCGGGCCATGTGCAGGAAACTCTCGCTATCGAGTGGAAGAAAACCCCAGTTGCCAACATTTGAAGAGTTGTACAATTGTTGCATGGCATCCATTTCAGCATCAAACTTTTTCAGGCTGAGTGGTCGTATTTTAATTCCCTTTTCCTGAAGCCGGCCTTCCAGCATTTTTGATTTTTCATACACATTGGCGGGAAGCGCTGTATGTTCAACATGATAAGAGAACAAAGTCATTTCATGCAACATGGAATTTGCTTCCAGTAACTGCTGGTAGTATGGAAAGTTGTATGGCATCATGAATACCGGCGGGTCATCAAATCCGGCAGTCAGGATTCCAGCACTATCGTTGGTTGTCAGGTTTTCGGGGCCCACTATTTTTTGCAGGCCTTTGGCCCTCAGCCATTCTGCAGCTTTGTTCAGCAAAAGGCTGGCAACACTTGCCTGATTAATGCAATCAAAGAGTCCGAAAAATCCTGTTTCATCTTTATAATGTTCCACATGTGCCCTGTTAAATATCGCAGCAATGCGGCCAACAATATTTCCTGAATGATCCAATGCCAGAAAGCAGGCCACTTCACCATGATTAAAAAAAGGATTGCCTTTGGGGCTCAACAATTGCCGTTGCACAAGGTTGAGTTGTGGCACATATTGCTTGCAGTTTTTGTAGAGCTGATGCGGAAATTCAATAAAAAGTCGAAACAGTTTTTTGCTGCTGACTTCAACAATAGTGATTGATTCATTCGAGGTCATACTACAAAATGTTTGGCGCATTACCGTGACGAATGAATTTCAGGTATTGCAAATTCACAAATAGTGCAAACAGGTAGGAAAGCGGATGTGAGAAGAAATGTTTGTGCCAAACCGTACGCCTGAAAATGTTGGGTACTGAGTACACTTTTTTGTACAACCACCAATACATTTCAGTCAACTTTTCTGCCGACAACTTATCATGCCTGAAGACCACATCAGTAGCAGTGTACCTGCTGTAATCTTCGTGCAGCAGCCGGCCTTCTGCTTTGTATTGTTCATACAAATCGCTGCCCGGCATGGGCGTCATCATGTAAAATTTTGGAATGGGAATTTTTGAACGCACCACAAAGTCAGCTGTTGAACGAATGCTTTCTTCGGTGTCGCCTTCGAGGCCAACAATCATTTCTGTTGCTGGCATAATGCCTGCATCTGCAATGCGTGCAAGCATAGCTTCATGATCAGCTGCCTTTACCCATTGCTTGTTGGCCTTGTTCAGCCCTTCCTGCGAAATGCTTTCAATGCCAATGCTGAGTATTCTGCATCCGGATGCAGCCGCTAGCTTTAGCAATCGGGCATTGCGTGCCAGCAGTATGCTGCTTTGTGTTGCCCATATCATGCCCAATGGTTTTACCTGCATACACAATTCCTCAAAATATTTTGGATTGCCCATCAGGTTGTCATCAAGTAAAAAGAAAGCACGATAATTGAGCGACCGGATGTATTTAATATCGCGGATTACTTCTTCGAGCGACCTTGTAATATATTTTGTTCTGTACAGGCAGTAAATGCTGCAGTAACTGCACGCATGAGGACAACCACGTCCTGCCTGCACCGGTAGCATGAAGGCGATGTGTTTTTTAGTAAGCAGTTCATAACGAGGCAGAGGCAATCCTTTCAACTCAGTTATCGGGTAGCAGTATTTCTTTTTCAAACAACCATGCAAAAAATCATCCAGCATTTTTGGATATGCAATTTCTGCATCACCTATCACTACACTGTCACACACATCAAGTACATAATCCGGTATCATTGAGGGCATGTAGCCACCCATCACTACTGTTTTTCCTTTTGCCTTAAATGCAATGGCAATATCCTTTGCACGAATAACAGCCTGCCCCATGGCACCAATGCCAATGATGTCGGCATCCGCATCAAATGGTATGTCCTCAATTACTTCGAGGCATAACTCAACTTCCCACTCAGGAGGCGTGATAGCGGCGAGGTGGGCGAAAGCAAGACCGGGCAGGTATAGTCGCTTTTGTTTGAGCAGACCTGTTCCATCTTCGCTATACTGCGTGGGTTGTATGAAGAGTATTTTCGGCATTGGGTTGTTTCGCTTTCTCAATACGCTGCATGTATTGCCTGTGCACTTTAATTAGTCCGCGGGCAAGTTTCCACTGCATGGCTAATGGTTCATGAAGTGAATGATGCAATAGGTTGCGTGGTGCAAAAACAATGCGTTCATATAATTTCAGAATGTTGGCATAATACCTGCTGACGCTCATTTTTGTTGGGCGAATCACCACATGGGCAAGGTCCCATTTGGCAAAATCTTCACGGCTTATCACCAGGTCTTCATCGTTTACCTCTATGCCTGTTCCCTTTAGTGGAGTAAGCGGTTGCAGGTTCACAAACCTGATCCCCATTTCAAGCAATTTGTCGCCGGTATGTTTGAATTCAGCATCGCTCCAATCGGGCGAAGTGATGACCGCAGCATAGCATTCCAACTCGTTAGCATTCAACACTGCAAGTGCCTTTTCATTAATAGAGCGGCTGGACCTTTTTTCAAAACCCTGCAATTCATCATCACTGAAGGATTCAATGCCCACAATTACTGTACGCAAGCCAACCTGTTTCATTTCGCAGATGACATCAGGGTGATTGGCAATAAAATCGGTACGGCCATAAACCAGGTATCGCTTGTGAATATCTTCTTCTTTCACTCGCTTCATGAATTGCCTGAGCCGTTCCGGCGAAAGCAGGAAATCATCATCAACAATATAGACTTCATTTTCCTCGATTGCCTTGAGTTCTGCAATCACTTCATCCATTGGCCGAGCATGATAATGGTCGTTGGTAATTTTTCGGCAGAAGCAAAACTTGCAGGTGTATGGACAACCGAACGATGTCTTTATCAACGCTACCTTATCATGAAAAACATAGAAGTATTCATGGCGATAACGTTGCGTAAGATGCCGCATGGGCATTGGAAAATCGAAATCGAAATCAGGAAGTTCCTCTTCATGCAACATATCCCCTGCATGCAATACACCCGGTGGCAAAGGGCTTCCGATTTTCAGGTGTTGCAGCAACAATGGAAATGTACGGGTGGCATTGCGCACCACCCTGAAGTCAATAGCTAGGTCATCCACATCTTCAGGAAATTTTTCAACATGCACCCCCCCAACGCAAGTGAATACATTGGGCAAAAGCCTTTTTGCCAGTTGGCAATATGCTTTCATGATCGGAATGTGTGTGATATATCCTGTGGTACAGAATAAGTCGGGCTTAAATGTTGTAATGATTTCGCTCAGTGAACGCTTCTCAAGAATCATATCTGCAATCATGCATTCATCGTCATCTGCAGCTAGTGCTGCCATCACTTCAAGTTCCAGTGGCTCTACAATCATGATGTGTTGCAGTCCAATGGTATCGGCCGGTGGAGCAGGTCTCACAAAGAGAATTTTCATACAAACTGTTTTTGAAGAACCTGAAGACGGGAGGTTTCCTTTTGAGTGTGCAGTTGCATGTGTGGTGGATGATAAGTAATCAGCGGCTTTGCCAGGGATAAGAACATGCGAACCACTGGACTTCGGTGGTACAAAAACATGCTTTTGTACAGCGGCCTTCCGCCGCATTTTATCTTGGCTATTTCAGCAGTTTGTCCAAGGTCTGCCTGTGCATACCCGCCTGCAATTGTTTCGCCCACAATGCCGAAGAGATTGTTGAAATAGGCATGGTGACTTTCGATATATTGGTAATCGTGTCCCCCGAAAAAGAAATAGAGCGTTGCCTCTTCACTGCAGTTTACATGCCAGCAAATAAGTTTATCACCGAGGTAGTAGGAAGTAAGATAGAAAGGATCATGAAGGTTCCTGAAGAAATCGAAGCTGAGCACTTCCAGTTTACTGGGAGTTCGTTGCATGATTTGCATGTACAATGAATAATGCTCCGGCGTGAATT
>JBBIOQ010000044.1:0-30883 GCA_037443285.1 Sphingobacteriales bacterium | reverse complement strand
ATGCCCTATTTGGTACCGTCTCAATAAATGATGCTGACGCCTGTTTTTTAAAATTTGCCTGTTACTCTTCTATGGGCAACCCATTATTATTCTCTGGTTCTTTTTTGAAAGTGAGCTTTCCAAACTTCCAGGTGAAGTTGAGTCCGATTGAACGGTAAGGAACCTTTCGGATGCTGACTGCGGTAAATCCAGGACCAAACAAATTTGTCTCCTGGTCAACATACTTGCTCAAAGGATTAATTGCAGTGAGGGCAAGACTTCCCTTCTTGTTCCAGAATTGTTTGCGTATTGCAAAACTATATGAAGCAAAAGATGGATATCGGCCCTGCGCTTCATGCCGGGCCGAATTAAAGTTGCCAAAGAATTCTGCAGCAAGCGAACTGTTGAACTGGTAGCTGGCATTGAGATTGGTGCGGTAATTAAAACTATTGGAGTTATAGCCCGCATCAATTTGGTTGATGGTATGCCTGTAAAAAAGAAAAACATTCATCCGCATGTTCAGCTTTGAACCCAGGTGAATATCACCAAAAAGATTGGTGCCCATATTCTTTTCTGTGCCAATATTTTCCCTTGTAGTTACTGTTACGTTTTTGTAGGTTGAATCACCCACAATGAGCGTTGGATAAAAAACAATGAAGGGTTGTATGTCATTATGATTTTCCCGGTAAAACAGGGTAACTAAAAATGATCCTGTTTTGCCAAGATTGTAATTATAGGTCAGTTCGATTCTGTGTGATATTTCAGGTTTTAAATAAGGGTTGCCTGCTGTAATATTTTTAGGATCGCTGGTGTTGACATATGGATTCAGATCATTGTAATCAGGCCTTTCTATTCTTTTCGAATAGTTAAGTTTAAGTGTTTGCTTCTCATCCAATTTTCTCATTATAAAGATGGAAGGAACGAATGTATTATAACCCGGTGTCGGTGCAGTCGCCCCAGCATCTGAATAAAAAGCATTTATTTCTGTACGCTCATAACGGCCACCGAGTTTAGCATCAAAAAGATGGGCAACAGGAAAGCTCATTTCTCCATACAGAGCAAACACTTTCTGTTTATAATCAAGGCTTTTTGATAGCAACGAATCATAGGAATATTTTTCGCTTACAGGCTGGTACATCAGCACTTCCGAGTTGCTCTGGATATCGTACAGAACCATTTTGCCACCAAAGCCCAGTTTAATGTCTTTGGCTAAGGGCTGCGCATAGTCTATTGCAGCTTCTGTTTCTGTTTCCTTACCGGGATTATTGCTTTTAGTACCGAAGAATAGCGAATCCTTGGGTTGCAAAAACTGGTCGCTTGCCGCATCAATATGATTATGGCCAAAACTGCTGTTTACGTTCACTTCCAGTTCCTGATCTTCTTTGGCAAATGTCCGCTTGTAATTCAAACCAAAATCGGTACTCTTTCCGGTGAAATTGTTGTTGTTATTGTTGATGCTTTTGAACGATGAAAGAATATTTGAAATGTCTTCCTGTTTTGCAATCACTTGCGATTGGTTAATGGCACCATTTGCATCCATGCCGAAATTGTTATAAGAAAGCGACCCTGAAAAACTATTCTTGTCATCTGGCGACCAATCAAAGCCAAAGCCGGTCTGGTAACCATGCCTTCTAAATTTATTTTCTCCATCCTGCGTTAAACTTGCAATCGTTTTTGAAACCGTGTCTTCCGAATTCCGCACATAAGAAATAGGCGATGTTGTTTGCAGCCTGGCATTACCACTGAAGAAGGCATTCACGCCAAACTTTTTCTTCCTTGCATTGAAATTAAATGAACCATTTTGCATGATTGTGCCTGCAGTCAACGACATGTTGCCATTAATGCCCTGGGCTGTGCTCTTCTTTAAAATGATGTTGATGATACCTCCCAAACCCTGTGCATCATATTTTGCCCCGGGGTTAGTAATTACTTCAATACTCTTGATCTGGCTCGCCGGTATCGATTGCAACACATCGGTAATATTACTGCCAAATGCTGTGGACGGCTTACCATTGATTAAGAAACGAATAGATGAACTTCCAGCAAGCTGAACGTTTCCATCCAAATCGACAGAAACCTGTGGAACTTTTTTTAAAATATCTGTGGCAACCCCGGTTTGAGAAGTGATATCCTTTTCGGCATTAAACACCAATTTATCAATCTTGTTATCGATCAATTTTGCGGATGCAGTTACTGTGACATTTTGAAGTTGTTGGCTGTTTCTTACAATTAGTATATTTTGAAGTTCAACTACTGCATGCTTCTGCGGCACTTGTACATTGTTAATTGAAAATGGCTTGTAACCAATAAATTCAACAATAACAGTGAAGTTGCCTGTCAATACTCCGGTTACAGTGAAGTTGCCATCCGAATTGCTGGTTGTTCCGTTAATGGCCTTTTTCTCACCTTGTTGAAACAAACTGATGGTGGCATACTCAAGTGGCTGTTTGGTTAAAGAGTCTATTACTTTTCCAGTAATCTTAGCGTTTGCGTCTTTTTCTTTTTCCTGGGCAAGCAAGCCTGGGAAAGAACACAATAGAAGAATTGCCAACAAACTGCATCTCACAAGAAGATTTTTGAAAGCGTTAAAGCTATTCATGCATGCCGATGCAATCCTGTTATTGGCTCCTGGTTCTGAATTATTCAAAGGATTGAGTTTATCGCAGGGGGGTCTGCTATACCATCTTTATGGTTTGCAGGTTGGCTGCCAGTTTTTTTATGAACTTAAACGACAAGGTTTCATTCACATTCAGTTTGCCGTTTTTGTTCCAGACTTCAGACGTCAAATCCATCAGACCTAATCGTATTGAATTCATAAATGTTGGTGAAAATGCCATTGGCCTTCGGTAGTATCAAAACGAGTTTCAAACTGCTTTGAAAGGCTTCTTTTGTTTCAGGTTTGTTTTCTTCATCCTACAAAGTGAACGAGCAATGACTAAGGAAAACAGGGCCATCCTTTTAGGGTTGGAGACTGGTGCTGCCTATTTAGGAAATTCAGGGTATTCCTGCAATATTGGAAATGCACCCCAGAACATGCTGAAAAAAGATGAGCTGAAAACATGCTGCATAAAAATACCCGCTGCGGCTATTCCATTGGAACTGCTTCAGCGGGTAGTGACCCAAAAAAAAAGACAAACTATTTCGGATATTTCTCTACATGGTTCACCACTGGTTTTACTGTACGCAAATAGGCATAGATAGCTTTCAGGTCACCGTCTGTCATGCCGGCAAAATCCACGATGGGCATGATGGAATTTGATTTCCCGGGGTCATAATCATACCCGCTTTTTTCGCGGCAAGCAGCAAATTTGGCAATAAAGGCATCTTCACTCCAGGCACCAATACCGGTTGCTGAATCAGGTGTAATGTTTGCTGAGGTTACTTTGAAATTCTTGAGAGTAAAAGTATTTCCTCCGCCAAATCTCTTTGCCATGTCTGGTTGTCCTTTCGCGAAACCAGTATGGCAACCGGCACAATCTGCCATTGTAGTCATGTACTCTCCATATGCCACCAGGTCAGATTGTGGAGGACGTACATTACCATCCACAGATTTTTGCAGAGCAGGTCCAGGATAGGCCAGGCTGATTGGAATCATCAGTTGACGGTCCGGCACTTTGTTCTTGATGGGTTTCAACGTTCTCAAATAGGCAATGATGCTCAACAAATCATCCTTTGCCATCCTGTTGAAGGTAGCATAGGGCATCAGAGGAAATAGCGTATCTCCATTCTTACTGATTCCTTGGGTAATGGCCCTGAGAATTTCATCATCGGTCCAGTTGCCGATGCCGGTTTCGGGATCGGGTGTAATGTTTCTGCTGTACACTGTTCCCGGAATTGCCTCAAGTATGGAATGATCGAATTTTTGTCCTCCACCTCCCTCAGTTCCCGGAATAGTGGGGCCTGCATACTTGGTAAAATCCCTGTTGCTGTGGCAATGAATACAGGCAGACACATGCACCGCCAGGTATTCTCCCCTGGCAATAACTTTCTTCAATGAATCTTCCTGGTTGTTTACCGTTGTTTCGGAAGTTGAATTGTTGCAGGAACTTAAATAAATAGCTCCCAGCAGCAGCAAAATAAAAGTTGAAAAGGCAAGGGCTTTTTTCATGATTGATTGGGTATTAGTGGAAATCTGATGAAATACAACAGGGTAATATATTAAAACAAAAATCAACATGCAAGTACCCTTTTTCCCGAGAGCCTTGTTGGTGAGGCCCAAACCACTCTCTTTGTTTACCACTCACAAACCTTTCAACGACTTATGTCATGATTGCGGCATCTTTTAATACTTAGCTTCGCTCCCCAAGTTTTGAAACCGATGCCTGTTCTCCGCACACTATTTATTTTCGTTTTACTGATAACTGCCTTTATTGAAGCACCAGCGCAGATTTGCACAGGCAGTTTGGGAGATCCTGTGGTAAATATTGACTTTGGCAAAGGATTGAATCCTGGCCCGCAACTTTCTTCAAAGGTCATCAGTTACTCTTACTTAGCCAGCGGCTGTCCGAACGATGGCTATTATACCATCCTGAGCAGTTGCTCCTCCTGCTTCGCCGACAGCTGGCACATATTGCCCGAAGATCATACACCCGGCGATATAAACGGCTATATGTTGCTGGTAAATGCATCTTTTGCCGCAGGCGTATTTTATGTGGACACAGTTCGTGGCCTTTGTGGTGGCACTACCTACGAATTTGCGGCCTGGGCGCTGAACATCATGAAACCAACTTCCTGCAGTGGTGTGGGCATTACACCCAATCTTACTTTCACTATTGAAACTCCCGATGGGCAGCAGGTATTGGGCACTTACACAACAGGCAATATTGTTGGCACCACACAACCAAAATGGATCCAATACGGTCTTTATTTTACAACACCAACCAATGTGAATTCGGTGGTGCTGCGTATGAAAAATGCCAACCCAGGCGGTTGTGGCAACGATGTAGCCATTGACGACATCACCTTTCGCCCATGTGGCCCGCAGGTGAATGCAAGTTTAACCGGTGTTGGTGGCACAACCTCAGAAATTTGTGAAGGCAAGGATACGGTGATAAGCATGACAGCAACAGTGAGCAATGGTTTTAACCAGCCGGCTTACCAATGGCAGTTCAGTGCAGACAGCGGTGTGCATTGGGCCGATATTCCTGGTGCTACTTCCCTGCAGTACGTGCGCCCTTCCAACCCGGTTGCCGGCAAATACTACTACCGGATGGCTGCGGCCGAAACAGGCAACCTGGGAATATCCAGCTGCCGTGTGGCCAGCAACCTTCTGACTATTACAGTTGATGAACTGCCTGCAAAAAGAGTTGGATCAAACAGCCCGGTTTGCTCGCCGCACACCGTGCAATTAACGGCTTCCGGCAGCGGCAGTTATTCATGGACAGGCCCGAATGGATTCACTGCTTTTACTGCCAATGCATCCCTGCCTGCCAGCACACCCACGGCCTCGGGCACCTATTCGGTTTCGGCAATCAACAGCATTGGATGCTCCAATCAAAACAGCTTGTTGGTAACAGTGCTGCCACAGCCCGATCTGCAAACAACTGCAGCGGCAAAAGCTTGTGATGGCGCTGCTGCACAACTGCAGGCATCAGGAGCCGACAACTACAAATGGTACCTGTTGCCCGACACCAACAAAGTGGTGGGCACCGGAAGTGCCATTTCGCTTGCATTAAAAGCAAGTGATACTTTGTATGCGGTAGCATGCATCGGCAGTTATGTAAACGGATGCACCGACACTGCATTGAGTACCATACAGGTATTTTCAAAACCAACCGCCAACGCAGGACCTGACCGTTATGTATTTGCCGGAGACAGCACTACACTTTTGGGCAGTACCGGAAAATATGATACGCATTATTGGACACCGGACAATTACCTGGACAACAAATTGAGCCTCACTCCAAAAGCTGCGCCTCCTGTTTCCACGCAGTATACGCTGGCTGCTGAATCAAATTATGGTTGCGGGTCTGCCAGTGATGATGTGTTGGTGCATGTATACCAGGCAGTCACTATTCCCAATGCTTTTTCACCTAATGGTGATGGCATCAATGACAATTGGCAAATCAGGGCGCTGGAATCATACCCGGCCTGCAAAATCAACGTGTTCGACCGTTATGGACAATTAGTGCTGCAACAAACCAATTATAACACGCCATGGGATGGAACTGTGAAAGGCAAGCCTGTGCCGGTGGGTCTTTATTACTATGTCATCGATTTGGGTATAGCCAACCGGGTATTGAATGGATCGGTGATGGTGATAAGGTGATTACAAATGACGTTCTTTTTCACTGGTTCGACCTTCAGGAGCAATTCATTGTAGATGCCTGACATGCTTTACTTATCGGTTGATGTGCCTCCCAACCGAAATATGCATCCCACCAAAAAGGCAGGTGATGAAATCTGACCTTTTCTTCCTGGTCAATAAAGACCCGAAGGGTCGCAATTATTGTAGAATGATAATTCGATTTTGATAAAGAATCCCGGAGGGATGACATAATTATCATGTCGCCCTTTCAGGGCTTCAATTTTTTGTTTTTGAATCAGCTACAATATTGCCATCTCTACGAGATTTAAAATCAGATCTGGCATTTTGACTTCATTATCTGTCTGTGCCCCATCGACCGAAATAGGCATCCCAACAAAAAGGCAGGTGATGAAATCTGTCCTTTTCTACCTGGTCAATAGAGACCCGAAGGGTCGCAATTATTATAGAGAGATAATTCGATTTGGATAAAGAATCCCGGAGGGATGACATAATTCTAATGTCGCCCTTCCACGGCTTCAACTGGTGTTGGTCAATTAGCTACCACAATAATGCCATCCCTACGAGATTTAGAATCATATCTGGCATTTTGCCTTCTTTATCTGCCGGTGCCCCCACCTGCCGAAATATTCATCCCTACACAACGGCGAGTGATGCCACCTGCCGTAAAGGGAAAGGCAGTTACTTGCTTACTTCTGCACTCCTGCTCACAGGCTGCCGGATGCGAAGGGCGCCGACCAGCGGGAGGCGGTGGCGGAAGCGCAGCTCCGGCACGGCACCCCAAAGCAGCCGGAACTGTAGCTGATGATTGTTCAGTGGTCGATAGCCCCTAACCAACTACATTTTGAGTCTACCCTTTTTCCAACATTACCACCCTCTGGTTGTTTGTACATTCGCAACTCCAACTATGGCCAGCAAGCAAACAACAATATCCTCCCCTGAATCGACTTCAACCGATGTGATTGAGATTGTAGGCGCCCGTGAGCACAACCTGAAAAACATTGACCTCAATGTGCCCAAAAACAAACTGGTGGTGTTTACCGGCGTAAGCGGCAGTGGCAAGAGCAGCCTTGCTTTCGACACCATTTACAACGAAGGGCAGCGCCGTTATATGGAAAGCTTCAGCGCCTATGCCCGGCAGTTTATTGGCGATATGGAACGGCCCGATGTGGACAAAATTTCCGGCCTCAGCCCGGTGATTTCCATTGAGCAGAAAACCACCAACAAAAACCCGCGAAGCACGGTGGGCACCGTTACAGAAATTTACGATTTCATGCGCCTGCTTTTTGCACGTGCATCGGACGCCTACAGCTACAACACGGGCAAAAAAATGGTGAAGTTTAGCGAGGAGGAAATTGTAGAAAACATCACCGACAAGTTTGCCAAACAAAAAATATCGTTGCTGGCCCCTATTGTTCGTGGCCGCAAAGGGCACTACCGCGAACTGTTTGAAGACCTTCGTAAAAAGGGCTACCTGAAAGTGCGCATTGATGGCGAAGTGAAGGACCTGGTTCCCAAGATGCAGGTGGACCGATACAAGATTCATGACATTGAACTGGTAATAGACCGGCTGGCGGTAACACCCGATATGAAACTGCGGCTGAGCCAGAGCGTGCAAAAAACTTTGCAGCAAGGCAAGGGCCTGATGCAGGTGCTGGTAAATGACACTGACAAAGTGCACCAATACAGCAAAAGCCTGATGTGCGATGACACAGGCATCAGCTATGATGAGCCATCGCCCAATTCGTTTTCATTCAACAGCCCTTATGGTGCATGCCCCCATTGCAAAGGATTGGGAACAGTGTACACAATAGATATGCATGCAGTAATTCCTGACAGCAATGTTTCAATAGCAGAAGGTGGTATTGCGCCTTTGGGTGAGCAACGCGATGCATGGGTGTTCAGGCAAGTAGAAGCATTGGCAAAAAAGAACAAAATAAACCTAAAGAAACCTGTTGGTGAATTAACACAGGAACATCTCAACATTATTCTTTATGCCAATACTGAGGCTCCCACCGAAAAGGCTGAACTTGAAATGACAGAAGGCTTTGAAGAAAGTTTCATTGCTGAACCTCAAAATTATTCTTCAGCCTCCGGAGGCCAGGAGGCTGGCATTTTTGAAGGTGTCATCCCCATGCTCAGGCGTTGGTTCAACACCAGCAGCAGCGTTGCTATAAGAGATTGGGCTGAAAAATTTATGAAACTCGACACCTGCCCTTCTTGCGAAGGAGCCAGGCTGAAGAAGGAAAGCCTGTGGTTTAAGGTGGCAGGTAAGAATATAGCGGAGCTCAGCAATATCGATTTGGATGAACTGGCTGTTTGGTTCGAGGATATCGAAAAGAAACTCAGCATTAAACAGAATGCCATTGCCAAGGATGTACTCAAAGAAATAAGGGAACGTCTGCAGTTCATGATTAATGTGGGGTTGACCTACCTCACTTTAAACCGCCCCACCAAAACTTTGAGCGGCGGCGAAAGCCAGCGCATTCGCCTTGCCACGCAGATAGGCAGCCAGTTACAGGGCATCACGTACATTCTCGATGAACCATCCATTGGCCTGCACCAACGCGACAATCATCGACTGATAGATGCTTTGCAACACCTTCGGGATATCGGCAACAGTGTGCTGGTAGTGGAGCACGACAAAGACATAATGCTGGCAAGCGATTGGCTGGTAGACATTGGCCCAAAGGCAGGCCGCCATGGTGGCCGCATTGTGGTGAGCGGCAGGCCGGCCGACGTGGTGCAGAGCGACAGCGAAACAGCAGCTTACCTCAGTGGCCGCAAAAAAATTGAAGTGCCCGCACAACGCCGCACCGGCAATGGAAAATTTGTGGAACTCAATGGTGCCGCAGGCCACACACTGCGCAATGTGTCGGTGAAATTTCCACTCGGAAAATTTATTGTAGTGACCGGTGTGAGCGGCAGCGGCAAGAGCACATTGATAAACGAAACGCTTTACCCGCTGCTCAGCAATCATGCTTACCCACAAAGCCGCATGGCTGTGATGCCGTACAAAAACATCAAGGGGCTGGAGCATATCGACAAAGTGATTGAAATTGATCAGAGTCCCATTGGCCGAACACCGCGCAGCAACCCTGCTACCTACTGTGGATTTTTCACAGAAATACGCCAGCTGTTTGCCAGTGTACCCGAAGCTAAGATTCGCGGTTACCAGCCGGGGCGTTTTTCATTCAACGTAAAAGGCGGCCGCTGCGATGTATGCGAAGGCGGAGGCATGCGGGTAATTGAAATGAACTTCCTGCCCGATGTGTATGTGCACTGCGAGAAGTGCCAGGGCAAACGCTACAACCGAGAAACGCTGGAAATACGCTATAAGGGTAAAAGTATTGCAGATGTACTGAATATGACTGTAGAAGATGCTGTGGAATTTTTTCAGCCGGTGCCCTGGCTATATCGAAAAATAAAAGTGTTGCAGGATGTTGGGCTTGGCTACATCACGCTTGGGCAAAGCGCTGTGACACTCAGCGGCGGTGAAGCTCAGCGTGTAAAACTATCAACCGAACTTGGCAAGAAAGACACAGGCAAAACATTTTACATACTCGATGAACCCACTACCGGCCTGCATTTCCAGGATATTAAAATGCTGCTCGATGTATTGAACAAACTGGTGGACAGGGGCAACACTGTGCTGGTGATTGAGCACAACATGGACGTGATAAAAGTGGCCGACCATGTGATTGACCTTGGCCCTGAAGGCGGCAGCGGAGGCGGCAAAATATTGTTTGAAGGAACACCCGAAGCACTGGTGAAAGTGAAAGAAAGTCACACCGGGAAGTATTTGAAGATGGAGCTGTGAGAAAAAGCTTCGAGCCTTGAGCTACGAGCTGCGAGAATTTTTGCTGCATGCTGCACGCCTCACGCAATTTTGGTTTTGCATTTAGTCAATTCAATAGTTAAATAGAAAAACTTTCATACCACTCATTTTAAGTAATCGCAATTAACAGTATGAAGAACCTGCGGCAAAATATCATTACAGGCATAGTGTTGGTGGCTATTGCCATTATTGCTTACACCGTTGGCAAAAGTATTGGCACAAAGAACAGCGACACCAAACTCATTAACAACTATACCATCATAAAAAGTATTGCCGAGCTGGCTTCATTGGAAGTTGATGGAACTGCCACCTACAAAACCACCAACGTGGGCAATGATGAAAGCTGGTGGAAAAGTGCAGGCGCTTTTTTCACAGAAAAAACAGCAACTATTACGGTGCCATACCAGGCCAAGTATGGCGTGGATGTGTCAAAAGATTCCATCCATATCACCAGGCAGGATAGCGTGGTGGTCATTAAACTGCCTGCCACAAAACTGCTGAGTTACGAACTGCGCATCGACCGCATGGAAACCACCAATCGCAAAGGTTTGCTGGTCTTTTCGGATGATGAGTTTTACAACGAATTCCAGAAAAAACTATACGCCCAAAGCCGCCGGCAAATGGAAAGTAATAACAACCTCCTGAAATCGGCACAACAACGCATCGACACTTTTATGCAGCAGTATTTTCAGCCGATTGGGTTGAAAGTGAAATGCGAATTCAGGTAGAGAAATGGTGTGGGGTGTATGGTATAAGGCTTAAGGAAATTCAGACTTGGGTACTGCATATGACCGTTAGTTTCAAACTCTAAAGCAAGTGAATAGCTAAAAAAGCCATACACCCTTCACCTCATACCTTATACCTCTGACCTCAACATCGGAACATGGTCAATGCCATCCTCATCATACACATCTCCGCATTGCGCAAAGCCCAATGACTCGTAGAAATTCTTCAGGTACAGCTGTGCTCCAATCTTGATGGACACCGGGCCGTACAATTGATGTAATTGATGAATTGATTCCTCCATCAATTCCCTTCCCCTTCCTTCGCCACGCACTTTTGGTGAAGTAACGACGCGGCCAATGGATGGATACTGCTCGTAGGAAATTCCTTTGGGCACAATACGTGTGTATGCCGCCAGCACATCGCCTTTATAGCCAAGCAAATGATAGCTATGCTGGTCTTTGTCATCCATATCCTGGAACACACAGTTTTGCTCCACCACAAACACTTCACTTCGCAGTTGCAATAATTGGTATAATTCGTCAACCGTGAGTTGATGAAATGGTTTGAAGACCCAATGCAATGGTTGATTCATGTTAATGCAGATATTCGCAATGCAACAAATGTAATCACTTACCAAAAAGCAATGCAGCAACAAGCATGCAGCAGGCCAATAACAAAATGGCGTTGATAGTACAAGACCTATGCGTGGCACGTGAAGGAAAATTCATTATTCATTCACTCTCCCTCAACTTGTTGCAGGGCCAACACCTTGCAATACTCGGAACGTCGGGCAGCGGCAAAACCACGCTGGCACTAGCTTTATGCGGCCGCATTCATTTTTCAGGGAATATCGTTTTTGCCAAAGGCATTCCACAACAGCAAGTGGCATTTGTCGGGCAGATGCATCAGTACAAGAACAAGTCAAACACCAACGATTTCTACTACCAGCAACGATACAACAGTTTTGATGCTGACGATGCAATGACCGCAGCAGAATGGATAGGATTGAATTCAGCTGGTGACACCTCATATATTCCAATCATGGGCATTGAACATTTGCTCCATGAATCGCTGGTGCAACTGTCGAATGGCGAGCACAAGAAAGTTCAAATAGCCAGAGCCCTGCTGCACACGCCATCCATACTCATTTTGGACCAACCCTTCGCTGGACTCGATGCAACATCACGACAACAACTGCATGAAATCCTGAATAGTCTTGCAGCACAAGGCCTTACTGTCATTTTGATTTCAACACCCCATGAAATGCCTGCCTGCATTACACATGTGTTAGAACTGAAACAAAATACCAGGCATGCATGGTGGTTGAAGAATGAATTTATAAGTGCACAAAAAAACAATTCAAAAACACATTTGCTGGATGATGAAAATCACAGGCTACTCCTTCATCAACTTTGCGGCAACGCAGCATCTCCGGCATTTGAATATGCCATTCGCATGAAGGATGTGCATGTTTCTTATGGCGGCAAATTCATTTTGCAGCATATAAACTGGGAAGTGCGCAAGGGTGAACGATGGCTGCTGCACGGACCAAATGGCGCCGGTAAATCTACCCTGCTGAGTTTGGTAACAGCCGACAACCCGCAAGCCTATGCCAATGAAGTGTACCTGTTCGACAAGCGGCGTGGCAGCGGCGAAAGCATCTGGGATATAAAAAAACACACAGGCTTTGTTTCGCCCGAGTTGCATGCATGTTTCAATCAATCAGCATCCTGTTTCGAAACCATAGCCAGTGGCCTGTTTGACACCATTGGCTTGTTCAGAAAACTGAATGTTACCGATGAAACGCTATGCCTGCAATGGTTGCAACTCTTTGGCCTTGAAAAAAAGAAAGACCATTTACTTCGTTCACTTCCTATGGCTGAACAGCGCTTGTTGTTGCTGGCCAGGGCATTAATCAAAAATCCGCCACTGCTCATACTCGATGAGCCTTGCCAGGGCCTCGATGATGACCAACAGCAAACCATCCTGCGTTGGATTGATGAAATTTGTTTGGCCGGCAACAAGACCATGGTTTTCATTACACATTACCAAAACGAAAAACCTTCGTGCATTGATAAAATGCTTGAGTTGAGAAACGGAGAAATAGCTACAAGCCATTAGCAACATGCTTCGAGTTGAAAAATGCTTCGAACTGCATGCTAATAGCTACGAGTAATGTTGCTTGCTATTTTCAAATTTTCAAATTGCCACATTGTCAAATTAATACCCGTATTTATCTCCCCATCTCGACCTTAAAAATTTGCGAAGTTCTTCCTCTCTTGCATTTTTTCCGGGATTGTATAATGCGTTTCCCTTCAGTAAATCGGGCAGGTATTCCTGCTCAATGAAATTGCCTTCACCCATGTGTGAATACTGGTAGTCCTTTCCATAACCCATTTTCTTCATCATACCCGTTGGTGCGTTTCGTATGTGCATGGGTACAGGCAAATCGCCATGCTGTTGCACCAGCCTTAATGCAGCTTCGATGGCTTCATACGAGGCATTGCTTTTGGGTGAAGAAGCAAGGTAAGTAACACACTGACCAAGGATGATGCGCCCCTCGGGATAGCCGATTTTGCGCACTGCATCAAAACAGGCATTTGCCATAACGATTGCAGTCGGATTGGCATTGCCAATGTCTTCGCTGGCAAAAATCACCATGCGACGTGCTATGAATTCGATGTCTTCGCCACCAGCTATCATTCGTGCAAGCCAGTACACAGCCCCATTGGGATCGCTGCCACGCATGCTTTTAATGAATGCAGAAATGATATCGTAATGCTGCTCACCCTTTTTATCATACAACGCCACCCGGCTTTGCGCAGCCTGCATTACGGCATCATCAGTAATTATAATTTTCTCTCCTTTCCTTTTGCCTGATGATTCAATAGCCTGCACAGTTATCTCCAGCAGGTTGAGCAATTTACGGGCATCGCCTCCACTCAGTCTTACTATAGCTTCCGTTTCCCTGAGGTCAATGGGCAACTGCTTCATCTCTTCATCATTTGCAACTGCTTTTTGCAGCAACAAAATAAGCTGTGTGGCATCAAGTGGTTTCAGTACATACACCGGCAGCGGCTCAGCAAGGCGCTGTTCACTTCAAAGGAAGGGTTCTCGGTTGTAGCACCTATCAGCGTAATTATTCCTTTCTCCACAGCACCCAACAATGCATCCTGCTGGCCCTTATTGAAGCGGTGTATTTCATCAATAAACAGAATAGCGCCATGTTGTTTTCTGGCAGTATCTATCACTTCACGAATTTCCTTTACACCGCTGCTGATAGCCGACAACTGGTAGAATGGTTTGTGAAGTTGGTTGGCAAGTACATTTGCCAATGTAGTTTTTCCTACGCCCGGAGGGCCCCAAAAAATCATGGAAGGAATGCGTCCTTGCTGCAAGGCATTGCGCAGCACGCTGCCGCTACCTACAACGTGCTCCTGGCCAATGATTTCATCAATCATTTGCGGACGCATTCTCTCGGCAAGTGGCGTAGTAGTATCCATGAGGTTGAAGTTAAATATTGTTGCTTGTTGAGGCTGCAATTGCAATCAAAGACCTGTAGCAAATTTCAACTGTACTTCAATTTATTGTAGCGGTCCTCCATGAAACAAATAACAGCCTGCTATTCATTGCTCAATGAATAAGGCATTTCACTTTGGCTTGAAATGATGTTTGTTTTGGGCCTTGCAGACATGCTGAACTGCAGTGAAACGCCAGCCTGCAAATCCTTGTGATTGAGATAACGCTTTGTGTAGGTCTTGCCATTCAGTTGCATCGATTGAACAAACCTGTTTGCTTCATTATTGGCCGGAGCATTTATAACCATTTGCTTTCCGTTTTCGAGCGTCACCACTGCTTTTTTGAACAAGGGTGCACCCATCACATATTGGTTGCTGCCAGGGCATACCGGGTAAAATCCCAATGCTGAAAATACATACCACGCTGAGGTTTGCCCATTGTCTTCATCGCCGCAATATCCATCGGGTGTGGCACTGTAAAGACGGTTCATAATTTCACGCACCCAGTATTCTGTTTTCCAAGGCTGGCTGGTAAACTTGTACAGGTATGGCATGTGCTGAATAGGCTGATTGCCATGTGCATATTGCCCGAAATTCATAATCTGCATTTCGCGTATTTCATGAATAACCTGTCCATAATAGCTTTCATCGAAAACAGGCGGCAATGCAAATACTGTGTCTAGCATATTCACCATGGCACCGTCGCCACCCATGAGTTGCTTGAGTCCTTCAATATCATGAAACACGCTCCATGAATAATGCAATGCGTTGCCTTCGGTAAAATCGCCGCCCCATTTGAATGGGTTGAAGTTGTTTGGAAAACTGCCATCCTGTTTTCGCCCTGCCATCAACTTTGCAGGAGCGTAAAACATTTTCTTATAGTTGAGGCTGCGTTGCTTCCATTTGCTGATTTCATCCGCAGGCTTTCCCAATGCTTTCGCCAATTGATACAAACAGAAATCGGCATATGCATACTCCAGGGTGCGTGCCGCACTTTCATTAATGCCCACATCGTTTGGCACATATCCCAGTTTGTCGTAGTAACCTGCACCATTGCGACCCACAGAACCAAGCGGGCCAGCATTGTATGCATTCTTTGTCATGGCTTCGTACAACAGTTCGATATCAAAACCGCGGCCTCCTTTAAGGTAGGCATCAGCAATGAGTGATGATGAATTGCTGCCAATCATACAATCACGATGACCGGGACTAGCCCACTCAGGCAGCCAGCCGCTTTCCTTGTAGGCATTGGCAAGCCCTTCCATGATGTTGGAATTGAGATGCGGATACATGAGGTTGAAGAATGGAAACACTGCACGAAAAGTATCCCAGAAACCATTGTCGGTAAACATATAACCGGGGAGTACTTTACCATTGTAAGGACTGTAATGCACCACATTATTATCAGCATCCAGTTCATAGAATTTCCTGGGAAATAACAATACTCGATACATGCAACTGTAAAAAGTTTTTACTGCATCCTTCCTTTCATCTTCAATGCGAATGCGGCCAAGTTCCTTGTTCCATGCGGCTTTGGCTTTGCTTTCAATGGCTGCAAAGTCCTGCTGACCCACTTCCCGCTGCAGGTTAAGTGCAGCTTGTTGCGCACTGATGAATGATGATGCTGCCTTCACTTCTACAACGCCTTTGTTGGCACCAAAACCTACAATGGCACCTACATGATCGCCGCTGAGTTCAAGCGTGTCGTTGGCTAATGTTTTGCCATGCCAGCTATGCGCAACGGAGAACGGTTTGCTGAAGCGGAGTTCAAAATAATTTTTGAAATTATCGGGAACACCACCGCTGTTATAGCGGCAGTAACCAATGATTTTATTTTCAGCAGGAATTATTTTAATGTAGCTGCCTTTTGGAAATGCATCCACCACCAGCCAGGCACTGTCGTTGCTTTTGAATTCGAATCGCAACACCGCTGCCCTTTCTGTTGGAGTTACACTGGCCACTACATTGTGGTCGGCCAGGTACACGCTGTAGCTGTATGGCCTTGCTGTTTCGGCCTTGTGCGAAAACCAGCTTGCACGGGCTTCTTCATCAAAACGCATAGCGCCGCTCACAGGCATAATGCTGAAACAACCATAATCATTGATCCAAGGAGATGGCTGATGTGTTTGTTTGATGCCTCGGATTTTTCCTGAGTTGTAACCGTACATCCAGCCATCGCCGTTTTTGCCCGTTTGGGCGCTCCAGGCATTCATGCCCCATGGCATTGATACGGAAGGATAAGTATTGCCCGTTGACAATGCATAAGTGGATTGTGTTCCCATCAACGGATTCACAAGGTCGGCCGGCGAAACGGATGGCTGTGCTAAAGCAGTGACACATGCAACACTACATAGCAACGCAGCAATGCTGACAACAACAAGATTCTTCATGATAGCGAGAATGGTTGAAAATGGAAATTTTGAGTGCCTCAAAGAAACAATTTTCAAGCCAGTAATACCATGATGAAACCGTTGAGTTGGTTCAAAAAAAATCTTGTAAAAGCAATTCTTTAAGGGATAACATGTTCAAAGTAAAACGTGAATTTCACAAGCATAATTCTGGGAATGCACCGGCCTACTGTTGCTGCTGTTGCTGTGCCTGCATCCAGTCGGTCTGCCAGGGTTCAAGTCCTTCCGCAGACTCTTCCTGCATTTTTACCTGGTTCACATCTTCAAACACATGACCATCTTCGTATCCCACAGATACGTAAACACTGAGCACCTGTTGGGCAATTCCCTTAAAGGTCCCCTTCACGGGTGTGCAATCGTTGAAGTTGTGCCCGGTGGCAAGTATTACATGATATCCATCTACCCATACGTTGTTGGTGGGATCAAGGCCTATCCATCCCGTGCCGGGTATGTAAAATTCAATCCATGCATGTGTTGCGCCTTCGCCACGCATACCGCTCTTGTTGGGGCAAATGTACCCACTCACATAGCGTGATGGAATTCCCATGGTACGCAACATTTGTAACAGCACATGAGCAAAATCCTGACACACCCCACTGTGGTGTTCCAATATTTCATCAACAGTTGTTTCAACGGAAGTGATGCCCTTTTCATAGCGGAAATTGCGGTAAACCATTTCATTGCACTTCCATGCCATGTCTATTACTTCTTCTGAATCGGCAGCAAAATCCTTCAGCATACTGTCGATGGCGGCTTGTGACTGTATTTTTTCGGGCGTCGCTAATCGTAGCAGGTTAATATCACTTGCAATTTGTTTCTGCAGCTCCTGAATAGAGATACCACTTCCCAAAACGGGTTCAGGCTTCGGGAAAGTTTCGACTGTGAGCCTGCTGTCAATGGTGAGTTGCTGGTGTGGTGCCAACACATCAAAATCACCAACCTCATTTCCGTAGTAGTCTTTGAACCTTTCAACTTGGGGATCTGTCGTAATAATTAATTCAAACTGACGCAAGGCCTGCCTGCTATCGCTCGGTGGAAAAATGCGCAGTTGGCTAACACTTTCTTTTACGGGCCTGTCGTACTGATACTTTGTGATGTGATGAATCTTAAAAACCGGCATTACCCAATGTATTTGTAAAGCCTGTAAAAAACGGGCTTGTTGCAAATTAAAAAACCTGGAAGCGCATAATGAATGAGCAGTGCTTCAGGTATAGGAAAAAAACAACTTTTGAAAATCGGAAGAGAAATCCCATACCTGTTGTCTCACTTCTTTTAGCAGGTGTTCAAGGTATTGCCCATCCATGGAAGCCGGGTCCGTGAATTCTACCATGCTTTTCATTCTGCCGAATTTCTTTTCAAGAATAACTGTGGATGCCAATGCATTTTGTTCCAGCAATTCCATCAGGTAGCGCTGCATGCGTGAAAGGCTATAAATTACGGAGCGTGGAAAATCGGCGTTGAACATTACCTGGTAAATAACCTGGCGGGTATGCTGGCTGCCGCGATTTGATTTCAGGTACAACTCATAACCGGAGAGTGAGAACAACAAGGAGCGCCAATACACGAGGTCATCATTTTTTGCCAGGTCGTATTCAATAGGTTGCAGGTAGGCATCCAATAAGTCTACAGTTTGCAGGCAGCGCTCAATGAATTTGCCCACATTCATAAACTCCCATCCCTGGCCGCGTGGCATAGTGCTGTCAACGATTCCGTTATACATCAGGCAATGTTTCTCCAACTGGTCCATTACATGCAGCGCTTCATCGCCATCAAGCTTTTTATCGAGGCCACCTTTGTTGATGTAATGAAACATGGCATTCACCTGCTCCCACACTTCCTTGGTTATTTTGTCCTGCGAGCCTCTTGCATTTTCTCTTGCCTTGCTCAGCAGCACACGCATAGAGTTGATGTTGGATGTATCGGTAATCATGTACCTGAGTACCTGCGATGTATCGGTGCTCATTTCATCAATAGCTGTGTCGGACAGGCCGGTGTAACACTGCAAGAGTGGCTTGTAATTGAATGAGTAACCACCATAACTATCAAAGCCTAGTATGTAGAAATACCTGAGTGATCGCAATATGCCATCAGTTCTTTCCATGTACCTGTTCAACCAGAAAAGGCTGTCTGCAATTCGGCTCAACATCATAAGCGTTCCGTTTTGATTCTGTGAATGCATACGTAGTAATTATTCTTCAATGTCAACAACCCATGTATCCTTGCTACCACCGCCCTGGCTGCTGTTTACCACCAATGAGCCTTTGCGCAAGGCCACCCTTGTGAGGCCGCCGGGTACAATTTCCACACCATTTGGTCCGCACAAGGCATAAGGCCTCAGATCAATGTGGCGCGGTTCCAGTTTACCATCAATGAGGCAGGGCACTGTACTGAGCTGAATGATTGGCTGCGCAATAAAATTTCGCGGGTTTTTCAAAATGGCCTCTTTGAGGTCTTTAAGTTCCAACTCACTTGCACGGTTGCCCATAACGAGCCCGTAGCCGCCACTCTGGTTGGTTTGCTTCACTACCATTTTGCCAAGATTTTCAAACACATGCTTGCGTTCATCTTCGTTTTCCATGCGGTAGGTAGGCACATTCGACAAAACTGGCTCTTCATTAAGGTAGTACTTGATCATTGCCGGCACGTAGCTGTATACAGCCTTATCATCGGCAACACCATTCCCCACTGCATTTACCAGTGCCACTGTTCCCTTGCGGTAAGCACTCATAATGCCAGGCACCCCCAACAGGCTGTCGGGTCTGAACACCAGCGGGTCAATGAATTCATCATCAATACGGCGGTAAATAACATCCACAGGTTGAAGCCCTGATGTTGTTTTCATAAACACTTTCTGGTTATCTACCACCAGGTCTCGGCCTTCCACCAGCGGAATGCCCATTTGGCGGGCCAGGAAGGTATGTTCGTAGTAGGCAGAGTTGTAAACCCCCGGCGTCAGAATAACAACGTTAGGCTGGTCAACCGCCCTTGGCGAAAGTGAAGTAAGAATGTTGAGCAACTTCATGGGATACGTGTTCACCATGCGTACCGAGTTGGCTGCAAGCAGGTCGGGAAAAATGCGCTTTGTTACCTCGCGGTTCTCGAGCATATAGCTTACGCCGCTGGGTGTACGCAGGTTATCTTCCAGCACATAAAACACACCATCGGCGCCACGGATCAGGTCGATGCCGGAAATATGTACATAAATATCATGTGGAACTTTAATGCCAACACATTCCTGCAAAAAGTGCGGGCAACTGGCTATAAGTGCTGCAGGCACAATGCCATCTTTGATGATCTGTTGTTCGTGGTAAATGTCTTTCAGGAAGAGGTTCAGCGCTTTCAGCCTTTGCTTGATGCCGGTTTCAATTTGGTCCCACTCCTTGCCTGTAATAATGCGGGGAATAATGTCGAAAGGAAAAATGCGCTCAATGCCCTGGTTATCGCTGTACACCGTGAAGGTGATTCCCTGGTTCATGAAGAAGTCAGAAGCCTGCAGGTGTTTTTTCTCCAATGCTTCACCCGACAGTTGTTTGAGGGTTTCAAAAACATTGCGATAGCGTTCGCGAACATCTTCGTTCGAAAACATTTCATCCCAGGTATTCAGGTTTGGCTTTACATATTGCATAGGCCGACAGTTTTTCCAGGTTAGTTTTAGTTTGCAGGAAATAGAAAGGAAGGATGCGGGACATGGAACAAACGGGGCAAAGACCTGCTTTCAATACAGCTGTCATTGCGTTTCCGTGTTGCCTTTCGGCTACCATCGTCACTCTTCCAATTTCATCCCTGCCGGGAATTTCTTTGACTTTGCTTTATGCAAGGCCATTCATGTGGCAGCCATCGTTTGATCGGAAATTAAAGAAAAAAGGCATCGGAATATTCCGGTGCCTCCAAATTCTGTACAAAACTTTTTGAAAACTATCATTCAAAATGCTCGGCATAACGTTTCAACAACCTGAAGCAAACTCCAATATGCACCAACAGCAGGAAGCTGACTACCGACATGGCAACAAGCACTCCACGTGCATATTTCATCAGCGTTGCAGGTGGTATCTGCACCTTTTGCATTTCGGCAGCTTTCTCCATTACATCCTTAAAAACAGATGGGTTATTCATCAGTGCTATCGACTGCACCAGCATCATGGAACCAAAAAACAAAGCCACAAAACCGTTTGCCCTCACCCAGTCGTGCAGTGAATGACGCACAGTTTTATGCGCTTCAACCACCCTCTGCAAAAACATGAAACTGGTGATAATGTAAATGGTTGTAGCACCCGAAAGAAAAGCCGGCAACAAGGCTGCAAGGCTGCCCAGTGCCATCATGAGCCCTGCAATAGTAGTGATGCCAGTGAGCAATGCCACAGGCAATAACAAATACGAAAGAATCCGATAAGTATTCAGCATGCTATCCTTTTAAGTTTGGCTTAATATGTAGTTCATCATACTGTTTCTGCGCAATTTCCGCTGGTGCATCCAGCATTACATCGCGGCCAGCATTGTTTTTGGGAAAGGCAATGAAATCGCGGATGCTTTCGCTGCCACCGAGGATAGCGCAAAGCCTGTCGAAGCCGAAAGCGAGACCACCGTGCGGTGGTGCGCCGTATTCAAATGCGCCCAGCAGGAAGCCGAATTTGTGTTGCTGTTCTTCCGCATCCATGCCCAGCGCCGCAAACATTTTTTCCTGCAGTTCTCTCTGGTAAATACGGATGCTGCCACCCCCAATTTCGTTTCCATTCAGCACCAGGTCGTATGCATTGGCCTTGATACCTGCATAGGGATGCTCGAGGTATTTGGCCAGGTCTTCCACCTTGGGGCTGTTGCCTATCATCACCGGAATATGGTCGGGCTTGGGGCTGGTAAACGGATGGTGACGTGCTACCCAACGGCCTGCGCCTCCGCCGTCCACATCTTCCAGCGCAAATTCAAACAGCGGGAAATCGACCACCCAAAGCATTTTAAATTCATCGGCTTTACGCAGTTTGAGGCGCTCCGCCATTTCAAGGCGCAGGGTGCTGGCGGCCTTGCGGGTAAGTTCTTCTTTGCCGGCAAGAATCAATACCAAATCGCCATGGTTGGCGCCGGCTGCTTCGGCTATCTGGCGCAACCTGTCTTCACTGTAAAATTTATCTACACTGCTTTTTGTATCACCATCGGGCAGGCACTTAATATTTACCAAACCCTGCATGCCTATTTGCGGACGCTTCACCCATTCAGTGATCTCATCCAATTGCTTGCGGCTATATTCAGCGGCACGTGGAATGCAAACGCCAATCACGGTTTCTGCATTATCGAACACCCCAAAGCCGGCCCCTTCAATTAATTCGCGGCAATCCTTCTTCTCCGGCAACACATGGTTGGGTTTCTTCAGGTTCAGCAGTTTCATGTCGAAGCGGATATCGGGCTTGTCGTTGCCATAGTTCCACATGGCATCATCGTAGGTCATGCGCTCCACCGCATCGGTGTATTCAATACCCTTCACTTCCTTAAATATGTATTTCACCAGGCCCTCAAACATGTTGAGGATATCGTTCTGCTCGACAAAGCTCATCTCGCAGTCAATCTGCGTAAATTCCGGCTGGCGGTCGGCCCGCAGGTCTTCATCGCGAAAGCATTTCACAATCTGGTAGTACCGGTCGTAGCCACTCACCATCAGCAGTTGCTTAAAGGTTTGCGGGCTTTGCGGCAGTGCATAAAACTGTCCTGCATTCATGCGGCTGGGCACTACAAAGTCGCGGGCACCTTCGGGCGTGCTCTTGATAAGAAAAGGCGTTTCGATGTCCATGAAACCATTCTGGTGCATGTAATCGCGGGTGGCGCGGTTTACGGCATAGCGCAGTTCAATATTGCGTTTTACAGCACCACGGCGCAAATCGAGATAGCGGTATTTCATGCGCAGGTCATCGCCACCATCAGTATCATCCTGAATAGTAAAAGGCGGCACAGCGCTCTTGTTGAGGATGGTGAATGCACTCACCGCAATTTCCACATCGCCGGTGGCAATGTGCCGGTTCTTGTTGGTACGTTCACGAACCACGCCTGAAGTCTGCAATACAAACTCACGGCCAAGGGGATTGCTTTCGAGTTGGTCGTTCAGACTTTCGGCAAACACCAATTGTGTAATGCCGTAGCGGTCGCGAAGGTCAACAAAGGTGATGGCGCCAAACTTGCGTACAGTTTGCACCCATCCGGCAAGGGTTACTTCGGTGCCGGCATTTTCCAATCTCAGTTCGCCACAGGTATGGGTACGATACATTTTCTTATGTCCGATTTTAAGATTTCTGAATCCTACACTTTAAGCTATTAGCTACAAGCTTCTGGTTTTTGGGAAGGCTTCACGCTGCTCGCTGCAGGCTGCACGCCTCAGCCTTAGCCTCCACCTTGCCACCTAAGGGCCGCAAATGTAAGCCAATGCCAACACCTTCTACATGGTTTCCGTTCCATGGGAGTGACGGGGCCTCCACCACAGGTAGTAGTAGGCTAAAATGACGATTCCCGCTACAAAAGGAATAACGGCCAGGTGCTTGAAAGTGTATTCGCCGAAAAGCGGCTCGGCATCGAAATGAAAGAACTCGCTGATCATCCAATAGCTGTTGGCCAATATCCAGATACTCACGGCGAGGTTGTGGCAAAGTTCGCTCACTATTTGCCGGGTGCGCCACGCTATCACCACCGAAATGGTAAATGTGGGCACAATCATAATAATGCCCAATGGCTTCCATACCATACACCACGAGAGGTCTTTGAACAACCAGAACACAATGTGCAGGTTTTCCATAATGCGATACCTCAACGGTATGGCGTACTGGATGGGTTGAGAAAGGTGCTCCATAAAATGAATTTTGCTGGTGCAATGTTAAGGGATGGTGCGGGAGTTCATGAAGTTCAAGAATTCGAGAAGAAGCAGAGTTTCAGAAGTTCGCAGAGTTCTACAAGTTTATCATTTCTGTGCCCAGGATCAGGGCTGCACTTAATGGACAAAAGATAAGGGTGAGTCTTTGACTCACTCACAGTGCCTTTCATTTCTAATCTACAAATACTAATTTGGCTGATTGGCGAATGGTGGAAGTTCCTCACATTAGTGAGCCAAATGCATTGAATTACTATGAATATAGAAAACATCATTTTTGATTTCGGTGGTGTGTTGGTGGATTGGAATCCGCGGCATCTCTTCAGGAACTATTTCCACAATGAAAATGAAATGGAGTATTTCCTCAAAAACATTTGCACCGATGCATGGAATTTGGAACAGGACAGGGGCAGGCCGCTTGCAGAGGCTACTGCTTTGCTGCAGGCACAATTCCCGGAGTTTCACGAAATGATTCAGCGCTACTATGGCGAGTGGGAAAAAATGATGAAAGGTGATATTCCCGATACAGTTTCCTTGTTGTACAAACTGAAAGCGAAATACAAAGTTTACGGCCTCACCAACTGGTCGGCCGAAACCATACCCATTGCCTATGAACGCTTCTCATTTTTCCGGGAGTTTGAAGGCATCGTAGTTTCGGGAGAGGAAAAAATGATCAAGCCCGACCCGCAGATTTTTCACCTGTTGCTCAACAGGTACAACCTTAAAGCAGCACAGTCCCTGTTTATCGATGACAACATCAGGAACATCAAGGCTGCCGAAGCTATCGGCCTGCACGCCTTACATTTTGAAGACCCTGTTAAACTGGAAGCAAGCCTTATTGCAATGAAACTGTTGTAGCACTTTGAAGTCATTTTCTATAATGGTTTGTATCCTTTTATGAATCCACCTTCTGCGATCAAAGAAACAATAGTGATTCATAATTCCGGAATTTGCAGCAGCCTGGCTTAGCTGAGGACCAGGCTGCTGCAAACAACTTTGCCTACTTCGCGATGGGAGATTTTACGTTTATGATTGGCAGCCTCGAATAACAGTGACCATTTTTCAAAACATATTTATTATTGCGTTTCACCTGGCTGGAAGTGCAATAATTATTTTAAAACACGAGCATGAATTCAGAATCACTGCGCAACCTGCAAGCGCCACTCAAAGAAAAATACAAAGAACACCCGGAGGCGGCCTTGATAACGTTGAAAGCAGAAGGCAAAATAGGCGAAGGAATTTCCTGCAAAGTATCAACAGGTCATGCCATAGTAGAAGCCGGCCTGCATCCTGCAACAGGTGGCAATGGTTTGCAGTTGTGCTCAGGCGATTTGCTGCTTGAAGCATTGGTAGCATGTGCCGGCGTCACATTAAGCGCAGTGTCCACAGCTATTGGCATCCACATCAAAAATGGAACAGTGAAAGCTGAAGGTGACCTCGATTTTCGAGGCACCTTGGGTGTGTCTAAAGAAGCGCCGGTTGGTTTTAAAAACATCCGCCTTTCATTCTTGCTCGATACTGATGCTACGGCGGACCAACTTGCCTCATTGGCAAAACTCACCGAAAGATATTGCGTGGTGTATCAAACGCTTGCAAAAGGGGTTCAGATGGAAGCGGCCTTTGCTGTTGAGTGAAGTCTTTGTGTCTCCATTTAGCTTCAGGAAATATCAGGTGTTCCATTTCCTTGCAGGTTCATAGTGTGATATGCGCCATGAATGCGTTGCAGGCCTGAATGACCTATAGCCAGTAAGTAAGTTGCAGCTTATTAGCTTTCACCACTAGCAATAGCCGGTCAAGAAAAAATCATTTCCACAAAGAGTCAATTTTATTTGTTTGGGTAATGATTCATTAATGCGAAATTGTGCGCTTCCTGACAAGACCAGTACTAATATTAAAATGTTAAGCATCCTAATATGCTCAAAGAATCCCTGAAAAAGAAATTCTCAGTATCAAGCCTAATTAAACTGCGAAAACTAGCCCAAAAAGTCATTAAAGTCGTTCCCGTTGGTTTGGATTTGGACACCATTGGATTAGTCTACGGAACTGACAAAGTGGGTGGCCATTTTTACACAACGCATTATGCATCCCACTTTAAGAAATTCAGGTACAGAAAAATTAACCTGCTCGAAATAGGTGTGGGTGGCTATGGTGACCCGAAGGCAGGTGGCGAATCCTTAAGGATGTGGAAGAAATATTTCCCCTTTGCCAGGATTTTCGGCCTTGACATTTATGACAAGTCTCCACTCCAGGAAAACAGGATAAGGATATTCAAGGGAAGCCAGGTAGACAAAGCCTTTTTGGATAATGTAACTGATGAAATTGGCGAAATTGATATCATCATTGACGATGGAAGTCACATTAATGAACACGTCATCGAAACATTTAAACTTCTATTTCCAAAATTAAAACATGGGGGAATTTATGCTGTTGAGGATATGCAAACTTCCTATTGGGAGGATTTTGGTGGCGACAGCAACAATTTAAATAATCCCAAAACGATGATGAACTTTTTTAAGAGCCTGACGGATGCAATGAATAACCAGGAATTCATCATGCCCAATTACCAGCAAACCTATTTTGACAGGCATATTACTTCGATGCATTTTTACCACAATATGGTGTTCATTTACAAAGGTTATAACGATGAAAAATCGACCAGAGTGGTTAATAACCAAATGAAACCGCGTACAACCGGAAATTAGTTATCTCGACAGCATTCTTCCGAACCTCACCACATCAACATCGGGCATGATGGGCGTTTGATGCGCAATATTATCTGCCAATTGCTTTGCAAAAAAAGGGGCAAGCGTTACTCCCTTTGTGCCCGTTCCGTTGAGAAGGCCCACAGCATGGTGCTTCGGATGCCATCCGCAAAAGGGCCTTCGCTCTACTGTTGCCGGACGGATGGCAGCGAGATGGTCGATTACTTCAAAATCGTGTTTCAGAAAACTGCGCAACCATGCTTCCGTTTGCTTGCGAAAAGCCGCAGTGGGTTCTTCATTTTCATAGTTGTGTTCATACGAGCTGCCGGCCCAAAAAAGGCCACCACGCCAGGGCGTAATGGAACTGCCTTTTTTGTAGATATGATTAGCTGGAAGTCCTTCAATCTTCAGCACAAGCGCTTCGCCTTTGATGGGAGCAAATGGCAGTAATTGGAAATAGCCCGATGAAGCAGCGGCATAACCATCGCAGAAAACAATTTTGGCTGCACGGATTCCTTCGTACTGTATGCCATCGTTTTCCAACTGCAACAATTCCGGGTGAAAACGGGCGTCAAGGAGTTTGCCGTTCGCCAGGAGGTAGGAACGCCATCCATCGAGCATGCTTTGCAAATCAACCTGGTAGGATGGTGCAACCACGCCAAAGCCAAGGCCATAATGAAAATGCATGTTGTATTGGTGTTCGTCTTCAGGCCAAAGGAGGTATTCGGCAAGTTGTGTAGCTCTTTTTTCAAAATCAATTCTGCGGTCCGGGCTGCTGAAAAAGTCGATGATATCGCAACGCTGAATAAGGCAATTTGACAGTTTGAAGTCAGGGTAATCGCTCATTTCCGTATAGGCATTTTCAGCAAAGGGAATCACTTCATCGGCCAGCCAGGTGCGTGCCATGCGGCGTCCTGTTACCGGATTAATAACACCGCTTGCTATGCGTGTGCTGGTGTTTGGGCGAAATTCATCCAACACGTAACAATCAACACCGGCGCGGTTTAGCCAGTAGCTGAGCCAGGTGCCGCAAAGACCTTGTCCTACAATCAATACACTCGTTTGCATGCTGCAAAGAAACTTGTTGCAAACTGCATAGCCAAAGCAGTCAAATTGAACTCAGTGGCCAATGGTTAATTGCCGAATTAATTCAGTTTCTTTCGGGTCAAAAGGCGTTCCGTCTTCGCGAAACACATCATGAAACCACATGGCGGGTCCAGGAGTTCCTTCCTTGCTGCCCCAGGGAAAAATGGTATTGCTTTTTCCACTCACCAATCCCCAATTAATGGCAGCCACATGGTACCGTTTAAGTATGGGAAGGTGTGTTTGAAAACGGCTGTTGTTGGTACGAGCCATATACTCCGTGCAAATAAGCGGCCTTCCCCGGCGCTGCAGGCTGTCAATGGCATCCTTCATCGAAGCAGTGTCGCCGTAGTTGTGGAAGGAAATCACATCCGAATGTTCAAGTTGGTAGCGGTTGATTTCAGGAAATTCGCTGAACCAAACACCAACGGTGAGCGGCTGTGCGGGACGCACTTCCCATGCCCATGCAAACACTTTTTTCAACAATGGGAAAGATGAAAGACCATAGCCGCTGTTGGCGGGCTCATTGTATAAATCCCATAGCAGCACACGGTTGTCATCTTTGAATTTGGTGAGCACGGCATTTACATAACGATGCAATATTTCATACCTCGCAGTATCATCGTGCCGCATTTTATTTGGACTCCGCACCCATCCACTGTTATGCACCCCGGGGCGGGGCGCAGGCTGAATGCCGGCCTTTGCATCCGGATTCCAGCAATCATCAAAAATGGCAAAGGCAATTTTGATGTGGTGGTTTTCGGCGATGGCCAGGAATGCATCCATCCGCTTCAGAAAACCATCCGGATCAGTTTCCCATGCAATGTCGTGCAGGAATACACGCATGGTGTTCATGCCAATGTTTTCGGCCCACCCCAGTTCTCTGTTTATTGTTGCGGTGTCCCATGTTTCGGCCTGCCACAATTCCAGTTGGTTGACCGCTGTGCTGGGCAGGAAATTCGCCCCAACCGGCCACGATTGTTTTGCATACCATTCATTGGCCTGCGCCTTTGTCCAAATGCGTGGCTGCGCAAATGATACGAAACTGAAACCTGCAAAGAAGAATATGCTTAGAACGATTTTCATTTTGCAAAAGAATTTCTGGTTAATGATCTACGCTGTTTTCTATCATCTATTTTCTGCCGTTGGTGGTTCATGGTCTATTGTTTCAGTTTTCTTCTATCACCTGTTCACTTTGATGTTACTAATCCGTTCAGGCAGCCAAACCTGCATTTCATTTTTGCCGCGGTTTGCCCACGCATAGTAAGGAATAGCGATAATTTTCTTCATGACCGTATTCACCGAACTTCCACCTTGCGAAATTTCCAAGGCAGGTACCATCATGCCAATAGCAGTCACAGGTTCATCCAGCACCTCTTGATTCACCAATGTGAACTGCGTCTTTTCGGGCACAATAAAATTCCATGCAAGATTGTTGTTGTCCGCGCCTTCAACGCAATACACCAACGGGCCTCGCTGCAGCGCCACCCTTGCTGAATCATCCTTCACCTCACTCCTGCTTGTAACACGAGTTACGGGCATGGCATACTCAAAAGATAGCACATCACCCTTCTTCCATTTTCTTTTGATAACTGCATAGCCGGCATCTTCGATGTATTTAACAGATTCACCATTTATTTTAAATCCAATAACGGTTGCACCGTCATCCATTTTGTACAAATCGCCCGGCACAGCTTTTCGCTGCACCCAGCCTGGAATTCGGATATGCACAGAAAAAGTCGCAGGTTTTGCCGGATCAACGTGCAGCTGAACCTTGCCGATCCACGGATAGTTTGTTTGCTGTACTATCTGCGTTTCTTTACCACCGAGCTGCGCGGTAGTTTTGCTGCCTACAAAAAGATTCACGTAAAAATCATCGTGACCTGTAGCATAAATGTAGTTACCCAGCGAGGCTACCAGTCTTGCAATGTTGGCTGGACAACAAGCAGTGCCAAACCATTCGCGGCGGCTGTGGCGGCCATCACTTGCAAGTGGGTTTCCGTAAAAAAACCGGTCTCCGCTAAGGCTGAGGCCATCGAGTGCCCCGTTGTACAACGACCGCTCGAGCACATCTATGTACTCAGCATTGCCGGTGAGTGCATTCATACGCTGGTTCCAAAATACCATACCCACAGAAGCGCAAGTTTCGCAGTAGGCTTGTTCGTTTGGCAAATCATAATCAACACCAAAGCCTTCGTTGCGACCGCTGCTGCCAATGCCGCCGGTTATGTATAGGTTGCGATACACTACATCTTCCCACACTCGCCGCATGGCGTTGAGGTAGTCCTTGTCGCCTGTTTGCGCCGCCACATCGGCTGCACCTGTGTACATGTACATAGCCCGCACAGCGTGCCCGGTGATTTCGGATTGCTGTTTTACCGGTACCACATCCTGCGCATAGGCAGTGTCTTTCCAATCGGTCCATGTATAGCCTTTTGCATAGCCATGGCCCCTTTCGCTTAACAGCCAGTCGGCCTCTTGCAAATAGCTTTTGTTGTTGGTCACCTTGTATAGTTTTACCAATGCCAGTTCCAATTCCTGGTGGCCTGTCACCCAGTGCTTTTTACCGGGGCCAAAAAGGCTGTCGAAATAGTTGGCCCATCGAATGACAACGTCAAGGAACTTATGTTTGCCGGTGGCCTGGTAGTAGGCAACAGCCGCTTCAATCATGTGGCCGGCGTTGTAATCTTCGTGCATGCTCATATCGGTCCATCGCTGGTCGAGCCTGCCCAGGGAGAAGTAGGTATTCAGGTATCCATCGGGCAGTTGCGCCGCGGCTATCTTGTCAATCCATTCATCGGCCTTCGCCTCCAAAGCCTTATCGGGATGGGTTTTCAGCGCATATGCCATAGCTTCCAGTGCTTTGAACACATCAGAATCATCGTAAAAAATTCCTTCATGCGCTTCGCCTTTGTTACGGGCCACTTTTTCAAAATTTCGGATTCGAGGCGTGGCTATTTCGGTTTGGTAAATGCAGGCCGCTAATGTTTTGGTAGCCACCTTATCAATTTTAGGTCGCCAGAATGAATCGACAATTTCGACTCTTTCAAAACTGATGGGTTGAATCACCTGGTAGTTGCTTTGCGCCTTTACGGCAGACGCTGATAGTATTACAATAATTGTTAGCCAAAAGCTCAAACCCTTTTTAGAAAATATCTTCATAAGCCATTTCAGTTAGCGCAAAAAGGTAGTCCTTTTTGGCAAATGAAAACGGCCTGATATTGAACAAAAAAAAGAGCCCCGAACGAGGCTCTTTTGAAAATCCTTAAAGATTAAACTGGTTTAATTGTTGCGCACTTGTGCTGTGGTATCGCCGGTATTTCTTTTCACCATTCTCACTAGCATGCTGTCGAACTGCGGCAATTGCTCAGGCTTGCAAACGGCCTGTATGCGTTTGAAATGCCTGAAGAATTCCACTTCCAGCGGTACCTGTGCCCGGGCTATTTTTTGTGCTGCCTGCAGCACCAGGCTATCTGGCACGCTGGTCTGGCGTACCAGTTCCAGCAGTTCCATGCGGGCA
>JBBIOQ010000043.1:16713-31773 GCA_037443285.1 Sphingobacteriales bacterium | reverse complement strand
TTGACAAAGCAGTTAGTTAATAATGTACGAGTTTCTCTTAATTATTGCGGCTTATCTGATAGGCTCGATACCTACATCTGTTTGGGTAAGCAAATACTTTTTTGGTATTGATATCCGTGAATATGGCAGTGGTAATGCAGGTGCGACCAACACTTACAGAGTTCTCGGTAAGAAATGGGGTACCATAGTAATGGTTGCCGACATACTGAAAGGCATAGCTGCTTGCTTTCTTTATATGCTGCTGCCATTTTATCAGCACAATGAATGGCACCGCACCAACCTCATGGTTGGACTTGGCCTTGCAGCAGTTCTTGGCCATATTTTTCCTTTGTGGGCCAATTTCCGCGGTGGCAAAGGTGTTGCTACTGTGTTTGGTATGGTGTTGGCCATTCAACCGGTAGTTGCTTTGGCTGTGGTGGGTGTTTTCCTCCTGGTGTTATTCCTTACACGTTTTGTTTCGCTTAGTTCAATATTGGCAAGCATTGCACTGCCAATACTCATATTGTTCGTATTCAATGAACCTGAGCCATTGTATCGCATTTTTGCCATTGCAGTGGCATTGTTGGTAATTCTTACCCACCAGAAAAATATTGGCCGCCTTATCCATGGTAATGAAAGCAAGGCCAGGATCCTTAAGCATCGCGATCGTAAGAAAAACCGCGGTTAGTTTCGGCGAATTAATTCCAAATATTCTTACACCTGTTTTTACTGTAACGAGGTTGATTTATTAGTAAATCGACAACATGAAGTGGCATGATTTCGGATCACTCTAAGCAGAAAATGTAGCACTATCAATGAATCGAATCTTCGTCTTGGCAATCGCCCTGTTTACTACAGGTTGTGCAAAAAATGCAGTCACTGGCAGGAAACAACTGAGTTTAGTAAGCAACGAACAAATGATGGCCTATGCAAATGTTCAATACAAGGAGTTTTTACAAAACAGTAAAGTGAAATCAACCGGTGCTGATGCTGAAAGCGTTAAAACCGTAGCTACTCGAATTGCCCATGCCATCACAAATTATTACAACCAGAAGGGAATGCAATCTCAGATTAAGGGTTTCAACTGGGAGTACAATTTGGTGGAGAACAAAGAATTGAATGCATGGTGCATGCCCGGGGGAAAAATTGTGGTTTATACTGGCCTTTTGCCGGTAACAGGTAATAATAATGCGTTGGCAGTGGTATTAGGCCACGAAATAGCCCACGCCATAGCCGAACACGGTAAGGAAAGGGTAAGCCAGCAATTGCTTCAGCAAATAGGCATGGTTGGAATGGAAGTTGCTCTTGCTACCAAACCAGAAGCTACTCAGGCCTTATACCTGAATGCGTTTGGCATAGCTTCCACTTATGGTGCTATCCTGCCTTTCAGCAGAAAGCAGGAATTGGAAGCCGATAAACTTGGGCTTATGTACTCTGCCATGGCAGGCTACGACCCCCGGGAGGCAATACCTCTTTGGAAACGAATGGAAGCCCTTGCTGCCGGTAAAAATCCGCCTGAATTTGCCAGTACTCACCCAACTGAAGAAACGAGGATTAAACAACTGGAGGCCAACATGCCTGAGGCCATCAAATTGTATGAGGCATCCGGGCGAGCTAGTCGATGATTAATAAATTGCACTAAGAAGTTGAACAATAGTGCTAAAAGAATTGACAAAACCAATATTTCGCCCTTATACTTAGGCTATTTTTCTTACCTTTGCTCTTCGTTATTATTTAACTTTTTTTCAACCAGTTTTTTGAGTGATGTCGCAGCCTAGTATCGTTGAAAAACTTCGTTTGACTAATGAGAAAAACCTGCTGATTCAGGGTCTCCCGTCCTCCATCGAAAAGCAATTTGTTAAGTTGTCCTTTGCCAAGAATGTTACGCCCTTGCTTAAATCTCGCAAGATTGATTGGGCGTTGGTATTTGCAGTGAATGAAAACCAGCTTAGCAATATTCTGAAGGATGTATTGCCAGCTTTGCAAGAAGTTGGAAAGCTTTGGGTAGCTTATCCAAAGAGCACTTCAAAAATCGTTAGCGATCTCAACAGGGAAGGCAGTTGGACTTGCCTGACCTGCAAAGGATTTGAAGGTGTGGAAGAGGTAGCACTGGATCATGTATGGAGTGCAATTTGGTGGAAAATTGGTGGCTTGGATGAAGAAGTGCTGGAATTGGAAAATGCTGAATTGGAAGCAACAAATTCCTAACGATTCTCATATCCCAGCTGTAATTTTCTAATCAATTAGTCAGGAAAATCTATTTGAAAAAGTGGCTCAAAAGTCACTTTTTTTTATTGCTGTATCTTCTATTTCAACACAGGCAGCATGATTTTACTTGTGACACCTTCCGTGAAAAACACACGGATGTTGGCTTTCCTGAAATCAGAAGGCTGTGCATGATAAATGTCAGTAAAGGTTTGTGGGTTGAGGTCAACCAAAGGGAACCAACTGCTTTGAACCTGGATAATCAATCGGTGACCTTTTTGAAATGTGTGGGCTACATCAGGCAATGAAAACTGCACCCTCGTGATCTTGTTGGGTACAAATGGCTCCGGCTCTTCAAAACTGTTCCTGAATTTTCCACGCATCACTTCGCCCCGAACCAGCATTTCATAACCATTCATGAGTGTATCACCCTTATACACAGTGTCAGCTCCCTGCATGGAACTGCTGACATCGCCGGGAAATTCATCTATCAGCTTCACCACAAAATCAGCATCTGTACCGCTGGTACTTACCATCAGGTCAGCCACAACCGGCCCGCCAAGCGTGAGCGGTTGTTCCAGTATTTCTGTGCGGAAAGTGATTACATCTTTACGCTTCGTTGCAAATCGTTGGTCGTTTGTCATGTATTCACGGGTTCTTTCAAAAATAGTGTCGGTGCCTTCATGCGGAACAGGATGGAAAGGGTCGCTTACATAGCTGGCATATGATATGGTGGAATCGGGTTTTTGTTTTGGTTTGAGTGCTTTCGGCTTTTCGAAGGAAAGCCGGCCGTTGGGTTGGAAATAAATGGGAGTTTCGACCATTTTGTCGGAAGGCCAGCTGTCAAATGATTTCCATTGATTTTCACCAGAAAAGAAAACAGTAGATTTTTTGAAATCAGGCAATGGTTTATCATTCAGGAAATGTTCGAAAAATGGCATTTCTATATGTTCCTGGTACCATTGAGAGGTAGAACTTCCAAACTTCACTTTTCCCAGGTTAGCACCTGAACTGCGACCACCCCAACCACCATGAAACCAAGGACCCATCACGTGTTTATTGAAATGGTTTTTGTCGTTAGCTGCCTCTATGGCTTTGTACAGATTCCATGCTCCGAAGCAATCCTCTGCATCAAAAGTTCCGCCTACTACAAGCATGGCAGGCTTTATGTTGGCCACGTAGTTTCTTGGATTCCTTGCTTTCCACCAGTCATCATAAACAGGATGGCTCATTAAATCGTTCCAAAAAGCAATACTATCGCCCAAGTATCTATTGGTAAACGTCGGCAGTGGCCCGCTTTCGAGGTAGAACTTGTAAGCATCCTTTTCTGTGCGTTCGTACCCTGGATTATATTTTGTTGCAGGTTGCGGCCTTGCTACGCCAAAGCCTTTGTAGAACTCAAAAGCATCAAACAGCATAAAAGCGCCGTTATGATGGAAGTCGTCGCCCATGAACCAATCTGTTACTGGAGCCTGCGGAGATACTGCCTTCAATGCAGGATGCCCACTCAGTGCTGCCATTGTGCTGTAAAAGCCAGGATATGAAATGCCAAAAACGCCCACCTTTCCATTGTTTCCCGGCAAGTTGTGTACCATCCATTCTATAGCATCATACGTATCGCTTGCTTCATCAGTTTCAATTTCCTTTTTATTAGGGTTGAATGGCCGTACATCTACAAAGTCTCCTTCGCTCATAAATCTTCCTCTTACATCCTGCATAACTATGATGTAATTTTTCATAGCATACAAGCCTTGATTGGAATGCCAAAAGCCGCGAAATTTATCTGTGCCATAGGGCGCACAACTGTAAGGTGTGCGGGTAAGTAAGATGGGATGTTTTGAAGAAGAATCTTTTGGCAGGTAAATGGAAGTAAAAAGTTTTTTTCCATCTCTCATCGGAACCATTTTTTCCCACTTCACATAGTGGTCAACAATGTAAGCTGAGTCAGCTTTGAGGTTTTGTGCATTCGTTGGAACTAATGCAATCAGCAGAAGGATTGCGAAAAGGATTTTTTTCATGAGAAGAATTTGCTGCAATGAATTTCAGGAAAATGCAAAAAAAAGCCGGAAGAATTTCCGGCTTTCATTTATAAAACTTTCCAATCCCCGTGCTCCAGTTTCACCAGTCTTATTTCTTTAACCGGGAAACCAGCCTGGAAAGGATGGTTGCTTTCAAAATATGATTTTGCCTCAGGTAGTTTGCCTTCCGGAATGTCGCGGGTGGCAATGGTTACATGTGGGCTGAACTGCGGCTTCATTCCAAAAATGATGGAAGGAAACTGCATCGTGAATTCATCCATGCAATCCTTCTCCAATTGAAGCAGGCGCTCATCTGCCTTCACATCAATAAACAGCACCCTGTCGCCAAAGTTGTTGTAACCGCCCATTTCAGCTTCAAATGGCACGATGCCAATGCTGAATGCACTGACGAAATCGAGCAAGGTTTGCTCAAGATCATCTTCGGCCCTGAATGGCGGAACTACTGTAATGTGTGCCGGTGATTTTGCTGCTGCTTTGCAGCCATACTTCTCAAACATGATGTGTTTGAAAGCCTTCACCTGTTCGTTTACCTCATCGGGGCAAATAAGCGCAACATAATATAGAGAAAATCCTTCGGGTAAAGGTGGCCTGCGGTGCTGTTGCTGCTGCGGCCTGCCTCTGAATCCCGGTCTGTTACCTCTGAATGAGTCGCGTCCTCTAAAGTCTCTGTTTCCTTTGTTATACATATCAGTTTACTCTTGTCACTTTAATAACGTTGGTTGGCAAATGTAGGTCAACCGGGGTACTACCTGTATTAATAACCACATCACCTAGCCTGATGAATCCTCTTTCTTTGAGAATTTCAATCTGGTCGTTAATGATATCATCGAGGCTTTCTTCTTCTGCATAGTAAAATGCCATTACTCCCCAACTTAGGCTAAGCTGCGGCACCAGCGATTTTTCTTTTGTAAAAATGTAAAGTGGTGCCCTTGGCCTGTAGCTGCTCAGCATGAAAGCTGTATAGCCACTCTGCGTCATGCCTAAGAGTGCATCCGCATTTACATCCAAAGCCAGTTTGCAGGCGTTGTAGCAAATGGCATCACTTAGGAAAGAAGGGGAGTGGGGCTGTGGTTTCAACAGTTCTTCTCTGTCGTAACTATAGGCAGTGGCTTCAATTTCTTTGATAATTTTCGTCATGGTTTCCACCACCAAAACCGGGTGTTGTCCTGTGGCAGTTTCACCGCTCAGCATTACTGCATCCGCACCCTCCAGCACCGCATTGGCTACATCCGTTATTTCACTACGATTGGGCTTCACACGGTCAATCATGCTTTCCATCATTTGCGTAGCAACAATTACCGGTTTTGCACGGTGCATACATTTCCTGATAAGATCCTTCTGGATCATGGGCACTTTTTCAACCGGCATTTCCACACCCAAATCTCCACGGGCTACCATGATGGCATCGCTTTCCAAAATGATATCACGGATGTTGGTGACAGCTTCAGGCTTTTCAATTTTTGCTATGATCTTGGTCTTGCTTTTTCTTTCCTCCAGCTTACTGCGCAAAATCACAAGGTCTTTTACACTACGAACAAACGAAAGTGCTACCCAGTCAAGTTTTTGATCAATAATGAATTCAAGATCGGCTAAATCTTTTTCGGTAAGTGCGGGCAACGAAATTTTTGTGTCAGGCAGGTTGATGCCTTTTTTACTTGAAAGAATACCGCCAATGGTAACTTCAACTTTTACATCCCCATTCTTTTCAATTTTTTTGACAATTACTTCAAGTTTGCCATCATCGATAAGAATTTTGTTGCCAATAACAACATCTCCGGCAAGGTTGGGATAACTCACATAAATCCTTTCCAGTGTGCCTACACATTTTTCATTGGTAAATGTGAGCATGTCACCTGGCTTAATTTCAAGGGCATTGTTTTCAATTTCGCCAACACGCAATTTTGGGCCCTGCAAATCGCCAAGAATGGCAACATTAAATGGTTGCTCATCATTGATGCGGTGAATGTTCTCAATGATTTGCAGTTTGTCTTCGTGACCACCATGAGAAAAGTTCAGGCGAAAAACATTTACACCAGCGCGTACAAGTGCCAGCATTGTTTCATAATCACTGGAAGCTGGACCTACCGTGGCAACAATTTTTGTTCTCTTATTACTATGCTCCACACCTGCTTGTTTGTCCATGCCAGTGTAGGCGTATTTGCTGCTGTTTTTACTCATCTTTTGTGTTTGTTGTGGAATCGAATCAATTTGATTGCTTGCTGAATTTTGTTGCGCAGATCAGGTCGAAAGAATCTTGATGATTTTCAGCCAGTCCTTATTGAATTTTTCTTTTGCTTTTACTGCATTGTCGAGAGGAAGGTAATGCATCCTGTTGTTTACAATTCCAACCATAACATTGTTGCGGCCTTCTACCAGGCATTCCACAGCATGATAACCCATGCGGCTTGCAATTAACCTGTCGAGGCAGGATGGCGAACCGCCACGTTGAATATGTCCGAGAATACAAACCCGCACATCGGCATTGGGAAGTTTTTCTTTCAGTAGTCTTCCAACCTCATTGCCGCCGCCTATTTCATCACCTTCTGCCACTACAATCAGGTTCACCAGTTTCTGGCGCTTTTCTTTTTCCGAAAGTGTGGAAATAATTTCTTCAATATTGGTTTTTGTTTCAGGAATCAGGATGTGTTCGGCACCGGTTGCAATGCCGCTGTGCAGTGCAATGTAGCCGGCATCGCGACCCATTACTTCCACTACAAACAAACGGTCATGTGCATCAGCGGTGTCCCTGATTTTATCAATGGCTTCAATAGCAGTATTTACCGCCGTATCGAAACCAATGGTGAAATCTGTGCCAGCAATATCTTTGTCAATTGTTCCGGGTAAACCAATGCAGGGAATATTGAATTCCTTGCTAAAGATTTGCGCTCCTCTGAAACTGCCATCACCACCAATGATGACCAGGCCGTCTATTCCATGTTTCTTAAGATTTTTATAGGCTGTTTTTCTGCCGGCAGGTGTCATGAATTCTTTGCTGCGGGCTGTTTTGAGAATGGTACCTCCGCGTTGAATAATATTGGCCACACTTCGGCTGGTCATTGGTTGAATATCATCTTCAATCATTCCACTGTAACCTCTGTATATTCCAAATACTTCTAATCCATGATATAAGCCAGTTCGCACAACTGCCCTGACTGCGGCGTTCATGCCGGGACTATCTCCTCCCGAAGTGAGTACGCCTATTTTGGTAACTTTCTTGTCCATATAATCTGGTCTGTGAGTTTAGATTAAGGTGCCAAATTCGTGTAGGCTTTACACTAAGGCACGCAAAAATAGGATATTGGAGGCTATTGCCCTGCAAACCCACCATTGACAATATGGCTGACTTTCACCTGACGATGTGGGTAAGTATTGTTCATTATCAGAAGGTTAAGAGTGTTTGCCTGCTTGCCAGGTAAGAAAGCTGCTAAAACAAATACAGACCTATTATTCAATACTTGGCACTGCCAGGCATTTTGAATCAGAGGCCAAGTACTTCACGCATGGTATGAATTCCTTTTTTTCCTGCCATATATTCTGCAGCAAGCACTGCACCGAGTGCAAAACCGGCTCGGCTGTGCGCTGTGTGTTTGATTTCAATATCATCAATGGCAGAAAAGTATTGTACAACATGTGTGCCGGGAGCAGGGTCAATGCGCTGGCTTTCGATTTCCAGTTCTTCTTTTACGTTGGTGGGGTGGTTTACCCACTTTTGTTTACCATGCAGTTCGTGTAATATTTGCTCTGCAATTGTAATAGCTGTTCCGCTGGGAGCATCGAGTTTTGCCGTGTGATGCACTTCGGTAACTTTCACATCGTAAGTGCTATGATTTGCCATAAGCTTTGCCAGCAGCTTATTCACTTCGAAAAAAATATTCACACCCAGGCTGTAATTGCTGGCGTACAAAAAGCCTGCATTTTTCTGCAGGCAGTATGCTTCAACTTCCGGTTTCTGATCCAGCCAACCGGTAGTGCCACAAACTACTGCTATGCCTGCATCAAAACAGGTTTTGAGATTGCCCACAGCACTATGAGGGTTCGAAAATTCAATGGCTACATCTGCTTTGCGCAGTTTATCGATAGTGAGGTCTTCAAGATTGTTCATGTCAATGATTAACACTACCTCATTTCCTCTTTCTTTCGCAATGGCTTCAATGGCCTTTCCCATTTTTCCATAACCGATCAACGCAATATTCATGGTGCAAAATTTATGGTGTAATGATCGAACTTAATTTTTGTTTTGAGTCACTAAAATGGAATACAAATCCCATTCCTGCCAATTTGAAAACCGGGTCAATTTTTGGGCTCACTCGCATAGAAATTTTGTCGGAAACATCAAAGTCACGAAGGTTTGCAAAAACAGTGGCATCAACCACATTCAAGCCCCATGCAATTATGAAAGCCAGTGCGCTGTAGTCAACATTTTTCCGGTATTCATCGCGGTAGTATTTTACCGAGTTAGGTGAAAGTGGTTTTATATAATCGGGTATTTCACCGTCGTTTGCTGTGTTGCCATCCATCATGTTGATGTATGCATCTCTAAGTATTTTGTATTGCTGCAGGTTGGTGTAAAACAAATACGCTGGGATGCCAATGGCTGCATACACAATAGGCACTTTGTATCCCTGGTGATTGGTAACCTGTCCCCACCCGGGAAGGATAGCTGATCGAACAGTTGCTTTGTGTATTTGCCTTTTCCTGAGCGAATCTGCTATGTATGCTGAATCACGTATCACTGGCTGTTGCACAACCATTGTATCCTTCGCTCTTTTTTGCGCCGTAGCGTTGTTGGAGAACATTGCAAAGCATGCAAATAGCAGCAACGGTAACGCCAATGGCAAACGTGCCAACTTGTTATTGCACAGTAACGCCAACGAGGTCGAGGATTTTATTAAGTTCCTGCAGCGAATAGTATTCAATGGTGATGCTTCCTGCGCCTGATTTAGCATGCTTTAGCATGACTTTTGTTCCAAAATGGGACGCTAAGTTATCTTCTAATCTCTTGTAAGCTGGCGCCAGTGCAGGTTTTGCAGGCGTTTTAACAGCCTGTCGCGGGTTCTTGTACAGGCTTCGCACCAATTCCTCGGTCTGCCTTACCGACAAACCTTTGCCTGAAATTTCCTTAAAAATATAGAGTTGTTTGTCAACTTCGTCAACGTTGATGAGGGCACGGGCATGCCCCATGCTAATGATGCTGTTGCGAACAGCTACCTGCAAATCAGGTGGCAATTTCAGCAAGCGAACATAGTTTGCAACTGTACTCCGTTCCTTTCCCATCCTTTCTGCCACTTCTTCCTGTGTGTAATGCAATTCGTCCATCAGGCGCTTGTAGCTCAAAGCAATTTCAATAGCATTCAGGTCCTCACGCTGCAGGTTTTCGAGCAGCGAGAGTTCGAGCAGTTGTTTATCGTTTGCCTCGCGGATGTAAACAGGCACATCTTTAAGACCGGCCATTTTTGACGCCCTGTAGCGGCGTTCACCAGCTATGAGGCGGAATCGGCCACCCGGAATTCGGGCTACGGTAAGCGGCTGAATAATGTCGTGAATTCTGATTGAATTGGATAGTTCCTTCAACGCTTGTTCATCAAAATCGCGGCGTGGCTGTTTGGGGTTTACCTCAATATCTTCGACGGGCACCCTGATGATGCCTGTATTTTTTTGCACCACTTCCTGTTTCAGGTGGCCATCACTTGTCTTCAGGTCTGTGTCAATATTGGAAAGCAGGCTGCGAAGGCCTTTGCCAATCATCGTCTTCTGGTCCGGTTTACTCATATGTCAAAAATGCTTCACGGCATGCAACCAACCGGTGATAATGCAACTAACCGGGTGGGTACAAACCTTATTAAATAATGTACCTGTCAGCCTCAGAAATCTTGGTCATGTCGTTTTTCTGAAGCACTTCTTTGGCAAGATTAAGATAGTTGCTGGCGCCTTTGCTTTCCGAATCGTAAAGGATTACTGGCTTTCCCACACTGGGAGCCTCGCTCAGCCTTGTGTTGCGGTGGATGATGGTTTCAAAAACAATCGTTTCGAAGTGGCGTCTTACTTCGCTCACCACCTGGTTACTCAGGCGAAGTCTGCCATCGTACATGGTCATGAGGATGCCTTCAATCTGAAGGTCGGTGTTCAACCTGTTTTGTACAATCTTGATGGTGTTGAGCAGTTTGCCTAGTCCTTCCAACGCAAAGAATTCGCATTGTACAGGAATGAGCACGGAATCGCTTGCCACCAGTGCATTTACAGTAATCAATCCAAGCGATGGAGAGCAGTCAATGACTATAAGGTCGTAGCGATCCTGCAGGGGAGCCAACAGTTGTTTGAGCACATTTTCCCTGTTGGGATGGTTAATCATTTCTATTTCCGCACCTACCAAATCAATGTGAGAAGGTATGAGGTCGAGGTTGGGTATATCAGTCTTCAGCACCACATCGGATGCCGGCACATTATTCACCAGGCAGTCGTACAAACTGAGGTTAATGTTGTGCAAATCAAAACCTACGCCCGTGGTACTGTTGGCTTGAGGGTCGGCATCCACCAGCAGCGTTCTGTACTCCAAAACGGCCAGGCTGGCAGCCAGGTTGATGGCTGTTGTGGTTTTTCCAACTCCTCCTTTCTGATTTGCAATACCAATAGTTCTAGCCATTTATCCCTTCTCCCTTGATTCAGTTTTTACAGTTCAATAGTTGTGCCGATGGCCGGCAATTTTAGGTCAATATTTCTTGCTGCGAACAGTTTTTTTGCAGCGGCATGGTCAATAACGATGTATCCGAAAGTGTCGTAATGCACGCCAACGACCGTATTGGTTTTTACCCATTCAGCAGCCATGGCGGCATCTTCGGCTCCCATGGTGAAATTATCTCCAATAGGCAGCACCGCAAACTTGATTTTTCCCCAAAGCGGCACTAATTGCATGTCCATAGTAAGTGCGCTGTCGCCGCTGTAATAGAAATCGCCATCGGGCGTTGAAACAACAAAGCCCATTGGATTGGCGCCATAAGTGCCATCGGGCAGCACGCTGCTGTGCTGTGCCACCACGCATTTTACGGTGCCAAAATCAAAACTTCTTTTGCCGCCGGTGTTCATGGGATGTACTTTCTGGTGCCCTTTCTGGTGAAACCAATTCATGAGTTCGAAAGCACAAATGATGGTGGCATCGCAGCGCTGCGCAATTTCAAGGGCATCTGCTACATGATCCTGGTGGCCATGGGAGATTAAAATATAATCGGCCTCTATTTCGTCTACGTTTATATGTTTTGCGAGGTCGTTGTAGCGGATGAAGGGATCGAATAGCAATTTTTTTCCTCCAGCCTGTACCAAAAAACAGGAGTGGCCGTAATAAGTTAATTTCATGGGAATAATTTTAAAATCTTAGCAATCGGGTTGATTTTGCAGGCGAAATTTCTGTCTTCAGTCAACTACCTTTCATTGTATTTGTTACAAAACATCACCATTTTTTTCAAACCAATTAGCACTTCATCTCCTACCTGCTATTAAGCCCATTCTAAAGCAGGGTGCAATATTAAATCCAAGTTCTGTTATGCGAAGATTAGGCGGCTCATTAATTTTTCTGGTTATCATGCTGCTGGTCGATTTCTATGTTTTCCAGGGACTGAAATCGGTTGGGAGCCATTGGGGGCAGAAAACAAGATTGATTGTTTTTGGCAGTTACTGGCTGATTGCCGGTATTTGCCTGGCATTTTTCGCATCTCTTCCCTTCCTCAATTATGTAAGTTGGAACAAGCCATTGCGCACCTACCTTTTTGCTATTTCCATCGGATTTTTTCTTGCCCAGCTTCTGGCAGTTCCATTTTTATTAATGGACGACATGCGCAGGCTGGTACAATGGGTTTTGGCCCAGTTTGTGTCGCGAAGCACGGATGTCACTCCCGGTCATGAAGCAGCCGAAACCATCAGTCGCAGTGTGTTCATGAGCTGGCTGGGGCTGGGTGTTGGCGGCTCATTGTTCACCTCGTTGTTGTATGGTTTCAAAAACAAATACAACTACCAGGTGGTCAAAATCAGCCTGCACTTCCCCAATTTGCCCAAGGCTTTCAAAGGCTTGCGCATTGCCCATATCAGCGATATACACAGCGGAAGTTTTATGGATAAGGAAGCGGTATTGCGGGGGGTAGAACTGGTGAACAACCAACATGCTGACCTGATACTTTTTACCGGGGACCTGGTGAATGACAGGGCGGTGGAAATGGAACCATTCATGGATGTGTTCAGCAAGCTGACTGCGCCTATGGGTGTGTACAGCACTTTTGGAAACCACGATTATGGGGACTATGCCAGGTGGGAAAGCGATGAGGAAAAGCATGCCAATCATGAACATTTGAAAAAAGTGCATGCCGACCTTGGCTGGAGGTTGCTTTGGGATGAACATGTACTGCTGGAAAAGGACGGCGAGAAAATTGGATTAGTGGGCGTGCAGAACATTAGTGGAAGGGCCAACTTTCACAGCTATGGCAGCCTGCAAAAAGCCATTGACGGCATGGAGCAAGTGCATTTCAAAATACTCATGAGCCACGACCCCAGCCATTGGGATAGTGAAGTACGCCCGAAGTATTTCGATATTGACCTTACCCTCAGTGGCCATACACATGGTATGCAGTTTGGTGTGGAACTTCCAGGTTTCAGGTGGAGCCCAGTGCAATGGGTGTACAAGGAATGGGCGGGGTTATATGAAGAAGGTACACAGAAACTTTACGTAAACCGGGGTTTCGGTTTTATTGGCTACCCGGGCAGAGTGGGAATACTGCCTGAAATAACTGTGATAGAATTGGCATAGTTAAACCCCAATGCATTTTTTTTGTCCTACCTACCTTTGCCGCTGCTTACATGATTGCCCGATTCACAACCATACTGCTTGTAACACTAGTGCTGTGTGCGCCAAAACCCTTGGCAGCACAGGATAGTACATGGTCAAAAGTGGATACATCTATCCTGAATACCATCGACACAACAGCGCTGTACGATTCCATCATGAATGAACTACGTATGTTGGGGCTGGTTGATTATCAGCGCAAAAGCATGGTTGATTTCAATGTTGGTATTGCCAATGGTTCTTTCGCTCTGCAAAACAAGAACTACGAGGTTAGCACCAATCATGTATTTCTTAACACAGGTATTGGCTATTACCATAAATCGGGGTTGTCGCTCATTGGCGGCGCTAACTTCACCAACGATCAGAACCGGTTTACCATGTACCAGGCTTTCGTTGCACCTGGGTACGATTTTCAAAACAAATCAGTGGCCGCTGGCATTTCCTATTTCCATTATTTCAACAAGAAAGACCTGAGTTTTTATGTGTCGCCTTTGGTGAATGAATTCTATACCTATTTCGTTTATAAGAAATGGTGGCTTCAGCCCAAGGTAGCCTTTGATTATGGCTGGGGTACGTATGATCAATTGGCGTTCATAAAAACTATTGACACGGTTCGTTACAGGCGTTTTGCTCCCATTGTGCGATACCTGAGCAAACAGGATGGGACATCACAGGTGGATGACATTTCGGCCATCTTTACGCTTCGCCACGATTTTGTTTTCAGTGCAAAAACGAACCATAAAGTTGTGTTCAGGTATACGCCTTCAGTTACACTGCTGGCCGGCACTTCCAGGTATGGAACCAACACACCATTGAATGCAGTGAATGCACCAAGGATGGCGAATATTACGGCAGTGAAATTGTTTAAGGAAATGTATTCACCTGCATTCGCACCGCCACCTGCAAAATTTGAAGCCCAGAATTTCACCATCACCAATTACGGCATCATGCATGCCGGTAAATTTTATGTCCAAGGTCAGATGATGTTTTCTTACATCATACCCAAATCGCATTCGAAGTGGAATTTCTATTACAACATTGGCTGCGGTATCAATTTGTAAAATGCTAACATTTTGGTTGTAAGGATATTGCCGGTCAATGCGTTGTACCAGCAAATCACATCCTATGCGTACACAAATTCTTACCTCCGCCCTGCTTCTTTTTGTTGCCAATGCTAATGCCCAGTTCATGAAAATTGGGGCCAAAGCCGGTGCCAATCTTGTAAAGATGGATGGCCAATCTTTTAGTGATGGTTTTCAAAGTGGGTATTATGCCGGGGGCTTTGCAGAAATGAAACTTGGAAAAAACTTTTACCTGCAACCTGAAATGCTTTTCAGCGAAGCTAACATGCGCACTACTACCAGTTTTGAAAGCCTCTACAAAGATCTGCTGAAGATGGACACCCTCAAGTCCATAAAATTGCAGACACTCTCCATGCCCATTACACTCAACTGGAAAATTGCTAATATCCTTTCGCTGGCCGTTGGGCCACAGTTTTCCATCAACATGAAAAAGGGTGATGGGCTCTTGAAAAATGCCGGTGCGGCGTTTTCTGACGGCGATATTGCCATGGTGGCAGGAGCCAATATCATGCTCGGCAATTTCAGGGTGAGCGGCCGTTACGCATGGGGTATGAATAACATGAACAACATCAGCAAGCAGGAAACCTGGAAACAGCAAACTGCCCAGCTTGGGGTTGGGTTTGTTTTCTAATTTTGGCAGAATGTGGCCACCTAAATAGTTCAATAACCGACAATAAGTCAATCCGTTTTGCTCTGGCACCAATATTGAGCAAAGTGAAATGCGCCCTCAGTGGCGCATTTTTATCATTTCAGAAGTACGAAAGATGAATACACCAGAAAGAGGATTTTTCCTGAATAGCGATGAAGATGTTGATTTTATGCCCATCATTCCCATTTCGGAAGGGGAGAACGATGAAGACAAAAATGTAGTATTTCCCGATGAAATTCCGGTAGTACCGCTGCGCAATACGGTGCTGTTTCCCGGGGTAGT
>JBBIOQ010000043.1:0-16613 GCA_037443285.1 Sphingobacteriales bacterium | reverse complement strand
GATGACCCGTATTTCAAGGCAAAAGTGGAATACCTGCCGGAAGGGGAAGTGCCGCAGGGACAGGATTTTGAAGCTCACGTAAGTGCCATCAAAGACCTTGCTACCCAAATCATTCAGCTTTCACCCAATATCCCAAGCGAGGCTGGCCTCATTCTCAAGAACATTGAAAACCCATCCTTCCTTATCCACTTTGTGGCAGGGAATATGAATACAGATGTAAAGGAGAAGCAGATGGTGCTTGAAATGAACGACATCAGGGAAAGGGCTGAGGAACTCACCAAACTGCTGCACCGCGAACTGCAGTTTGCACAGCTCAAAGACCAGGTGACGAGCAAAACACGCACTGAAATTGATAAGCAACAACGGGAGTATTTTTTGCAACAGCAGCTGAAGAGCATCAAGGAAGAACTGGGCACCGACAATATTGCTGAAGTAAACCAGATGCGATTGAAAGCAGAGCAAAAGAAGTGGCCGGAAACTGCAAAGACTGCCTTCTTCCAGGGCTTGGAAAAACTGGAACGGATGCATCCGAGCACACCCGACTACAGTGTGGTGTACAACCACCTTGACCTGATGCTGGACCTTCCGTGGGGAGAGGTAACCGAGGACAACTACGACCTCAAAAATGCCCGACTAGTGCTGGATCATGACCACTACGGCATGCAGAAAATAAAGGAGCGCATTTTGGAATACCTGGCTGTGCTGAAACTGAAAGGCGACATGAAAAGCCCGATTTTGTGTTTTGTAGGTCCTCCGGGTATTGGTAAAACTTCTCTCGGTCGCAGCATTGCACATGCCATTGGGCGTAAATATGTTCGTTTGAGTCTTGGGGGCCTTCACGATGAAAGCGAAATACGTGGCCATCGCAAAACTTACATTGGCGCAATGCCTGGCCGTATCATTCAAAACATCCGGAAAATAAAAAGCAGCAACCCGGTAATGATATTGGATGAGGTGGACAAAGTAGGGCAAGACCAGCGTGGCGACCCCTCAAGCGCATTGCTCGAAGTGCTCGATCCTGAGCAAAACCATTCCTTTTACGACAACTACCTGGAACTGGAATACGACCTGAGCAAAGTGCTTTTCATTGCCACTGCCAACAGCCTGCAAAGCATTCAACCTGCCCTGCGTGACAGGCTGGAAATAATCGATCTCTCAGGTTATGCCATTGAAGAAAAAGTAGAGATAGCAAAACGTCACCTGATACCCAAGCAAAAAGAAGCGCATGGTCTAGCTGCATTGGGTCTAAAAATTTCCGATGCGGTGCTGGAGAAAGTAATAGAGAGTTACACCCGTGAAAGCGGAGTTCGTGAACTGGACAGGCAACTGGCCAGCATTATGCGATACCTGGCTAAGGAATATGCCATGCATGGAAAGGTAAAGTCATCGGTGACTGCGAAGGATGTTGAAAAAATACTGGGCTTGCCGAAATACAGCAATGAGATTTACAAAACTGTGAACATGCCAGGCGTTGCTGTTGGCCTTGCATGGACCTATGTTGGTGGCGATATTCTTTTTATTGAAACGCTGCTGAGTGATGGCAAGGGTGAATTGAAACTCACCGGTAATCTTGGTAATGTGATGAAGGAAAGTGCTTCAACTGCGTTGAGTTACCTGCAGTCGAATGTTAAAAAGCTCGATATTGACCCTGCTGTTTTTGGTAAGAAAAATATCCACATCCACGTACCTGAAGGTGCTGTTCCGAAAGATGGACCAAGTGCCGGCGTTACCATGCTTACCTCACTCGCATCAGCCTTCACTGGTCGCAGGGTAAAACCCTTCATGGCTATGACAGGAGAGATTACTTTACGTGGCCAGGTACTGCCCGTTGGCGGTATTAAGGAAAAAGTGTTGGCCGCTAAGCGTGCTGGGCTCAAAGAAATTGTGCTGTGCTGGCAGAATCAGAAAGATGTAAATGAAATTGATCCCCGATTTATAGATGGCATCGAATTTCATTATGTCAAGAACATGCAGCAGGTACTCGAATTGGCGCTGGTGTAACAAGCTAATTCAAGTAGCCAAATAGGTGATGAAAGTTAGACATGAGGCACGCCGGGATATTTTCCCAGTGTGCTTTTTTTATTTCTTCTGAGTACCCCTTAGAAAAATTTATTGCAGCAGTTTCACTATTTCGCTCACCTTATTGGGTTCGCTCAATTGCACCATTGGAAGAATCATGTTTGCAGGAAAACCCGGCGATTCAATCTTACGGGAAATGGCATACACTGCAGCATCCATGGTTTGAATGTGCTGCTCCTGTTGCTGTTCTGATGCCAGCGCCAAGGCCACACCGTTGGCCCATGCAGCCTGCCTTGCTTTTGTAACACTGAAATTGAGCACCGCTTTTTCAGAACCATTGGCAATGTTGTCCAGCATCTTCATGGGGCGGCTTATATTGTCCAGCTTTTGCTGCACCGAACCTGCCAGCGTTGAAATGAGTGTGTTGATAGCGGTAAAATCTTTTTCTAAACCAAAGATGGCATTGCCTGGGCAGGTGCCTGCAGCAGCAATGGCCAGGTCCAGGTTGATGTGGGTATTCATGCCGAGCAAAAGGTGTTGAATAACTGTTAGCCTGTTGTCTGCTGCACAGAATACGTGATTCCAGCTGCGGGTAGTTGGTTTGTTGTTTCTGTAATTTTCCCAGGCATCCACATACCTCGATGCAAACAGCACATCCAGCTTTTCCATTCTTGCTCCATCTTCAAACACGCCATGGTGTATGCCGTCCTTTACTGCTGCTGTCATTTGCCTGTACAGTACCGCAAAGTATGCCTGCCGTGAATTGGTGGCTACACAGGAAGCAACAATTGCATCCAGGCGGGCAAGCACATCATCAATTGTTTTCATGCTGCGGGTGTTTGTTATGGCAAATGCCGGGGTGGTTAGTTGAGTTGTCGCTTGTAAATCTGGATGGTGTTTTCGAGGCCGAGGTACAGTGCATCGCAAATGATTGCATGACCTATCGACACTTCATCGACATAGGGAATATGCTTTACAAAGTAGGCAAGGTTCAAGCGATCCAGATCGTGGCCGGCATTGATGCCAAGCCCCAGTTCGTGGGCCTTTGCAGCGGCTGCAACGTAGGGTGCAATTGCCTCTTCACGCATGCCTTTTGCATAGAGGCGTGCATAGGCTTCAGTGTACAGTTCAATTCGGTCAGTGCCGGTTTGCGCCGCACCTGCTACCATCTCAATTGCCGGGTCTACAAAAATGGAAACACGGATGCCTGCCTGTTTAAACAATGCAATGATTTCCCTTAGGTAAGTGGCATTTGCAATGGTATCCCATCCATGGTCACTGGTTATTTGTTCGCCGGCATCGGGAACCAATGTTACCTGGTCTGGCTTCACTTCTAGCACCAGGTTAATGAACTTCTGCTCACGGCAGTTGCCTTCAATATTGAATTCGGTGGTAATGATGGGTTTAATTGCCCGCACGTCGGAATAGCGGATGTGGCGTTCATCGGGGCGGGGATGCACTGTTACACCTTCGGCGCCAAATTGCTGCACATCAATAGCGGCCTTTATAACATCGGGGTTATTGCCTCCGCGGCTGTTGCGCAGCGTGGCTATCTTATTAATGTTTACTGAGAGCTTTGTCATTGTTTCCGGTTTCGGTTCAAAGTTAGGCTTCGGTGCTGTTTTTGAAGCGGTAAGCAAAACATCTGTTCATCCTGCTACCAGGCCGTTCAACACAAAAGTTTCACCAAACAGTAACATAAAGGATTTGACCAGCGTACAACTGAAAATTACACACATGAAAAACAAATATTTCCTTGCTGCTGCCATTTCAATATTTGCATCAGCATCAGTCTTCGCACAGTGGAAGCATGTTGATGGCAGCGGCAACGTAGTTACACAAACACGCTCAGTGGATGCATTTGACGAAATTGGGGTGGCAGGAGGGATGAGTGTTTCCATTACACCGTCTTCCACCATTTCTGTAAAAGTAGAAACTGATGACAACCTACAGGAATACATCCTCACGGAGGTTTCAGGCGGTAAACTCAACCTCAAATACAAGAATAATGTATCTATTTCAGGTAAGGGTGTAAAAGTGTACATCACCATGCCAAAACTCAATGCTGCCAGCATTTCAGGAAGCGGCAATATTGTTTCACAACAAGTTATTCCGGCCGATGGAAATTTCGATGCAGCTATTTCTGGAAGTGGCAATATCAAAATTCAAACTTCGGCCACCAATGTGAAAGGTCGTATTTCAGGCAGTGGCAGTATAGAAATGGGCGGCAAAACAAATGGACTGGATGTTGTGATTTCAGGTAGTGGAAGTTTCAAGGGCTACCAACTTGCAGCCAAAGATGCTTCAGTAAAAATCAGTGGAAGCGGTGATGTGGAAACTACTGTAAACGGCAAGCTCGATGCGGTTATCAGCGGCAGTGGCAGCGTTTTTTACAAAGGAATTGCCGATATTTCGATGAAGTCATCCGGTAGCGGAAAAATCAAAAAAACTGATTAGTCATCCATTGCGGTCACACCTATTTACTCACACAAACTGATGCATCAAAACAAAAAAGCAGCATTCAAATAGTGCTGCTTTTTTTTGTCGTGTTCAGTGCCTTTTATTATCACACATGTTGGCCTTTGATGCTTTTGCTGATGGCTTCATTCATGGCTCGTTCGGCATATGGTTTGCCCACTTCATTCAGTTCTTCTATTTTTTGCTGAATCAAATCCTTGTCTTCCATGGTCAATGCCAGTTGCAGGGCCTGCATGGCTTCGGCAGTGGCAGTGAGTTCGTCGGGCGTGAGCAACGAGACATTTCTTGTTATGAATTTTTCAGTGGTCTCTAACAACTGTTCTCCTTCAGTACGGGCTTCCACCAGGGCCCTCGTGGCTATGTCTTCCTTCGCATGTGCAATGCTTTCCAGAAGCATGCGTTCCACTTCATCATCAGTTAGGCCGTACTGTGGTTTCACCTCGATAATTTGCTGCACACCGCTGCGCAATTCCTTTGCCTTCACCTGCAAAATGCCATCGGCATTTATCAAAAAACCAATCTCCACTTTCGGCAGGCCAGCCGGCATTGCGGGGATGCCTGTAAGGTTAAATTCTGCCAGTTTCCTGTTGTCTTTCACCAGGTCGCGTTCACCTTGATATACGCTGATGCGGATGCCTGATTGGCCGTCTTTTTGCGTGGTGTATTGCCTGCCTGCGGAGCTGGGTATTTTTGAATTGCGGGGAATAAGTACATCCATGAGGCCGCCCATGGTTTCAATGCCAAGGCTCAGCGGCGTAATATCCAGCAGCAGCACATCGCGGTTTTTGCCTGCAAGAATGTCGGCCTGAACGGCGGCACCAAGCGCCACTACTTCGTCAGGATTTACTTCATCATGCACAGGCCTGCCAAAAAAATCGCTTACCGCTTTTTTGACAGCAGGCACCCTGGTGCTGCCACCCACCATCACCACTTCGTTAATGGCAGCTATTTCGATTTCTGCATCCTTCATTGCCCTTGCGCAGCACTCAATGGTTTTTTTGATGAAGGGTTCAATCAATGATTCAAATGTTTCCTTTGTCAGACTCAGGATATCGCCGTTAATGTCTTCTTCGAAATAGGCTGACTGTGAGAGTTGCTTTTTGGCACGCTCAGCCGCAAGCCTCAATTGTTGCAGCAACGATTTGTTGTCACTCATTTCTTCCGTGGTGAGGCCGGCCAGCTGCATCCAGTGGTGCATAATGACGCGGTCAAAATCATCGCCACCAAGATAAGTGTCGCCGTTAGTGCTCAGCACTTCAAATATGCCGTTGTGAATGCGCAAAATGGAAATATCGAATGTGCCGCCGCCGAGGTCGTACACAGCAATGGTTTTTTCTTCGGTTGGGTCGAGGCCTAGGCCGTAGGCAAGGCTTGCTGCGGTGGGTTCATTCACAATGCGCAACACATCAAGCCCTGCAAGTTTGCCGGCGTCACGTGTGGCCTGCCGCTGCGCATCGTTGAAATAGGCCGGCACTGTGATGACGGCTTTTGATACGGGTGTTTTGAGGATGTGTTCTGCCCTGGTCTTCAGTTCTTTTAGAATAAAAGATGACAGTTCTACAGGAGAATAAAATTTATTGCCCACCTGCACTTTCACCAGGCTGTCGGTTTCATCATCAATCACTTTGTAGGTAAAAAAGCCTGCATGTTCATTCAGGTCCTTGTAGCTTTTTCCCATCAGGCGCTTGGCACTGAAGATGGTGTTTTGTGGTTCTGTTTCCAGGAATGCCTTTGCAGCATCGCCTACCGAAGGATTGCCCATTTCATCGAAATGTATAACCGATGGAACGAGTGAACTGCTGTCGTGTTCCTTGAGCGCCACAGGTTTGCCACTTTCCGGGTGAATGATGGCCACCAGGCTGTTGGTAGTTCCCAGGTCAATGCCCACAATCATTTCAGCCTGCTGCAGGCTGCCTGTTGCTATATTAATTCCAATTTTTGCCATACTGATTTTCCCTTTTCCGAAGGGTCGCAAAAGTATAACACCCGGCGTGGCCGGGTGTTCGAGTAGCGGAAAACAGGTGAAATATTTTGGTAAAACAATTTTGGCAGGTGGCCCCTGTCATTCGTTAACGAAGGATGACCATTTTGCCATAGCCTTTGTTGAAGTATTTATCAGTTACATCTTCCAGGCCCTGGTCAAAACCATCATTTAGCCTGAATTTGTCCATCTTGGCTCCGTTCAGGCTGCTTACCACACGGTACAGGTAAACCCCATTGCCAAGTTTCTGGCCATAGGTATCAGTGCCGTCCCATTTGTATTCAGTTACGTTGGTGCCAATGTGAATGTTGCCTAATTCCTGCCGCGGAATTTCCTTTACAATTTTGCCCGTCATCGTCATAATCTGGATTTTGAATTCCTGCGGCACTTCCTGGCCTGTGATAGTGAACACAAAGGCGGTGCTTGTACTGAATGGGTTGGGATAGTTGAGCAGGTTGCTGATCATGGGCTTGTTGAATACCTGGAAGGTGACACGGTATTCAAGGTTTCCGGCCCGGTTAGCATTACGGTCCTTTCCACTTACTGTCAGTTCATATTCGGTTCCCTCAGTGTCCTGCGTAAGCGATGGGAGAAAATCTACGGTTGCAGTATTATCGCCGGAACTAAGGTTTGCAGGAGTAAACTGCAGTGTATCTGTACCCCAACGGTACACCCTTGGCGTCGACTCGTTCGGGAATTTGAGTTTGATGGTAAGGCCTGCTGTATCGTTCAGTGCCAGGTAGCGGCTTTCATCTTTCAGTTTTATTTGTATGTGAGGTTTTGCCGAAACAATATCACGGTTCAATATCCTTGTGCCATCAAAAGTTACATCGAGGAGTGGGTTGTAGGTATCTTCCTTCACATAGAATGATTTGTACAGGAAGTTGTTGAAGAAGAACTGTTCGGGCTGATCATTGTCCGGATTTACAGCCAGGTACAGAGTGTTCATGCCCGGGTAAGTTTTGGTATCAATACTAATGGAAACAGTAATGGTATCGCCGGATATGAGCGGCTTCTTGCGTGGCAGCGTTAGCAAATGGGTGATGTTATTTCTATCGAGTATGTAAGCCTTCAGGCGCAGGCTGTCGAATGCTGCTTCGCTGATGTTCTTGAAGGCAATTTTGAAATCCATTAATTCACCCATCTCCAGGGTGTCCTTGGATTGCAGCAGGATGCTTGGTGCCAATGCACCCTCGGGCACTGGGGTGTAGTACAACCGCCACCAGCGCAACTGGTATGGCGTGCCGTAGGAAGTATCCAAATCACTCATGCGGAGTTTGATGTAAGGATATTGCAGCGCACTCACATTTGAAATGTTGAAGTCCTGCTGCGAAAGGTTGATTGTACTCAACAATGTTTCAGCGCCTGCACTGTTCACGCCAATCACATCAACCAATGGTTTATCGCCGGCGTTGCCTGATTCAATGGAAGAACCGCGCCATAACACTTGTTGCCATGCTTTTGCCGGGCCAAACAGGGGAGAAGTGATGTAGCCAAGGCTGTCGGGAGTAGGACAATCGACATTCATTTGTATCCTGTCATACAAACCTTCGCTCATTTTCCAAACAGGTGTAAACGAGAGGTCATTTTTCTTGTACAGGAATATGTAAATGCGTGGGCGTTTGAATGAATCAATTTCGGCAAAGCCGGCACTCTTCAAACGATGATATACACTGTTGCCTGCACCAAAATACTGTTCATCGCTTTTCAGTTTTTCAGCAAATGTTTCAAAGTCATAGGGCTGGTCCAAAATCTTACGCACCAATACATAGGAGCCATTAGGTATGGCATCCATGAAATTCAAAATTTTATGCCGGTTGCCGGTATCTCGGTCGTCCCATTCAAAATTGTACTGGCGGGTAAGCGTGCTTACACAGTTGTTCATGCCGCTACCGTATGCCCCACCGGGATAGTTTTTCCATGGCTTGAAGGTCACCGGGTCGAACACATTGAACACCATAGAATGGCCCACGCAAACCGATGCTGAAATCACCGTGTTATTTACACTAACACTAAAATCATTATCGGCTGTGCCGGTAATGGGGTAAATACTGTGGTTTACAAACACATTGTTGAGACGTGTTTTGTATTTCCAGGTGCGTGTTGCAGAATCGATATAAATTCTGTCGGCAGCGCTTTTTGTGTGCTGGTAAAAATGACTTTGGTTGAAACCAACGCTTGTTCCATTGAGGTACACAAAGGATGCATTGTTCCATTTGGCCACCACATCGCCTGTGCGAACAATACCAAGCCTCCAGTAGTACACAGTGCTGTCTCTGAAGGTAATACCCGGGTCAAATTCAATATAGCCGCCTTTGGAGTTGATGTTCTTCACCACTTTCGCTGCTGAATTAAACAACTCAGTAGTGTCTATTTCCATTCGGTAATTGAGTGCATCGCCCAGCGGGTCGGATGTGGAACCCACCAGCTTAATATTTTGCTTATTGATGATAGCAAAGTTGTATGGATAAACAGGACGCAATTCGTCTTCGTAAATCACAAACTCTGTGTTTGTAGTATTGTTGAATTCGCTGATTTCATCAAGGGCATTCTTCGTATCAAGTGTTACGATTATTTTGTTGATGCCCTTGTCTCGTTCCGGAAAAATGGGAAGGGTCAACTCCAGCGAATCCAGCGACAGCGTGGCTTTTACCTTCTGGGAATAAACAGTTTCAGTAAATCCGTTCGGGTAAATGCTGCTCTGCGGATATTGCCTTTTTACTTCAACCACCATGGAATCATTAATGGCTTTGCCGAGGTTGTAGTAATATATCTTGGCCTTGAAATTGGTTTCTGCAATTGACAGAAAACTTGGATTAATTACAATGTTGGATGCTTCCACCGAATAGTCAGGTTTTGCAAAGGCATTCACTTTTACCGAAGGGTCGCCATGCAATGTTTGTTGCTCTGAATGTACACGTGCCAGGTAATCGTTTACACCCCACTGACCATACAAGTAACTAATAGCGTCCTTCATGTTCCTTGACACTGGCTTATTGTAGGACTGGAACGTGACTGAGCGATAGAATCCTGTTGAATAAACATTTAAACCACTCACCACTCCAAAGTGAGTGCTTGCAATCATTGCAATGGCGCCACCACTGGGAGCCAGCACATATTTCTCTGAAATGGTATTCAGCGCAGTAAGGCGAGTAGTATCGAAGGTGAAAAAATTACCTGCGTTACAACCATTGAGCAGGAACACCGGGTATTTGCCGACATTATTGTATTTCGATGGATCATCAAGATTGTAATCAAGCGCCGAAGCAGATGAGTGGCCGAAATAGGTCATTAAACTGAAGCCTTGCTCAAACAGTTTTGCCAGCATTTCATTTTCAATAGTGCTTGCAGTACTGGTGTTGAATTTATTGAAGGTAGTTACCCTTCCCCCATACATAGTGTCCTGGATAATCATCTTGTAGTTCTCCATGTAGGGCCTTATGAGCGACTCAATACTCGCATCATTTGCACCCACCACATGCACAACATTCTTCATCCAGCTCTTGTCAGCCTGTGTGGTAGATGGATTTGCCTGTGCCGCTTCAAATTCTTTCACTTTGCTCAGGTAAACAGACACTTCGTTGGAATTGATGGCACTCAGCCTTCCAATGGCAGTGCCCGGAGTCGCAGTAAGATCATCGCTGCCAAGCAAAACATCAGAAGCGGGGTAACCAAAAGTGGGCACTAACTCCAGGTCGTTGGCCTTGGGGTTGTCTTCATTGGCACGAAACTCGTCATAGGTAGTGCCACGACCAATAAGGAAACAGAATTGAGGTGCCGTTGCAAAACGATTCCTGGCAAAGCGCAAAAAGTTTTTTACTGAAAGCGGGTGCATTTTTATACCAAATGCAAACTGGTCTACCAACTCATCAATCGTGTAAATGCGTGTGTTGTATCCGCCTCCGGTAGCACTGTTGCGATACTGGCGATATTGGTCAATAGGGTTGTTGGTGCCACCCAATAATTTGCTATTGGTAACTATCAAAAAGTTTCCCTGGTTAGCTGACAGGCTGAAGTTGGTGTATGTTTTGCTGGTAAGTGCCGTTACATTTTTGATGCCCGAAGCATTGCCTGCAGCCAACATATAACGTCTGTCGGTGGCAGCTGCAGGAATCAGGAATTTCACTTTCCCGCTTCCATCTACAAAGCCTTCCATTCTAAGGCCGGTAGTTACGTCCTGCAAAACTGGAGCAACGCCACCATGATTGAAATTGCTGAGTTCAAGGAGTACATCACTTGCTGATGACTTCAGGAAAAAATCGAAGAGCGTGGAATTGCCGGCATCGGGCAAACGCGGATAATCAATTTCAACAAAAGCTGCCACGAACCGGTCGTTTATATTACTGCCTGTGTTCTTTACGCCAATTACTGTACTACTCCCGCTAAGTTGTGTTGGCGATACGTTTGTGACCGAATCCATTTTTGCATCAAACTGGTTGATCGAAATGTCCCAAAGTGTATTGCCATTGAGTAATATGCGTGCCACCCTGCTGTAAGTGGGGGGGAAACCAGGAGAAGAACCCGCAAGCAGCACTTTAACTTTTGCCTGCAGGCTCCCGCCGGTGTAGGGCATCAGGTTGCTGAAAGTTGCTTTGCTGTTTGTAAAAATGATTCCGTTCTGGTCCGGAAAAATATCATCGGATGACATCATTTCGCCTTTATCAAATGCCGATGAATACACATACTCCCCAAAATTTACTGCATAACCTCTGTTCACATAGGGTCTTGGTTGTCCATTGATGTAGGTCTTGTAATCATGCCGCACGTTTTTCCAAACATAGGATAGCGGTGTTAGCGAAGATGAGGCTGCACCATTGCTAATGGATGCAATTCGTTTGTTGTTGCCTGCTGTGTTCACGGTTAAAAAATACGCCGCAGTGTCTGTAAATAAACTTGCTTTCTCATTGAGATGATCGGCAGTAACGCGGTACAATGCTTTGTCAGTCATACCATCGTTCTTGTCGCCATAAAATTCAATGAAATCAGCAGTCCCCATTGTTCCCGAGGCCACGCTTGTGTACACAGGAATTTCAACGCCATTTCTGTACAATTGAAAATACTGCGCCTGTGTATTGCCAATTCCTGCTGCATCCAACACGCTTTTGTTGATGCGGTAAATGCCGGGCGATGCAATGTAAAACTTGTAGTAGGTCTTACTGTAGTCAATCCATTCGTTGTTGAACTGGGCTTTGAGGCCATTGGCTAAAACAAGAAGCAGTAATATGGTGAAGCGGAGGTTGCGCATTGCTTTCCGGGTTTATTTGTCTTCTTTCTTTTTCAAATCGATCGACAGGGAAATAACATGAGTGTATAACGGAGAACTCTGGTTGGCCAGGTTAGTGAAGGCATAATCAATTTTTACATTCTTGATTTTGAATCCTGCGCCAACTGCGGGTTGAAATATCCAGACTTTTTGCATGTTGGTAGTATCGCCGTCTTTCAATGCCTGCTGAAAATTGCTGACGCCACCACGTACTGAAAATACATTGGCCACATTGAGCTCAAGACCCACACGGGGGTCGATACTTACAAAGTCCGTTTTTATAAGCGTATTGCGCTTGCCATCGAATGTGTTGTCCAGTTGCAGTTCGGCAAGCAGGTTGAGTTTCTCTGAAAAATGAAAACGATAACTGCCTCCCAACAACAGCCGGGGTGCGGTCATTTCAGTTGATTGCTCAGGTATGTCGTTTTTGGTGAGGTACAAAACCTGTTGCTGCTCATCAGTGAAATTAAAAGTCCACATGTTGAAGGTGCTGGTTGCATCGCGCAGCACAGCAGCCAACGTGTAATTTTTTGTTTGCATCTGAATGCCTGCATCGAGGCCAAAGCCCCATGCGTTGGCAAATTTGCCCACATTGCGCCTGATTATTTTTGCATTGCCGCCAAAGGAAATTTCCTTGTCTTCTGTTTTACTCAAAATCTGCGACATGGAAACCAGGAATGCATAATCGGCAGAGGAAAAAGTTTCAATGTTATTATAGTTCACCGAACCATCGGGCTCAACCAGGAAAAGGGTGTTGGGTATATCATCAACACCAAAGCGCAGCAGGGTGAAGCCTAGGGTTCTTTGATTGTCGTGAATGGGGATGGCCACGCTGCCAAAATCATATTTGCCAATGCCGGAAAAATATTCGGCATGCATCAACGCCAATGACGGGTTGTCCTGCACCTGCGAAAGCCGGGCTGGATTCCAATAGCCGGCTGTGGCGTCGGATACCGATGAAATGTTGGCGCCTCCCATGCCAAGGGCACGTGCTCCTGCGCCAATGTTGAGAAATTCATTGGAGTACTTTCTGAACTGGGCGCGGGCTGTACTAAATCCTGTGACGATTATGATGACAAAGGCAGCAACTTTTCTCATGCAACAATTTTGGTATCGGTTCGCCGGCAATTATTCCACACTAAAAATGCAAAAAAAGAAGGTTTATTGTACGAATGCAGTTTATACCTTATCCCCAATCTATTCAATACTGGCTCGGGTCAAGATTCAGTTCAATTCCTTTGCCCACCTCCAACACAGATCCTTGCTCAACAAGCAGTGTGCCACGAATTCCCAAGGTATATGGTGTATTGCCGGTAATCAATAGTTTTCTTGCAGGATGGTTGGTGGTGTTTAATATCAGGTTGCCCAGGATCATCTTTCCTGTGCCACCCGAATGGTGGAAATCAAAAATAAAACGGTTGCCCAACGAAAAATTGGTGAAGGGGGTATAGGAAGTTCCAAATGTCATTTGGTGGTCTTTGCCAAAACGGATGGAAGTTGTATCAGTAGTAGCAAAAAATACAGCATTGGCGGTATCATCATAGGGAGGATCCAACATTTCAATGTGACCTCCGGTTGCATTCACTGCACCCTTCACAAATGGACGCATGGTGCTTCCCGGCTGGGTATTCATGCCACCAAATGAAAGAACTGCCATGGGCAAAGTGTGCAAGGTATCACCCGGCTGCGCAAGACGAAGTGAACCGAAGTCGTCAATTGCTGTTGGGTCAATCACAATATCGCCACCCAATTGGTTGAAGAAACTGCTGTCTTCAAACAGCAATCCACCGTTGATGCGCAACAGCCCGTCAACTACCGTGAGCGTTCCTTTTACATCCACCAATTTTTTTCCGCCTGCATCGCTGCAACCCACGTTGAGCTCATTGCCCAGTTGCAAAATGGAAAGTTGTCCGCCTTTGCTGATGGTAAGGGTGTCACTCAATGCATCCGGAATGTCGACCACACAATTGCCATTGATAATTACTTTGTCGGTGCAGGCCGGTACCCCTTCAGGAATCCAATTAGCTGCATCACTCCAATTGCCATTGTTGTTGTAGACCTTGAGGTTTGTTGGAAAACTTGCTGTTGGAATGACAAAGAAATTGTGGTAAATAAAGTTATTGGCAGTGGATATTTCCGGTTGTTGCATGGCTGCATTTATGCCGGCATATACTTTCAATGAACCCTTAAGGCTATCAGTCTTATGCACGAAATACAAGTGCAATGAATCGCCGGCCATCAATGGTTTTGTTTTATACGTGCTGTCGAAAAGCCTGTTGCCAACTGAATCTTCGATGTGGAGCCAAACTATCAAACTATCAGCAAAACCTGTGGCATCCAAGTTTCTAAAAGCCACCCCAAATTGCAACGTATCTATTCCTGCACGCAGTGTGTCTTTTATCAGATGCGTGGCATTGTCGCGGGTAAAATCAAAGTACTCATTGGTCATGATAGCGCCTTCGGGAGCAGGGTCGAAATTGACACGCCAATAGTCAAGTTGGCTGGGGGTAGCATTATCGCTGTCATCTGTTTTTTGCCTCAGTCCCAAGTAGCGGTATTTCTTTGCATCAATTGCATTTGAACCTGTGAAAGACAAATCCTGCTGTGTATTGTTCAATGTAAAAAGTGTGTCAATGGCTCCATTGTTTTTCAGGCCAACCACGTACACTTTCACCGAATCAGACTGAATGCCATTGAGTTCAGGGAATGGCAAATCTCGCCTATGCATTCCATCCCATTTCGATGCAGGGCCCATCCATGGCGAAGCAATAGTTCCTGTTGTATCAGTCATGGGCAAATCCACCGAAAGTACCGGCCTGTCATACAATCCATCGGAGTATACGTACTGTGGTTTGTAGGTTGCTGTATCACCCTTCCGGAATACGAAACTGAAGGTGCGGGTGGTATACATGGAATCGAGTGTTTTGAAACCCAGGTTGTACAAGGAGTGATACAGCGACTTGCCACTACCATAAATAGCAGTATCTCTTTTCCAATATTGCACCTGCATGGAATCGTAAGGCGGGTCTACTACCAGCCTTGCCACTACGTAGTTTCCCCGTGGCAGGCTGTCAATAAAATCCATCGTTTTTTTGCGTTCAGAAGCTGGGTAGTAATTAAATTCAAAATTGTTTTGCCGGCCGGTTCCGCAATAAAATCCGCTTCCATATTGCTGTGTGTAGTTGGTCCATGGAATAAAACTCAATGAATCAAAAACATTGAAAATAATGGAATGCCCAATACATGCACTGTAGATACTGCTGGTGCCATTGGGTGTTACACTGAAATGCAGGTTATCTGTACCACTGGTTGGATAAATGCCATGTGTTATGTATAGGTTATTGTATTTGGGATTGTACCTGAATATTCTTGAAACTGAATCGAGATACATTCTTGTATATGTTGATTTCAGGTGCTGGTAATAATGTCCCTGGTTGAAACCACTGCTGTCGTTGGGTAAATAAGTAAAGCTTGCTGTTTTCCATCCAACCGGGGTTCCATTTTGCAAATGTGCCACCCTCCAATAATAGGCTTTGCCTGCCAGTAATGAATTAGAAGGCAGGAAAGTGATGGCTCCTCCTTTTCCTGTGCTGTCAAGTGAATAGAGTAGTGGTGAATTGAATTTTTCAGTAGTGTCCATCTCCATGCGATAGTGTGCAGAATCGCCTGCAATGTCAACTGGAGAACTCACAAGTGCCGTTGGCCATGTAGTTACAATGCCAAAGTTTTGCGGCAACAATGGGTTCAATCCCATGTCTTCAATCACAAAATCTTTTTCAGCAATGTTGTTGGTTTCCAGCAACTCACTATGCTGGTTGTTGGGGTCCACTACTATCCGGATTTTGTTTGTGCCTACCTCATTTTTGCCGCGTATTGGAATTTTCACAAACGCATTTCTTTGATTGGTTACATTGATAAAGCCTGTGTCAGAAATGGTTTCAGTGGAGTTATTTGGAAAAATTCTTTCGATATGGACCTGTACCGTGTCATTGATGGCCATTCCAAGATCAGCTACAGCATAGGTAATGGTGAGGGTGTCTGTGCTGAGGCTTGGGTTGGGGGTTGACAATACAATGGTGGAATCAAAACTGGCATAGTCGGGAGCAGATTGTGAATGTACAATGATGGCAGGGTCGGCCTGCAGGTTAAACTCCTCCGCGGTAAGCCTACCTGCAACGTCACTTATACCAGTTGCCTCCAGCATTTTCTTTACAGCTTCCTGTTGTATGGTTCCCAGCGATTTGCCATACATAGGCGCAGCCATGGCCTTGTACCATTTGTCAGTGAAATAGTCAAGGTCCTGCAGGATGCCGTAATGGGTGCTGGATATGAATGCAACAGAACCTTTCATTTTGGCCAAAACAAAGCGTTCACTAAGGCTCATTTGTACCTGGTTGAACCGTTGCGGGTTAAGGTCGAAATATTCAGATGCTTTGCAGCCATTGGCAATGAATACCGGGTAACGACCGGGCGTAATCTCCAATTCATCCGGGTTGTTGAGGTTGAAATCGAAGCTGGTTGCCGATGAATGCCCGAAATAAGAAACGATACCTGTACCACTTTTGATAGCCGCCTGAATTGCAGCATTGTTTGCCGATGTGTTTGGATCGTTGAGCCGGATAAACGTATTTACATGAGCTCCCACCAAAGTGTCTTCAATGACTGTTTTGTAATTGGTCATGTAGCTTTTGATGGGTTCAACAATGTTTGGGTCATTACCACCAATCAGGTGCAGCATTTCCTTCTGCCAGGCCTTGCTAGCAGTAGGTTCCTTCTGCACGGACTCAAACTGTATGACTTTGTCGAGGTAATCTTTCACCTCTTCGCCGGTGATGGCGCCAAGCCTGCCAACAGGTGTTGCCGGAGTTATCG
>JBBIOQ010000042.1:30765-32236 GCA_037443285.1 Sphingobacteriales bacterium | reverse complement strand
TGAACTACAAATCTTACTTTATCTGTTACAGGGTTCGGGTAGGTAGTTACGGTAAGGTTTGGCTCATTCAGTTGCACTGCACTGCTGGTAGAAGTAGAACTTACCCTGGTGATCATAGCGCCACCATAAGGTATGAATCCATCGAACCTGCTGCAGCCGTCGAATGCATTGTTGATTTTGTCAACTGCATCTGCAACAGCTTTAATGTCGAGGTTACCAGGTTTGTCACCACCGAGGTATGCATTAGCAAGGTTGAACAAGTCTGTTACGCTATTGCCATAGCCACTGTTAAGGAATACAACCACACTGTGCGGCAATCCGGTTTTCACTACATTGCCAATTTGTGTTTGTGTACCACACTGCATTTTTGCTGTCAGCAATGTATCATCAGTGATTTGGAATCCACTGAGTGATGAACTGTTGTACATGTTGAACCACAGCGTGATGGTTTGAGCAAGCAGCGTGTTGTTGATCTTGCCGATGTTGTTTGCTTTCTTGCTTTCCAATGGAGGAGCACCCCATGAAGCTGTGTTGCTGAACGTGATTTCACTGGCACTGAACATACCAATGACTTTTGCACCAGTACCGCCAGGCAACATCTTGAAGATGTTGTTGTCGCCAACCGTTGCTTTGCCATTAATATCAGTCAGGTACAAATTGAAATACCTGTTTGCAGCGAGCTTACCAAAGGTGACTCTGTTTGCACCATAGTTTGTAAAAGCATCCACCATGGCACCTTGTGTGGTGTATTGCTTATCGCCGAAGCATGAAATACCGCCCACGTTGCCATAATAACCTTGTGTGTAAGTGCATACAATACCACAAGGTTCAACTTTCACTTCTTTCGAGCATTCACTGGTGCAGCCGTTGCCGTTGGTCACTTTCACAGATATAGTGAAGCTTCCTGCGGCTCCTGCAGTAACCTTTACTGAAGAACCACTTGTGCTGCCAACAATGGTGCCATTGCCTGTGATGCTCCATTCATACTTGGCCATACCAGCATTGGTAGAATAAGTATTGTTGGTAGACAATGCACAAAGTGTAGGCAATCCATCGATGCTGCAAGTCAAAAGTGGAGGTTCGGTAATGGTTACAGTTGTCGTTGCTTCGCAGAATCCATTCGCATTACCATTAGGAATGGAGGCTTTGAGTGTATACACACCCGGGCCATAAGTGGCACTTGGGTTGTAGGCACCATATACGCCTGCATCTTTCTTGATAGTAATGACTGCACTGGCAGGAGTTACTGAGGTAACAGTAATTGTACCATTGGCATCGCCATTGCAGGTAACGTTGGTGCGAGAAGCAGTGATGGTCACCACATCAGATTGTGTGATGGTTACTACTGTTGTTGCTTCGCAAAATCCATTCGCATTACCATTAGGAATGGAGGCTTTGAGTGTATACACACCAGGTCCATAAGTGGCACTTGGGTTGTAGGCACCATATACGCCTGCATCTTTCTTGATAG
>JBBIOQ010000042.1:30360-30665 GCA_037443285.1 Sphingobacteriales bacterium | reverse complement strand
ACAGTAATTGTACCATTGGCATCGCCATTGCAGGTAACGTTGGTGCGAGAAGCAGCAATCGTTACCAAATCGGGTTGTGTAATGGTTACCACAGTAGTTGCTTCACAGAATCCATTAGCATTACCATTAGGAATGGAGGCTTTGATTGTATACACACCTGGGCCGTAAGTGGCACTTGGGTTGTAAACATCATATGCGCCTGCATCTTTCATAATGGTAAGAACTGCATTGGCAGGTGTAACCGATGTAACGGTAATTGTACCATCAGCATTGCCATTGCAGGTAACGTTGGTGCGTGTAGCTGT
>JBBIOQ010000042.1:0-30320 GCA_037443285.1 Sphingobacteriales bacterium | reverse complement strand
GTGCAACCATTGGCATCTGTTACCAATACAGCATAAGTGCCTGGTTCAAGTGGCGACAAATCTTCTGTCGTTGCAAATCCGGCAACGTTGTCTTTGCTCCAGGCATAGCTGAAGTTTGGAGTGCCGGAAGTAACTGTAAGGTCAATGCTACCATTGGCATTGCCGTTGCAGGTAACATTGGTACCTACAGCGCTGGCAGATGGATTAGGATACATGACCACAGTTGCCATTGGCGAGGTTGCGGTTTGGTTGTCTGTGCTTGTCCCAACTACATAATAAGTACCCGCAGCCAAATTGGTCCAGGTCCATCCTGCACCACCGCCAGCATCACCTAATTTCGGTGAGCCAACAGTAACATCAGGCGATCCGGATTTCCAAAGCTGGTAGCTAATGCCTGCTTCAGACAAGTTAGAAGTTACTGAACCAAGAGCCTGGTCGTTGGCGCAATATGGTGTTGGAGTAAGACTCACATTGACAGGTACACGCAGCACATGTACTGTGAGTAAGCAACTCGCTGCACAACCTGCAGCGTTCGTAACTGTTACGTTCAATACGTATGTTTCAGGCGATGCAAATGTTATTGTAACATCTTGACCGTTTGGATTCTGAAGCGTAAACGGTTGGCCATCCTTGGTAGCCAGCCAGCTGTAAATGGCAGCTGCGGCTACTGAAAATGTCCGTGTTGCTCCTTGAATAACACTTGTATCACCGCTAATTGTACAAATCGGTGCAGGACTCTGCACTACGTGTGCATAGTTGGTAAGGTTTGTGCATTCAGTGATGATGTTGTTCATGAAGACGTAATAAACGCCTGCATTAAGACCGGTCCACGTCAAAGTGCCACCGTTTCCTGTTTTTGGATCCTGAATGCTGGCACCGATAGCACTATCCTTCAGTTGATAACTGATATTTACTTCCGGATTATCCAGGGTAATAGAACCATTTGCAGGACCCGGGCAGAAAATACTGCCAGCTATGGTTTTCGGATCGGGTGTTACACCAAAACTTACTTGCAGCAAGTCTTCCAGCGCAGCTTCAGGCGATTGAGACTCCCTTGTTTCCACTATAAACATGGCTACGCAATTATCAAATTGTTCGCCAATAGTTGAGGAAATATTGATAGAGCCTTCCCAGAACGCATTTACCGGGTACCAGCCAGGAATTGTATCTTTTGACTGGTAATTCCACCCTGCAGGTACCGGGTAGCCAATGGTATTGGCAGCAGCATCCAGGTCATCACCTTCGAGGATGAGCTGATGCGCTAAATCAAGTCCGCCTAGGCTAGTAAGCCACCTGTATGCCAACGGGTGCGTGACTTTGACGCCACCATTCTCAAAGTGGCTGATTACCAGGATATCTCCATTTGTGTGAAGGCCATTGAAACTTCCGTCGGGGTTCATGGAATTGTGGCTTTTCAAAAACCAGAAGCCAATAGCTTCGTCACCATTGTTAGAATAGCGGTCGGCAAAGAAATAAATATGGCGACCGGGGGTTTCATCCTGTTCGTCGATAACAATAAAGCCGACATTGCCAATATCGCCTTTATCGTTGGCACCACCGGTTTTCCATTGCCAGGTGTTGATATCATTGATGTCCTTGGAGCCTTTTGCCCAGATGTTATCTGTTTTTACGCCCACAGGGTCTTTGACCATCTTTGAAACAAATTGGGACTTTGCTAACGCAGCGGGCCATTCACTCGGGTCACCGTCAATTTTGATTTCTGTTTGTTCTTGTCCGTAAAGGTTGGGGAGGCAAAAGCCCAGCACCAACAGCAGTGCTGTCAGTGTTTTCAAAAGACCTTTCCTTCCCGGACCTGTGATTAAGAGCCGGGATATTACCCACCTCGAAATCATCGTGTCGATTTGGGTTTTCATGTTTAAGGTATTTAGGGTTAATACAAATACATATAGGTCAAACCACTGGCATGATTATGAGGCCGGTAACTTGATACACGGCAGTCTTAATCACGCAGTAATCGCTTACTGATTGAAACTGGTAGGGTGAAAAGGATGTAGGTTGTCAGGGTTTTGAAGCAAGTGCTTCACGATGAGCAGCCATAGTTGAGGGTCGGGGTTTTGAAAATGGCGCTTACATTTTATTGCGTTTTAGAAAACAGTTTATCGATGTTGATTCAACTTACTTCGAAAACAAAAATTGTAAAGGAAGCAGGGGGAAATCCGGATGAATCCATCGCTGGTATTTGCTAGTCCATCGCTTTGAAAATGTTCATAATAAAGATAGACAATTAATCAATGCAAACTCATGTTGAAAACGAATAATATAGAACAAAATCGCAGTAAAAAAATATGCTGTTTTCAAGTTTTTCAGGCCTTCATTTTCTCGCATTTCAGGTGATAATTATCAGGCGGGGTTTTAATTTTAGCGGGGTATCTTCGCTGTACTTTAAACCAGCTATATGGATATCTACAAGGAATCGCTAGGATTGCACAAGCACTTGAGGGGGAAAATCAGTATTCAGGCCAAAACAGATGTGCTTACCAGCCACGATCTTTCACTGGTGTATTCTCCCGGAGTGGCTGCACCCTGCGAAGCCATTGCTGCAGATAGAAGCAAAGTGTATGATTATACTATTAAAGGCAATACCGTTGCTATTGTGACCGATGGAAGTGCTGTGCTGGGCCTGGGTGATATTGGTCCGCATGCCGCCATGCCTGTCATGGAAGGTAAGGCAATGTTGTTCAAAAAGTTCGCCAATATTGATGCATTTCCTATTTGCCTTGATACAAAAGACACGGAGGAAATCATTAGAACTGTAAAGCTGCTTGCGCCTACTTTCGGCGGTGTTAACCTGGAAGATATATCTGCACCGCATTGCTTCGAAATTGAACGCAGGTTGCAGGACATAGGCATCCCAGTTTTTCATGACGACCAGGATGGTACCGCTATTGTAGTGTTGGCTGGATTAATTAATGCTGCTGCACTGGTTGGCAAGTCGCTGCCACAGTTGAAGGTGGTGATCAATGGGGCAGGGGCTGCCGGCACTGCTATTGCACGCTTGCTGCTATGCCAGGGTTATGGTGGCGACAAAATTGAATGTGTATCGGTGAAAGATATCATCATGTGCGACAGTCATGGCATTGTTTGCAACAAGCGGGAAGACCTGAACGAAGAAAAAATTCACCTGCTTGAATTCACCAATAAGGAGAACCTGAGCGGCACATTGCAGGATGCCATCAAGGATGCAGATGTATTTATTGGCGTCAGCAAGGGCAACCTGCTTACTGCTGCTGATGTGCGCACCATGGCCAAGGATTCTATCATTTTTGCACTTGCCAATCCAACACCTGAAATTATGCCGGATGAAGCCTATGCAGGTGGTGCAGCCATAGTAGGCACAGGTCGCAGCGATTTTCCCAACCAAATCAATAATGTACTTGGCTTCCCGGGCATTTTCCGCGGAGCCTTGGATGCAAGGGCACCACGCATTACGCCTGGTATGAAACTGGCTGCAGCTCATGCCATTGCAGAGTTTCTGAGGTATCCTTCCAGGAAACAAATTATTCCTGCTGTACTCGATCCGGCTGTTGCATACAGGGTTGCTGATGCTGTGCGAAAAGCAGCTTTGTTGTAAGTCTTCAAGAAGCATTGCTTTTGTAAAAGTTGTCGGCTTGCCGGCAATTGGCTATTTTACTTTTCTAAAATCAATCCATCATGATGAGAAATGTAATTGCAGCCGTTGTGGCCGGTTCCCTGATGATGCTGTGGCAAACCCTTTCGCATACCGTGCTTGAATTGCATGCGGTTCAGGAAAAGTATACGCCCAAAAATGCAGCTATCCTGAAAATGCTTACAGACAGCCTGGGTGCTGAGGGACAATACTTTCTGCCGGGCATGCCTCCGGGCACCAGCATGGATAACATGGAAAAACTAATGGATGTTGCAAAAGGAAAGCCATGGGCCGTTATTAATTATCACAGCAGCCTCAACACCGAAATGACAGGCAATATACTCCGTGGGCTAGGCGCCAATATTATCATTGCTTTTGTGCTGGTGTGGCTTTTGGGTAAAATGAGCAGTATGTCTTTTGGCTCAGTGCTGATGGCTTCTCTGGCCGTAGGGTTTATTTCTTTCAGTGTATTTCCTTATCCTATGTATTTCTGGTACAAAACGCCTGGCATCCGTTCTGAATTAATTGATGCGCTGGCAGCTTTTGGATTGGCTGGTTTATGGCTGGGGTGGTACCTGCCAGGGAAGAAACGTTGATTAGTTGATCGTGAGAAAAAGGACCTGCTTTGCTTTTGGCATAGCAGGTTTTTTTTATGGGGGATAGTGCGCAGTGTTCTCTTTTTCGAGTTATTCACAGGTATCGAAATGCTAAATAATTTAGTATTTTTACCCCGAGTTAGTAAGTACTTTTTTATGGTAAAACGAACAATAGCTGCTGCAGCCGGCGGAGGACTGGCCGTTCCCGCAAGTGGCATGCTTATTTCCCCCTCCGGGAGCGGGGGAACTGCCTTTGGTCCTCCCGTTAGAGAGGCTGGGAGGGTGGTGGCCCACCTTGACCTTGACACCTTTTTTGTAAGCGTGGAAGTGAAAAAGAACCCTGCACTCAAGGGCCGGCCCGTAATTGTGGGTGGCCGCAGCGACCGGGCCGTGGTGGCAGCCTGCAGCTACGAAACGCGGCGCTACGGTGTACGAAGCGGCATGGCTATTAAACTAGCCAGGCGCTTGTGCCCGCATGCCCTCATCATGAGCGGCGATGCCGACAGTTACAGCGCCCACAGCCGCATGGTTACCGAAATCATTGCCGACAAAGTGCCTGTGTACGAAAAGAGCAGCATCGACGAGTTTTATGTGGACCTCACGGGTATGGACCGTTTCTTCGGTTGCGAAAAATACATAGCCGAAGTGCGGCAGCAAATTATGCGGGAGAGCGGTCTGCCCATCAGTTACGGCCTCAGCGCCAACAAACTGGTGAGCAAGGTGGCTACCGGCGAGGCTAAACCCTGCGGCACGCTCAGCGTGGCCAATGGCACCGAACGGTTGTTTCTGCACCCGCTGGATATTGAAAAAATGCCCATGATTGGCGATAAAACGGGCACGCTGCTGCGGCAAATGGGCGTGGAAACCATTGGCACCCTCAGCGAAATCCCCATGATTTACCTGCAGAACCTGCTGGGGAAAAATGGGATTGAACTATGGCGGCGGTCGCAGGGAATGGACGATACGCCGGTGATACCTTACCGGGAGCAGAAGAGCATTGGCACCGAAAGCACCTTTGAAACCGACACCATCGACATGCAGTTTTTGCACCGTACACTCGTACGCATGACGGAGCAAACGGCTTTTGAACTGCGGCATCACAACCGCCTCACAGGCTGCGTAACGGTGAAGATTCGCTACAGCGATTTTAATACCGTAACCAAACAACAGGTGATTACTTACACCGCCGCCGACCATGTGCTGCTGCAAACCGCCAAGGATTTGTTTGCCAAACTATACGACCGCCGCCTGCTGGTGCGCCTGCTGGGCGTACGTTTCAGCCACCTGGTGCCGGGCAACTACCAGATTCACCTGTGGGATGATACCGAGGAAATGATTAACCTCTACCAGGCCATCGACAGCGTCAAAAACCGCTTTGGCGAAGATGTGCTGCTGCGAGGAGGAGGGCTGACTCCTGCTAAACTCTCCCCGCCGGGGAAGGGCTTAAACAATGGGTTAAATGAAAAGATGCCGGTGGGTAGAATAAGGCGGAGATCGGAGAAGTGAAAGGGGGCGAAGATTGAGGATTGCTGATAAACTTACTTCAGTGGCAAATGAACCTCAGCCATCATGCACCGGGCACTGCCGCCACCGTTGGTCTCAATGGTATCGAGCTTAGAATGGAGGATGGGATTGAAGGACTCAAACGTTTGTACCTGTGCAGGTGTAAGCGCATTATATGCCTGTGATGACATGACCAGCATTTTCTCCCCCAAGCCGTTGTGCACTTGCAGCATATTGCCTGCAAAATGATTCATCTGCTCAAAAGAAATGTCGATGATTTGTTTGCCGCTTTTCCTGATGGTCTCTATCACCAATGTCCTTTCTCCTTCATTCGAAATAGAATCAAGACAAATCACCACAAACTTATCGGCCACACACATCATTACATTAGTGTGGTAAATTTCCTGGCCGGTCGAATCCACCGCAGTGAAGGCAACAGGAGCATAACCCATCTTATTGGCAAACTCTTGCAGCAAGCCGGCATCCGTTCTGGCCGACAGACAGGCGTAGGCAATTTTGTTTTCCCTGTCGAGTACCATGCTGCCGGTGCCTTCCAAAAACCGCTGTTCGTTTTCGTACTGCGAAAGGTCGATGATATGGGAAGTCCTGAACTTTTTACGGATGGCTTCCAGCACATGCGGCTTTCTTTCTTTGCGGCGGTTGGCGGCAAACATGGGGTAAAGCAACACAGTTCCATCGCTATGAAAAGAAACCCAGTTGTTCGGGAAAATAGAATCAGGCGTATGCGGTTCCGTGTTGTCGTTTACTACCATTACATCCACACCGGCATCGCGGAGTTTTGCTACAAAGCCATCAAATTCCTGTACAGCCAATTGCTGCACAGCATCCTGGTCGGTACCTGCAAACTGGAATGCATTGTTCACGGCAGTTTCAGCATTGTAGCCAAAACGCACCGGGCGTATCATCAGGAGGTGATTGGTTGTTTGCATGTCAACTGTTTGAGGTTTCTGGTGGTTGCTACTGGTTCAGTGAATTTGTTCAGTCTATGCAGGGCAACGTTTTTTAAACGAAAATTCTTAATCCAATTCTTCTCTTAACAGTGGCATACTCATGCAATGGAATCCGCCGCGGGCACGGCTTAGTTCTGCCGAAGGCATCAGAATGAATGTATCTTTTAGTTGTTCCGGGGTGGTTACTCCATTTTCAAAATCATGCAGCAGGTCAGCAACATGCACCGTTGAAAAACCGGCTTTTCGAAATGCATCCAAGGTCTTGTCGTTCCTGTCGTACCCCAACACAACACCTTCTTTCAGTGCCAGCAGGTTGCAACTGTCTGTCCATTGCTCGCGGGCATCATATGGAAATTCATTGTTACCCGAATAAATAAACTTCACTTTTTCCTTGCAGCCAAGGTCGTTGCGGCTAATGTCTTCCAGCAGGTCTTCCAGGTTGTCGAAGTAAACAGGTTTGCTGGTGTCTTTGTGGTTGAACTGGACGAGGTTAATTTTTTCATCCTTCTTGGGTGATCCTTCTAACGCTCTTTCTATGGGGTCATCGTCCAGGCCTTTCACTGCCTTTTTCGAAAAATTGCCCAGCATTACCCACACATTTCGTTTCACCTGGGTAAACACTGTGTCGATGTGCATGTAGTCGCGTTTCTTAGGAATCTTCACCACTGTCACCTTCTTCACTACTTTTTTTCCGAATAGCAACTTAATGGCCTGATGGGCAGCTTCCCACGAGGTCCTTTCGCTTACACCAATCAGCAGGTGGTCTTTGCTCACCACCATTACATCGCCGCCTTCCAGTGTTACTTTGCGTTCGTCACCTTCCTTTGGATTCAGAAAGTGATGGTGTGTTTCGGGTATTTCCAGAATCTTGTCTTTGTATGAAGCAAACAAAGGGTGGTTGAAGAAAATGTATTTTGCCACCAGGGCTTCGCGGGTACGGGCTTTTTTTGCGGGCTTGTTCAGCAGCACATAGTCGTTGATTACAATACCTATGTCGCGGGTGAAAATGAAGTTGGGTATGGGGGCAAAAATCAGTTCGTTTTCATTGGAGGTGCCGCTGATGAATAGCTTGGCAAGCATTTCAGGCTCATAATCCATCATTTTCATCTGTTCTGCGTAAGGCACCAATTCGAGTGCACAAACCGAGGCAACCAGTTTCAGTTTGGTATCCTGGTTCCTGAGAATATCCGCCAGCAGCCATTGCAGTTCAATCACATTTTCCGACCGGAAAAATTCAGGATTATCGGGTTTGTAAAACCTGCGCTTGTTTCGTGGGTCGTCTATTTTCTTGAGGTTGCCGTGTATGATAGCGGGGTCGAGAAAATACAGCAGCACTTTGGTGTAATAATCGTACTCCTTTCTGCGGATGGTGTCCAGGTGAACGATGTCTTCAAACAGCCAGTCCTGCGCTTTGGAGGGAACCACTTTGCCGAGGCCGCTGTCGGGGCTGTGTACCAGCAGGCGTTTCAAAGTTCCAATTTCGGAAGTCACCATCAGTTGGGATGCTTCTGACTTTTTTGCCATAAAATGATGTTTCGTAAAGAATGGCCGCCTTTCAATGCCCGGCGTCATTTTTTTGTGAGCATGCCTTTGCAACCTGCGCCCGAAAGGAGGAAGAGGGACGGCAAGAAATTGGCAAACAATCCGGGGCACCAAAGGTAGGAGTATTGGGCAGGCGCGAAAATGGGAAAACTGTGAAAAGAGAATGCTGATTGCTGGGGTGGAATTTCTGATTTAGATGAAATACCTACCCAAAAAGACACTTAGAACTAAGTGTTTAAATTATTGATAATCAACTTTATAATTATTAACTACTTCTTCTATTTCCGGTTTGTTCCAAGCCTTTAATATTCGGAACCGAACATACATATCCTCGCTGTACCATTTTTCAAGTCTCGTTTTTCTTATGACTTCTTTGTGCATAGGCAGCGAGTATGCAAAATTTATCATGGCTTGTTTGGACTTCCAGATGCTGAATGTGGCTTGCTTCAGCAATGGCATTTCGCCTACTCCGTAGCTGGTAATGAACCCATCCGCGGTTGCCATTTGCCTTGCTACGGCATCCACATTTTGCCAGAAAGCTTTTAAAACTGAATACCTGATGGTTGCCCTTGTCAGTACAGCCACCGGCCCTTCCCAGCTTGCGGCCTTACGGTCAAGATTGCCAAATGGCTGGCGGCCGTTCCAGGCTCCGTGGCCTTCCATGGGTTCAAGTAGAAATGCGTGGATCTGTGTTTTGAAAAGTGAATTCCACGTTGAAATAAATTTGCCTAATGAATTATTAATCAATTTATTGGGGGTATTTATATCAATCAAATTCCTGACTGATTCTTCTTGCATGACTACGAGAATTGACCACTGCCGAATGTCGGGAATCATGGAAAAACTGCCGTTCTTGCCGCTGCCCATCAGCCTCCAAAAAACAATTCGCTTATTCGTCCAAAGTGGTATTCGGAATAATGCCATGGACAGAATCCCAAAAAATGCTGACCACCATGGGTAGCGCATAAACCCTATCAAGGCAATGGATGCGGGCTGGTCAGATTTCGGAACGGAGGCTGGCAAATTCATGGATTCTGTTGGGAGGAATGGCTATCATATCGCCGGGAAGGTGCATGGCAGGGTTGGGGTATGGAACAAGGCCTTTTTCTCCCACATAGCACATGTGGTATCCCATACCACAAAAAAGTTGGTGGAGCAGCAATTTGTTGTCGCCCTCGGTTTCTACCTGAAGGATGGGAAGGTGTTTTTCAATGACATCTTTCATGGCAGGCAGCACATGCACTTCGTATCCTTCAATATCGCATTTCAGGTAATGCAGCGCAGCCAGGTTTGAAAACAGGTTGGCCGGGTTCTTCAATTCAACTTCAAATACTTCGGGAGCCTTTGCCTTTTCCTCCTCCTTGAGCACTTTCATTAGGCCGTGGCGATGCTGGTCGGAAAAAGGCAGGCCCATGCTGATGGTGCCTTCTGTTTCGCCAAGGGCATATGGCAGCACTTCCACTTGTGGCAGGCTGCGGATGTTTTTCTGCAGGATGGAGCGGTAAAGTGGAATAGGCTCAACTGCCAACACCTTGCCAGTCTTGCCCACCAGCCTGGCGAATTCGGTGGAATAGTATCCCAGGTTGGCACCAATATCAACAACAGTCTGGCCGGGTTGTATAAAATTTCTGACGAAATAATGGGTACGGTAAGCGGGATTACTGCGCAACCAGCCTTGCTGGAAGCTAAGGAAGAAACCTTTGCTGACAAGGGTGAGATATTGCCTGCGGCCGAGTAAACGGATGAGAATTGATTTCAGCTTTTTCAAGTGCCTTTACTTTTTTTGAATAAACTCTATGGCCTGAAGTAAGGTTCGATCGGTGGGTTGAAGAATCTGGTAGTAGCCGCTGCTTCGCCATAGGTAGCGTGCCACATGCGCTTTCAGGCGCAATTCAATCTCATTTTTAGAGGATTCCGGAATTGAACCAAATTTGATGCTGTCCTTCTGCGCCTCATCCAGCAGCCCAGTCCAGGCATTGGCTGGCAAGTTGTATTGACGGATATAGTCATTGATGGTGGAATAGCTTCGGATATTCTTTTGATTGTTCTTGAATAACAGGAATCCATATTCATTGAGCAGCGCATAATTGAAAAGTGCTGAAGCCGATGCAGGGACCTGGGAAGAATCGAAAGCAACTATTATGTCTGGCGTTATACCTCCACCGCCATATAGCTTTTTGCCCTTTGCAGTTGTATACACTTCTTTGGAAATGGGCGATGAAGAATCAATATGGCGATGCCTGTCCAGCACTTCATCCAGGTAATCTTCCCGGTTGCCATTGTAAGGCTTTTGAATGGAGCGGCCTGTTGGCGTATAATAGCGGGCCACCGTAATACGGACAGCGCCGCCATTAGCAAGGTCAAATTGCTCCTGCACCAGGCCTTTGCCAAAACTGCGCCGGCCGATAACGGTGCAGCGGTCATTATCCTGCAATGCACCGGCAAGCACTTCGCTGGCACTGGCACTAAATTCATCGACAAGCACCACCAATTTGCCTTCTTCAAAAATGCCGGGTTTAATGCTTTTTATTTCCTTGCTTTTTACATGACTGCCTTTGGTGCTTACAATAACCAAACCATCAGTCAGCAACTCGTCGGCTATATTGGTAGCTTCTGTAAGAATGCCGCCGGTATTGCCCCGCAAATCGAGAATCATTTTTTTCATTCCCTGTTTTTGCAGACTGGTAGCTGCATCCATGAATTCCCTGTACGTTGTCTCGGCAAATTTGTTCAGCCTGATGTAGCCAACTTCTGGAGCCGCCATGTAGGCCGCATCCAGCGACAACAAAGGAATATTTCCACGGGTTATGGTAAGCTTCATCGGTTGATTATTGCGCAGCACTGTCACTCCCACTTTGGTGTGGTATTCGCCTCTTAATAGTTTTCTCAGGTCGGTGCCTTGTATCTTTTTACCAGCCACCAGACTGTCATTCACCTTCAATATCTGGTCGCCCACTTGCATGCCGGCCGCTGCACTCGGCCCGTTTTCAACAACATACACCACATTCACGGTATCGTTTATCATTTGGTACTCCACCCCAATTCCCGAAAAGCCTCCCTGCAAGTCTGCATTGGCTTCGCTCAATTGCTGTTTTGGTATGTAAACCGTATGTGGGTCGAGGTGGCTAATGATGGCTTCGATGCCATCATTTTCAAGTGAATCAAGGCTAAGGGTGTCGACATATTTGTATTCCAACAGGTCCAGCAATTCCTGCACACTGCTGCGGTTTTTGTTGACAGCAATACCACCCATAGCACTGGTGCCAGCCAGTTGAAAACCCGTGACTACGCCCAATGCCATTACTACGCCGAAAAGCAGCGGAAGCCAAACCTGTAATTTTCTCTTATTCATTTGAATAACGCCCTGTTACTTTGAGTTGCGAAAGTAAAGTATGGTGCGATACAGATGGGGAATGCACAAACTAATGTGAACGGCATGGGTGAAAAGAAAACAAAAATTTTAGTGATTGCAGAAGATGTCGATTTCGATCGCACCAGTGGTGGGCTAGTAAACACAAAAATGATTGATGTGCTTGCCTGCTATTTTGAAACGCACCTTGTCAGCGTTGGAAAGGTTCCTGATGCCTACCAGCATTTCGGGCTAAAATCTATCAGGAAATTTGACTACGAGAATTCAGTAGGTTGGAAAATACTAGCCAAAATTCCACTGCTACGCAGTTTGCCGGAGTGGTTCACAGGTATCAACCATGCTTCGTGGCACAAATTTTTGCTGTGGAAAAAGCATCTCAGGCATTGGCTGAAGGGTGCAGATATTGACAGTATACTAATAATGGGAAGCGGCATGGGTTGGTACGCCCACCTGGCATTTGCGAAATTGAAAACACCCTCAGTTCCTGTTTTAGCCGCCTTTCACGATCCCTTTCCAATGGCTTTGTTGCCACCTCCGTACACAGCACCCCTGGATCATGGGCAGAAAATGCTAATCAAAAAAATGAAAGGACTAATCGCCAAAGTGGATGTGTGTTATGCGCCATCATTGCGCATGCTGGAGCATATGGCCGGCTTTTATCCTGGGTTAATGCAAAAGAGTAGTGTGGTGCCGCACCTTGCCATGGAACTGCCTTTTCTGAATGCAACAGCTTCTGCCAATGAAGGCACTGACCCACTTATATTTATGTTGCAGCAACTTCATACGCAAAATCATTTTCTCCTTGTACACATGGGCTCGCTGCTCGAAGGGCGTTCGCCGGCACCATTTTTCAAAGCAGTTTTACAGTTTCTTTCCTTAGTACCCGAAGCTGCCGATGTGACAAAAGTAGTGTTTATTGGAAAAGTGCATTCCAAAGTTGAGTCTGATTTTCAGCTGGTTGCAGAGAATACAAACTTTCTTATTGAGACAAAAAAAAGGGTCAGCTATTCCCAGTCACTTGCGCTGCAAAAAAATGCCAGTGCCAACCTGATCATTGAATCGATGCAATTTCAATCACCTCAGCTATTTGGCAAGTTTGCTGACTCCGTGCTAGCCGACCGTCCAATTATTTGCCTTGGACCTGCCGGTTCGGAAGCAAGACGATTGCTGGGAAATGACTATCCATACCAGGCTGCCAATGGCAATGAGCAGGAGATTGTGCAGATGCTGCTTCAATTGTTTGATAAATGGAAAACAAACCATGACCTTTATCTAAACAGGCCTGACCTTCAGCAAGCATTCGATCCAAAGCGGCTGATTGAGTTGGTTGAAACTACGATTGAATCAAGGCAATGAAGGTGGAACGGCAATTACATTTATGATTAGCTTTTTATGAAGTTGATAGCAGACAGTGGAGCTACAAAAACAACCTGGTGCATCATTGGAGGGCCTCGAAAAAAAACAATCCAGACGCCCGGGATCAGCCCGTATTTCTTCTCATCCGAACAGATCACGGAACTGCTCCAACAGCAGCTACTGCCAAAGTTGAAAGGAGCCGATATTTCAGCTGTTCATTTCTACGGCACCGGTTGTGCAACGCCTGAGAATTGTAAGCTGGTGGAAAACGGCTTGCGCGGTGCACTTAAGGGAACAAAGACTTTTTCGGTACACAGCGACCTGATGGCTGCAGCCAGGGCATTGTGCGGCAAACAAAAAGGCATAGCCTGCATTTTGGGAACTGGCAGCAATAGCTGTGTGTACAATGGAAAATCAATTGTTCGCAGTAATCCTGCCCCGGGATTTATTTTGGGCGATGAGGGCAGTGGTGCTCATCTTGGCAAGAAAACAGTGCAGCATTTCATTTACCACACATTCGATGAGGAACTGATGTTGGAGTTCAGGCAAAAATTCAATTCGGAGTACAGGGAAATACTTCGCCATGTGTATAAAGAGCCATGGCCTAACCGCTACCTTGCTTCTTTTGCGCCTTTCCTGAGCGAAAATCGCGGCCACTACATGATCGAAAATATAATTGAAGACAGCCTGAGTGAGTTTTTCTATACCCACCTTTACAAGTACCCGGAAACATGGCGCTATCCCATTCATTTTGTTGGCAGCATTGCCTGGCATTTCAGAGATATACTCGGTGAGTTATGTCAATCTTTCGAGCTCCAGTTGGGGCAGGTAATGAAAGCACCTATGGATGGCCTGATAAAATACCATACTGCTTAAAAGAATACTTTTGTAAGGATATGTCTGAGTTCATAAAAGTCACCGAGCAATCATCGAATTACAGGAACCTGGAAAAGATGAGTATTCATGAATTGCTTGTCAACATCAACGCCGAAGACAATTTGGTCCCATTGGCAGTGGAAAGAGCAATACCTCAGATTGAAGCACTTGTTGAGGCCATTACCGACAAGATGCTTTCGGGCGGCAGATTGTTTTACATAGGCGCCGGAACAAGCGGTAGATTGGGTGTGGTAGATGCAAGCGAGTGTCCGCCTACTTACGGGGTTCCGCACGGCCTAGTAATTGGTTTGATTGCAGGAGGTGAATATGCCATGTTTAAGGCAGTTGAATTTGCGGAAGACAGCAAAGAAGAAGGCTGGCACGATTTGGAGAAACATTTGGTGAGTGAAAAGGATGCAGTGGTGGGAATTGCCGCCAGCGGCACTACACCCTACGTAATTGGCGCTCTTAAAGAATGCAGGAAAAGGGGAATTGTTACAGGAAGCATTTCCTGCAATCCTGGTGCCCCGGTAAGCCAGGAAGCTGATTTCCCTATTGAAGTGGTGGTTGGTCCTGAGTTTGTTACCGGCAGTACCCGCATGAAAAGTGGTACAGCACAAAAGCTGGTGTTGAACATGATTAGCACCAGTGTGATGATTCAACTAGGAAGAGTGGAAGACAACAAGATGGTAAACATGCAGCTCAGCAACGAAAAACTTATTGACCGTGGTGTGAAGATGCTGATGGAGCGGACAGGAGAAAAGGATTACGAAAAAGCAAAATCACTGTTGCTGAAATCGGGTGGTGTGAAGAAGGCCATGGAATTAATTTTAAAATAGTTGTTGGCACTTCATACCCATAGGAATCTTTCAAAAGGTTTGTAACTTTAGGTACAAACTTTTTTTTATGAGATGGATTTTTACACCAACACTTTTAGCGATTACTGCCTTTTGTTTTGGCCAGGGCAGCAAAGTAATGTTTGGCGTAACCGGCGAAAAACCAGGTGATATTCAATGGAACAAAGTGCGCCAGCTTTCGGGCCCTAACACAGACAACAAACTGCTGCTCGATGCCAACCAGTCCACTTATTTCCTTAAGGCACGCACATCCGCAAAAACAACGCCTTCGTTTAGCAATGGCAGCCCCGATCTGAGTGCCGGAGGCAGCGGAATTGCAGCATTGGCTTACGATGAAATGAATCAGCGCCTGTATTTCGCACCCCTGTTCAGGGAAGGTGGTATCAGGTTCATCAGCCTGGCCGATAATGGAAGCCAGAAACCAGTGACCGTTTTTAGCGATGTGTACAACTACATTGACCGTGCAAAAGATGGCGAAGGGAAGAACATCACACGAATGGTGATTGGGAAAGGTAATGTAGGCTATGCTATCAGCAACGACGGCAACAGTTTCATTCGCTTTTCAACTACCAACGATGCAGCCATGGAAAACCTGGGCACACTGGTGGATGATGAAAAGAATGGTGAGGTATCGGTGCATACACCCTGCACTGCATGGGGAGGAGATATTGTAGCTGCTGAAACCGGTGAATTGTATTTGTTTACCATCAGGCAACTGGTTTTCAAGATTAACCCGGAAACCAGGGTAACAACCTACCTGGGCAGCCTGAAAGGACCGGATGCACAATTTGCTGTAAATGGTGCAGCGGTTGATGAAAATGGAAACGTTGTGTTGTGTTCTGCAACTCAACCCGGTGTTCGTTGGATTGTAGCAGACATGAACAAACTTGAAGCCAAAGCCGTAACCAACGAAAAGTGGCTGAATGCAACCGACCTTGCATCGAGCAACCTGTTGTTTGCAAAGCAATCAAAAGTGCAATTGTCCAAGGTGAATGATGGCCTTGCCAATAGTGTGGGCATTTACCCCAACCCTGTGGTTAATGGTACACTCACCATTGTCTTTCACAGCCTGCCTGTTGGCAAGTATGCAGTAGATATGGTAACAACTACCGGCACCAGCTTAATGCTGAAGCAGGTGGAAGTAAAAGAGAAAGGACAAACTATGCAAATGAATACTACCTCGCTGGCGAAAGGATTGTATGTACTTCGCGTTACCAATGCTTCAAAAAAAGAGGCATTTGCTGAAAAGGTACTTCTACAATAAGTGTTGGGTTGAGATTTGGATGGAAACTGCGCTGAATGAAAACACAGCGCAGTTTTTTTATGGCTGCTGATGATAGGGAGCAAACATATTTATCAAGTCCTCATTGTAAAAAAGCAGGCACTCTTTCAAAGGCTCCATGGAGAAATTGTATTTATCCAATACCCGGAAAAATTCTTTGCTGCTGTCTTTCATTCTCCGGTCATGGAACTCCACGACTATGAATTTGGTTTTTGGTAGCCATTCATCTGCACCGTGCATAATGACATGCTTTTCCGATCCTTCAATATCCAGTTTGAGCACATCAATGGTTTCCCAGTTGTGGAGGTGCATCAGTTCCGTAATCGTGTAAGCCCTGATAGTATTTTTTTGATTTTCCACGGATTCACGAACTTCAAAAGATGTGTGACCGTTACCCTTGTCCACTAACTCTAACCAGCCCGGGTTGCCCCACAAACCACCTTTGTAAGCAGTAACTTTTTTATACAATTCGGTATTCTTTTGGAGCAAGGGGAAGTTGCAATCAGCTGGTTCAACAGAAATGATTTCTGCATCGGGAAATTTGTTGGCAAACCAAACAGCAGCCATTCCAATATTGGCGCCTCCGTCAATGATGGTTTTTGGCGTGAACGTTAGCCTGAAATTGTAGTCTTTTGAAATCAGTATGAAATCAAACACATCGAAATCCTCTTTAAACGACCTGAAGTAAATAGGATGCTTGTAACTCTTGAGGTGAAGTTTATTGAATTTGTTTGTTTCCGCTTTCCATATTATCTGAATGGCATCAGATATTCCAAGTTGGTAACGTAACCTGAAAAAGGATGTGCGCATGGTAGAGTTAGATGGTTCTGTATGGCAAAAATGAAGGCTGCAGGGGTATTTGCCAAAAGATAAATTTTAGAAATACCTGTGATTCACCACAGTATTTCTTTTCATGCTGGCGCAGCCTGCAAAAAAATGCCTGTCCTTGGTCATGGCAGGTTTCCTTCTGTTTCATCTTATACAGTTCAAAGCGAATCCGCTAATCCATTGCAGGAGGATGCTGCATTATTGATGCCAAACGAAAAGAATTATTTATTCAATTTCCTGAGAATTGAATTCCGGTGGCCCATTGAATTCAGTTTCAACTAGGCGGCCTTCACAGTATCTGCAGCTATTTTGCCTTCGTGCTTCCATTCCGGAGGGCCAAAAATGTACATGAGTTTTGCACGAAGAGTCGGAGCCTGTTTCACATCTGCCATCATGTTTTCAAATTCATGGGTAATGATGTGTACAGGATTATCATTCACCGGTGGTTTTGTTACCCCATACTTTACTGGTTCAGTCTCCGGAGTGAAAGTGCCGAAGAGCCGGTCCCAAATTATCAGGAACATGCCCATGTTCCGGTCGATGTATTGAGGGTTTTGACCGTGATGCACCCTGTGATGAGAAGGTGTAGCCATAAACCATTCCAGCATACCCAGTTTCTTAATATACTGTGTATGTATCAGAATGCCATACAACTGTGTGAGCGAAAACACAAAGAAGATGTCAACTGGCTGAAGACCTACCAAAGTAAGCGGTATAAAATACATGAAACGGTAAAGGGGCTCAAAAACGGAGGAACGCAATCCCACACTCAGGTTGAACTCTTCACTCGAATGATGCGTTACGTGCACAGCCCAGAAAAGCCTGATGCGGTGGTCAAGGTAATGCATGGTGTAGAAGGCAAGGTCTTGCAAAAGAAACAAAGCAAACCAGTAAAAAACTTTGTTACTGATGTTGAAAAAGCGATGCCGAAAGCAAAGAGCCAGCAGGTACAATGCTGCAAAACGCATGGCAAAATCAATTACCAGGTTCACTGCCATGATGTACATATTCTGCCCGAATCCCCGCTTTGAATAGATTTCATTTCGGTGCCAATTCGATACCAGCATTTCCAACCCGATCAATATGATGAAAAGGGGAGTGGATACTAAAAAAAGTAAATTTTCTCTGAACGATGCTTCCATGCCTGCGCTTTGTTGTAAACAGTTTCCTCGCCAACAAAAATAGTTGGTTGTAGAAAAATGCAGCAATAAGATACTTTTTGGCGAATCAGCCGGCTATTTGAACCTTGTATGTTTTATGTTTGGCGTCTCTATGTTTGCTGCATTCTTCTATGGTTTTGGCACCGGCATTGTGCTGAGCAGTATGCTGGGTACTGTTTTCTTTAGCCTCATTCAAACCAGCCTTGACCATGGTGTTCGCACAACCATGTTCATATCAATAGGTGTTATTATTTCCGATATCATCCTCATTCTGCTAACGTATTTTAATGCCGACCTGCTGCCCGAGAACAGCACAACCGAAATGGTGGTTCGCATAGTGGGTGCCTGCATTCTGGCAGTTATGGGAGTAAGCAACCTGTACCGCAAAACGAAAATGGTCTTTCCTGTGATGGCTGCCAACAATAAATGGCTGCTGGCTGCAAAGGGTTTTTCGCTCAACTTCTTCAACCCGGGTAATTTCATCAGCTGGCTGGCAGTTTCTGCACTTATGGCTTCCGTACTGCATTATTCCTACAGCGAAAGGTTTGCGTATTACATCGGTGCACTCATGGCCATCTTTATGGCAGAAGTGGGTATTGCCTACGGTGCATGGTTTCTGCGCCGATACATCAGCGATAGGTTCTTGCACGTACTCAATATGGTATTGGGTGTTGTGTTTTGTGCATTTGCAGTGGTGCTGCTTTGGCCCTTGGCCAAAAAACTGCTGATGGGTTAAGAAGCTATTTAAGCCATTACATGCAGCTGTTGCTCTGTAAAAATGCAATCATGAAGAAACCCGTTCAATTCAATTACTTCTTCAATCACGCTTTTTTCTGAAAAATGTTTTTCAGGTTCGTTGCAAACCCGCCTGAAGTCAACAAAGCGTAATTGCTGACTTTGGTCGACATGCATGTAAAATGGTTTCGCTTCCATTTTTGTGAGTTGCACGTGGCGTTTGCCATTCAACTTGCCCACTGCAATATGCAATTTCAACAAAAGGGTGAGGTGACACCATTTGAAAATGTCGTAGGCTACAAAATCGCCCTGGGAATAAACAATCAAGTGTTGTTTGGTATTACCAGTTGCTGTATCAGTAGTTTCATACACTTCCAGTGGTTGCATATTGTGCGGATGTCCGCCCAGCACAATATCAATGCCTGCTTCGGCACAGATGCGATGCATGTTGTGCACCGTGTGCATGTTGGGGTAAGCCTGGTACGCACATCCCATGTGCAATGCGGCCACTACAATATCGGCGCCCCTGCTGCGGGCTTCTGCAGCCTGGTGTATGATGAGCGAAATATCGGCATCGGCTTCATTCAGGTTGAGATGGTTGCACATCCATTGTTTATCATCGGGCAACTCGTGTTTGTTAAGCGAAAATGTATAGGCGATGAAGGCAATCCGAATACCGTTGCGTTCAATGATCGGTATACTATCTCGTTCCTGTTCCGTAATGGCGCTGCCACAATACGCAATACTTTTGTTTTTCAGAAACTGCATGGTAGCCTGCAATCCTTCGGTTCCCAAATCAAGCGAATGATTGTTGGCAGTAGCAAGCACATCGTAACCGCGGTATTTTCCATTGCCCGAAAAAATACGGAAGCTTTCCTCGCCAATGTTGAAATACATATCATGCAGCATTACTTCCGGGGCTGCTGAATAGGGTTTGGTTGTATCAGCAACTGTTTCGAGGTTGGCGAAAACAATATCGCTGCCGAAAAAGAAATCACCGGCTTCATCCCACAAATGCTCACAGTTTTCAGGCGTGATTATAGTGTAAGGAATTAAATCGCCACCGGCACTGAGCGTAACAGTTGCCTCTGGAATAAAACCATCCGGCACTTTTAATGCAAGCGATTGACGGCGGAAATAATCTTCGATGCCGGAATCCTTTTCGCCCTGCAGCAATGGTTTGAAATAGTATTTATAGCCCATGTACAGCTTTTCACGAAAGGTCATTTTTAAAGGGTCCTCGTGATGGTTGGGCACCAAGTGACGCCACTGCGGCAGTAGCAGCAGGCGCCTTATGTGAAACAGGAAGCGAAGGCCATTTACCAGCAATTTTCCCTGGAAAGTGGTTGGCCTTACAGGATTGTATTTACTGTAATCGATTTTCTCCATTTAAAGGGCCGCAAGGTAAATAAAGGAGCTGCTATTTACATATCCTGTTTTTTCCACCACTATGGCGGGTTTTCGTTGTTGTTTGATTATGAAACAGCAACACCCTTATTTTTGAGAAATGAGCATTTCTGAAACCTGGCTTGCTGTGAAAGAGAAGACAATCCATTATCATGTTGAATCCATCAGGTACGATTCGGATTACCTCGACAGGGTAGTGGAGCTTGATTTGTACATTCCATCGCATCACCCAAGGATGCATGAACTGTCGTTGTTGCTGGTGAATGATGGGCAGGATTTGCCCAGGATGCCATTTGTGCCCATCATCGACGGGCTGCTTGCCAACAACCAAATATCACCACTGCTGGTAGTTGGCATCCATTGCAGCGCCGACCGCAAACTGGAATACGGAACCGCCGATGTGCTTGATTACATGAATCGTGGTTCGAGGGCAAAGTATCACCGCAAGTTTGTGATGCGTGAACTGTTGCCGCTTATTTACCGCAGGTTTGGTACTCATTCCTTTGCAAGTGTAGCGTATGCAGGATTTTCATTGGGCGGCTTATCGGCGCTGGATGTGGCCTGGAAGCATGCTGATATTTTCAGCAGGGTTGGCGTGTTCAGCGGTTCGCTGTGGTGGCGCCTCCGCGACCTGAATGACGGTTATGAGGAGGCTACCGACCGCATCATGCACAAACTTATCCGCGAGGGAAAATTTGCGCCGCATCTCAAATTCTTTTTTGAGACAGGCGTGCTTGACGAGAAAATGGACCGCAACCACAATGGCATTATCGACAGCATTGACGATACGCTTGACCTCATCAAAGAACTATGTGAAAAGGGCTACAACGAAAGCCACGATATTAAATACCTGGAACTGGCCGATGGTAAACATGATGTGCCTACCTGGGCCCGTGCTTTCCCCGAGTTCCTGAAATGGGGTTGGGGCAACGGACTGGCAGGTCACTAAATGTAAATGGATGTTCAGTACATTTTGTATGAAGTGACAATCGTCATAAACTTTCTACAACAGGTTGAATACCTTGTTGCTACAAATCAAACATGGTGTTATGACTAAGATTTTGGTTCCGGTCGATTTTTCAGAAGTATCCGTCAACGCAGTTGAATACGCCATTCAAATGGCGGGTCAAATGCCCAAGGCTGAAGTCGTGCTTTTCCATGCAGTATCACCGGGTGGCATAGGGGCCGATGGCTCACCCATTGAACTCAATGATGAATCCAACAAATCGGAAGCGCAGATAATGCTAGAGAGCATGCAGGTACAGTTGTTTGAAAAAGCACCAGTGCCTACAGATTTCATTTTGCTGAAAGGTGAGTTTCACCATGAATTGCAGGCTGCATTGCTTCGAGAAAAATTTGATTTTGTAGTGATGGGCATCAGCGGTGGAACCACGTTTGAAGAACGATTTGGCAGCAGCAATGTGCTCAAGGTAATCGATAAGAACCAGGTACCCATTATCATTGTAAGTGAAACGATGCACTACCGACCGCTCAAGAAACTGGCACTCACAGTGGAACTTGAAAATGTAGATAGCACCATACCTGCAACAAAGATTACAGAACTGGTAAGCCTGCTTGGCCTGCAGTTGCATGTGCTATATGCCAATGCAAATGAAAACCTGCAATTAACAGATGCACAGCATAAAGAATGGAACAAACTGCAAAACATGTTCGCTTCATTCAATCCTGCATTCCACAATCTGCACATGCATCATTTTGTGGATGCCATTAACACCTTTGTTTACCAGAATGATATCGATATGCTGGTAGTCATTCCGCGTAAGCACAATTACCTCGACAAGATCATTTCAGGCAGCCATACCAAGCAACTTGCTTTTCACAGCGTAGCACCTGTACTTGCTGTGCATGCATGATGTAATTTTTGCGGCAACTTTTTCTAATGATAAAAGGCATACAATGAAGTTGTTCTTCAGTTGTATGCCTTTCTTGTGTTCGAGTTATTTGTTATTGATGGTCACTCCCCATTTGTAGTTGAGGTAAGCGAGATTATTTTCTTGAGCAGCACTATTTGTCCAAGGTGATAATGGGCGTGTTCAATAATGCCGTGAATATTCCTGTAGTAATTGCCGTATTTCTCTTCCACAAAAATTTCATCAAACCTGCTTTCCGGCAACTGTTCAATCAAACAGGCAAATTGTTCAGCCTCCCTCCAGGTTTTTTCCAAGAACATTTGCCAATCTTCCTGCGAATGAATCGGGGGGAGGTCAAAACTGATTTCATCCCTGCTATCAAGTGGTTCGCCCTGCAAAAATTTAGTGACGGCACTTACATAATAGTTGATGTGATATACGAGGGCTGCAATGGTATTGCATGAATAAACTTTTGTAGTGGCTTGTTGCCATGTTACATCAGCAAGGCTTTGTTGCATGCTAACTGCAGTCCAGTTTTTTCCGAAATAAACATCCCTGAGATTTTTGGCGATTTGGGCTGACAGATTCATGGGGGTGATTGAATTTGTGAGAACAGACTTGATTAAATAAATTTTAAAAGGGGGGTCTCAGAAACACGACTGTCGGGCCAACATCCTTCTTTTTAGTGGCTTCGTTCAAGCGTACACTAGCTTCTGGCTTGTTATCAATCCGAAACAATGTTGCTGACTTTTTTCTGTCAATCTTTTTCATTGCACAGTCAAGGCGTATTCTGATTCGTTATTCAAAACATTTATTTTTTGTACAAGGCGAACAACTGATCCAGCGAATTGTACATTACTTTCACCACTTGCAAGTTTGAATGAACTAACATCATTCTTGATGGTAGATTTCTGTTCCGAACTTATCTCATCAATTATTAGCAGCACTCGAAGATTATTTTCAAATGCCTCGATGAGTTGCTTTTCAATTTTCCTCTCAGATGCAATTTCGTCAAAGTCTGTCGCGACTGCTTTTGTTGAGGTCATTACACCTTACTTTCTCAAATTTAGTCTAACGGCAAATCAGCATGCTAATGTTTTAAATTTACGGTTGTTGTTATGGCAGTCCGTTTTTTGTTCGGCTGATGTTGCGGCAATATGCTTTTAATTCAGCCAACAAAAAAAACGCCTCACTAAGTGAAGCGTTTTTTTTATTCAGTTTTTCTTATCCGTTTTTGGTGGCAGTACTGCCTTCGGCGTTTTATCTTTTTCGGGTTCGTTTTTCTTGTTGGTGGTGTCGGGTTTTGGCTTGGTATGCGTTTTGTCGGCTTCCACTGGTAGCACCGATTCGGCGCCTATTTGCCCAAGGCCTGCAGTGTCTTTTACCATCTGTTCGCCCATGTATTCATTCTCACCCCCGTTGCCCTGGTCTTCACCTTCTGCATCGGGTGATGGAGGCCCGGAAACATTCTGGAAGTAATCATAAATGATGTCGTTCTTTTCTACTGCCGGCTTAATGAATTTCGATTGTGGGTCGTAGCCAAGTTTGCGGTCGCCATACACGCTTTGCATAAACATGCCGCAGGTAGGAAGTGCCGCTGCACCACCATAGCCCTCAGCACTGCTGCTGGGAAAGTGTATCCAGTTTTCATCGCATCCCACCCAGGTGCCGCAAAGCAGTTCGGGCGTATAAATCATAAACCATGCATCGGTATTGTTGTTGGTGGTACCTGTTTTACAACCCATTTCAGCATTGATGCCATAAGCATTCATGCGTGTGGCAGTACCAAATTTGATGGCGCCTCCCATCATCTTGCACATGGTATATGCTGTAACCTCGCTAATGACTTCTTTAATCTGCGGCGCTACATTTACCAGCACGTTGCCGTTGCGGTCTTCTATGCGGCTGATAAACTGTGGCCTCACATTAAAGCCACGCCCGGGGAACATGGTGTACATCCACATCAGTTCGTATAAACTGAGGTCGCAGCTGCCAAGCGCTAATGACGGGTATGCTTCGAGGTCGGTCTGCACCTGGCAACGTTTCAGGAATTCAACAAAGCGCTGTGGTCCTATTTGTTTCATCAGGTAGGCCGCCGCACCATTGAGCGATTTGGCAATGCAATAGGCCATTGGCGGACTGCCTCCGCTTGCGCCTTTTTTATTGGCAGGAACGAGGCCATAGCCCTGGAAATATTGTGGTATGTTATCGAGCGGTGTTTCGGGAGTGAAGCCGGCTTCTTCAATAGCCTGGCAATACAGCATGGGCTTGATGGCCGAACCAACCTGGCGTTTTACAGGCAGGTTTACGTGGTCAATTTTAAATGTTTTGTAATCAATGCCGCCTACCCATGCTTTCACATAACCGGTTTGTGGCTCCATGGCCATAAAGCCGCTCTGCAGCAAGGTTTTGAGGTAACGAATGGAGTCGAGTGGAGAAAGGGTAGTGTCGGTTTCACGTTTGGCGTTCCATGCAAAAATCTTCATAGCCACCGGCTTGTCGAAAGATGCCCTGTTTTCTTCATCGGTAAAGCCATCTTCCTTTTGCAGGCGCCAGCGGTCGCTTTGTTTAATGAAACGATCCACTTCTTTGTCCCTTCCGGCAAATACAGTTCCCTTTTTTACAAATTCATAATTCTTGAAAATTCGTTGTTTGGCTGCCATATTTCTCGCCAGCGCCTCTTCGCCATACAGCTGCATGCGGGGATTAATGGTGGTGTAAATTTTGAGGCCATCACGGTAGATGTCGTATTTCTCACCATTGGGTTTCGTGAGGTCTTTAAGCAGTTTGCGCACTTCATCCTTCACCACATTTTCCCTGAAGTAGGGAGCTATGCCTGCATTGGCATCCATCTTTTTGAAGTTCAGTTTGATGGGCTCACGTTTGAAGGCGTCAGCATCGGCTGCATTGATATATCCACCATCAGACATGCGGTCAATCACCAGGTTGCGGCGGTCGAGGGCTGCCTTGGGGTTACGGCGTGGGTTGTAAAGGGTGGGAGCGTTCACCATTCCCACCAGGATAGCCGCTTCGGGAACACTCAGCCTGTCGGGTTCTTTTTGGAAAAAAGTTCTGGCTGCATTGCGAATGCCAAACACATTTTCGCTGAAGGAAACGGTGTTGAGATAGTAGGCAACAATCTCATCCTTGGTGAAATTGCGCTCCAGTTTTACTGCAATAATCCACTCTTTTATTTTCTGCAGGCCACGGCTCAGTTTGTTGGAAGCACGCTTGCCTCCAAAAAGATTCAAGGCAAGTTGTTGGGTAATGGTGCTGCCACCTCCCTGGCTGCCAAAGCCTTTCAGTACACGCAAAATGGCAATGCCATCAATGCCGCTGTGTTCATAAAAACGAACATCCTCGGTTGAAACCAATGCATTAATCACATTCTTCGAAATGTCTTTGTATTCTACGGGGCTGCGGTCTTCCAGGTAGAATTTGCCCATGGGGGTGCCGTCGTCAGCATATACTTCCGATGCCAGCGATGCTGAGGGATTCTGCAGGTCTTCAATAGATGGCATCCTGCCCAGCAGCCCAAAGTTGGCCGCCAAAAACAGCAGCACTACAAAGCCCAAAAATGCCAGAACGGATTTCCAAAGAATACTTACAGCACGGGTCATTGGTAATAAGCTTTATCAGGTGCAGATTTCGGAATTATTTGCCACATAGAAAATATAAGAATTGTGTGGCATTCGTCATTCAAAAAACTATGATGCCTTTGCTAACGCAATTTCATACCATAGTTGTCAAACTCGTGGGTTTCTTTCAACCGGCCATCCGGGCTGAACAGGCGCCACACACCGGTTTTAATGCCATTGGTGAACCGGCCATCTTCGCGAACCCGGCCATCGCTGTAGTAAAAACGGGCGGACCCGTCAGCAATTCCACCTGTGGTAAAACTGAGTTTGAAAATGCGCTGCCCGTTTGGGTAAAATGCTACAGAATCAACCGTGGTGCCATTCCGGCTTTCCACCATTTGCAGCACTTTGCCAAATGCATCGTATGCAATGCGAAGCTTCTTCTGGCCTCCGCCAATCACATAAACAGATTCATTTACAGCTCCCATGGCTTTGGCATCACCACCCAAAACAAGAGTATAAACTGTATCGGCAATGGATGGCAGTTTGCTGATGTAGCCGGTATCCACCAATTCCACTTCCATGTCGCTCAGGTTGGGCTTACATGCTTCAAGCACAAAAAGCCATGCCGCCAGGGCAGCTAAAAAAAAGATGCCTCGTTTCATCAGAATTTTCCCGGGAAGGTTTGTTTTAAAACTTTTTCATACACATCCAGTTTCGGGTCTTGAGAAAGCAGGTCTAAGTTGGTTTCCGAAACGATGATGAACCTGTATTTATTTGCCTCCAGCCATGTGATAATTTCCTTTGTCAGCATGGGTTTCAGGTAAGTAATGTAGTCATATGCCGTAGTGGCATTGGTAAAGGAAGGCGAACGCAGCAGAATGAGGAACAGTTTGTCGCGTAGCTTCTTTTTTTCTACAGAAACCGTTGCATTGTATGCATTGGTGCGTGGGCTGTTGGTGAGGGAATATGTGGCCTCGTTTACATAGGCAGGGTCTACATTTTCCAGTACTATGGCTACCACTTGTGCCTCCTCGGCCCTGATGGTATATGGCGCTGCAATTTCTGTAGGTGGTGCAGCTTTCAACTGGTTTTTCGATGAGTCGATAACAGGCTTGGGTGCCTGGTTAGGCACAATGGCAGCTGTTGTTTGTTTTTGAGTGGATGATGGTTTGGCTGTGGAAATAGTGGTTTGCGGTGCGGTCACCTTTTCATCGGGCACACGCCTGATATCCAGCTTTGTCAGGTATTCCTCAATTTCCTTGCGTTTTGGCAAAATCTCCTTAATCACTTTTGCTTTTGCAGCCAAAGGATGGTCGGGGTAGTATTGGATGATGGCATCCAGGTTTTTCATGGCCAGCGAATCCTGCTTTGATTTCAGTAGGTACACTGTTTCAATGTACAGCAACTGTGGCGTCCAATAAGTGCGCCCGTATTTGGAATCGAGGTCACGTTTTCCGTCGGCCGCTTTTTGAAAAGATCCTTCGAGATACAAATCGTACACATGCTGGTAAGCCTTTGTGATTTCATCATCTTTTTTCTCAGCCTGCTTTGCAGCCACATTGCCCATTGTTTTGGCTGTTAGTGTATCGTTGGGGAATTGTTTCTGCAAACGCTTTTTGGTTTCGGTTGCTTTAGCTAAATCACCGGTGTATGCATAGCAGTGGATGAGTGCAAATAATGTTTGTGCCACCATTTGTCCCGTATCAATTCTTGAAAGTATTTGTTCGTACACTTTAATAGCTTCCGGGTAATCTTCCACCTTTTCATGCAAAGCATTTGCCTTTACAAAAAGTGCGTTGGTGATGCGGGAGTTTGCTTTTACTTTTCTTTCCTCGCTGATGGGCAGGCGGCTGTACAGGTTGTCGAATGAAATATCAGTGGTGTCAAAAGTTTCAGTTTCCAGGGTAGAAGTAGTTGCGGGTAATGGCGCATCAGGGTTGCCCACCGTTTGCGTGTTAGTGATGGTGGCCTTGATACTAATGGCACTGCTGCGCCGCCAGTTGTCGGTATTGGGCCTATCGCCCCATTTTTGGCGAAAAGCATTGAAACCATTGGCACGGCGGGCGGCATCGTTGAAATACCAGGTGCCTTGCCCTGCAGTGAATAGATCCGAGGAAGTATTGGTGCTGCCGGATGTTACATAAATTTCCTCCTTCAGGCCGCGTTCTTTTCGAAGTTGTTTGCTCAGATTTTTTACATAGGCAGTCCTTGCTTCTTCGGGCATGGCAGCAATTTTGAGCAGGCTATCCTGCAGCGAAATCACTTTGTCGGCTTCATAAATCGGTTTTGTGTTTGGTCGCCTTGTTTCCACCCGCAACGAATCGGCGTGTTTCATCTGCGGAGTTGCCACACTGTCGTAAGGCATAAAAGCTGCGCCGTATTTTTTTGCGCTGTAGCGAGCATCGCCCATCAACATAAAACTCTGGCTGCGTTGGGCCGGATTATCGGTATTGAAATGAATGCTTTGCTGTAAATAGCCATCTGCTGCATCGTAGCCTTGTCGTTCCATTTCAAACATGGCTGCGGCATAGTAAATAATGTCGCGGTAGTTGGTGTAGCGGTCTTTTTTTGCAAGAGCCTTCAGGTCGGCAATGTTCTGGTCAATGATATTCGGGTCATCGCTTTTGCGCAGCCTGATGGTGTTGAGCCTGGCATAAATATCCATCACCGGGTCAACAGCTGTTTTACTGCAATTGGCAAATGCGTCAACGGCTTCCTTGTGCATCTTGGCCATTTGAAAACATTGCCCCATCACATAATATGCCCTGGCTTTTTCTTCAGGACCAGAATAAACATCAAAAGACTTTTCGAGATAAGTACCTGCACTGTCCCATTGCTCCACTTTGTAGTACAGGTAGGCCATAGCATCATACAACTCTGGGCGCAGCCTTTCAGGGAAAACAGGGTCATTGCGCAGCGTGCTTACCAGCGAAGAGGCATCGAGATAATTTCCCTGCTCAGTAAGTGTCCGAATCATCCACACAAAGGATTCATTGCGGCTGGGCGGTTTCGAAAATACCTTTTGCGCCACATTGGGTTTTTCCTTGGTGGAAATGGACAATGCGTTGCTGCCTTCAACAGAATTGCTGCCGATGGGTTGGTCGTAACCGCCTTTTTCCTTGGGCGAATAAGCGTAGTTGAGGTATTGAAACGACATGACTGCAGAATCGTAGTCTTTGCGAAGCAGGTAAGCCTTACCCATGGTCAGGTACAGGTTGTCAATCCAACTGTTGCGCAGGTCGTGCAGCAGGATGCCGGCATTGCAAAGCAACAGGATGGAATCAATATCGCCGGAGCGGGAAGTAATATCGAGGCTGTACGGATAAAAGGAGAGTAACTGGGTGTAATCGTCTTTCTGCGACTGCCTGGCATAGTCGACAATGGACTTAATTTTTTCGTTGGCGAGAAAATAATAGTTGTAATGGGTAAAGGTGTTCTGGAAAAATTTGCGGGGTGCGGTAAATTTTTTGTCAGCCATTTTTTCCGAACCCAGTTGTCTTTCTTCGTATTGCTTGGGTTTCTTGAGTTGAAATTCCAGCTTGGGCTGGGCAAGTCCTGCAAGGGAACCGATTATAAGGGTGAGAAATATAATTAAGCGGTTGAATGCGGTCATAACGGGCAGTCGTTCCGGAGTATTAGTTACTGGTTATCAATCATTTCAATGCAGTGGCTCCGGATATCCACCACAACAAATAACGGAAAAACAATGGGAGCATCCAAAAGGCTCTTTTCCATACAAATGCCCGTTAATTTGGCATTTGCAGGAAGCTTTCATCGCTTTCCGATAGCTGTGGAGGTTTTATTTACACGGCGCTGCTACCTTTAACGCTCAGAGTTATGGAATCATTGCAGAAACAAGCAGTAGTTAAGCGATTACGCAACAGGTATCGGCTGGTGGTCATCAACGACGACACCTTTGAAGAACTGGTCACTTTCCGACTTACCCGCCTGAGTGTTTACGTGGCGGTAAGTACCATTTTTGTGATGCTGGTGGGCATTACGCTTGCCATCATTTCATTTACTAACCTGCGTTTTCTCATTCCCGGCTATGGCAAACAGAGTTCACTGCAGGAGTTGCGCTTGCTGAAAATGAAAACCGACAGCCTCGAAAAATCTGCTGCTGCACAGCAGCACTACCTCGACGGACTGCAGCGGGTTTTGCGCGGCGACACGTCAGCGCTTCGCAAAGACACGGCCTTACTACCAACGCCACCTGCCGCCGAAGAAATAGCCGACTGATACGTACCTTGCCACAGAATTTTCTGTTTCTGAATCTGATACGCATGGATTCCCCACCCAAAATGAACCGAAACTGGCTGAAATATTCTGGCATGGCATTCCAGTTCTTTGCCTTGATAATCGGGTCGCTTTTTTTGGGAAGATGGATTGATGGCAAAATGGAAAGTAAGTACCCTTGGTTTGCATTTGCACTGCCGGTGCTCATGATTGTTGGTGCACTCATTCAAATCATTAAGGAAACAGGACCTGGCAAAAAGTAAAACTGAACACTGAACGGATATGAAAAAACAGTTGATTCCTCTCGTAGTCGTATTTGCAGTTGTTGCCCTGGGCACATTGGCCATGAATTCTTTTCTTGTTGGAAAAGGGGTAGATGTTTGGGTGGTACAAGGCGGTAACCTCTTGTTGTTTGTTACTTCTGTAGCTACCTTTTTATTCTATTCAGGTGCTATGAAAAGCCAGAAGGGCTATGGCTTTGTACAAAAAGTATATGCCGGGTTTACTATCAAATTTTTTGT